>CAZJFC010000006.1:0-51934 GCA_964545245.1 uncultured Rickettsiales bacterium
GGGAAGAGTTGAACTTCCGACCTCACGCTTATCAGGCGTGCGCTCTAACCACCTGAGCTACGAGCCCTTGACTCTCTTCTGTAATAATAAAATTACCGAAGGATTGGCTTTATGGGGAAAATTCCTCCTAAAATCAAGTAAATTTTGTAAATTACCGAAATTAGTCTATCAAGCAGCATATGGCGTTGGTAAAATCATCATTTCGTATCGGCGGACTCACGCTCCTTTCACGCATAGTCGGTTATGTCCGTGAAAGCCTGATTGCTAAATACCTGGGGGCGGGGGCGTTATCTGATGCATTTTTTGTGGCGTTCAGGCTGCCCAACCTGTTCCGCAGCATATTCGCCGAAGGGGCATTCAACGCCGCCTTCATTCCAATGTTTGGCAAATATAAGACCCATGAAGAGGCTAAGGAATTTGCTGAAAAAGTTTATTCGGTCCTGCTCGCCGCGTTATTGTTCATAACGGTTCTGGCCCAGATATTCATGCCGGGGCTGGTTTGGTTATTAGCTTCAGGTTTTGAGAAGAATCCAGAAAAATTTGAGCTTTCCGTGTTGCTCACCCGTATTACATTCCCCTATCTGATATTTATCTCACTTGTTTCGTTGCAGGGCGGCATACTGAATTCAGTGAACAGATTTGCTGCGGCGGCATTTTCACCGGTGCTTATGAACCTGACCATGATCATTGGTATGATTGGCCTCAGCAAATATACCGAAACTCCGGCGCATGCTTTAAGCTGGGGGGTTCTGGCGGCAGGTATAGTGCAATTTATCGCGTTGTTCTATTCCTGCAAAAAAGCCGGTTTTGTCCTCCGCCTAAGGATGCCAAGGCTTAGCCCGGAGATAAAGCTCCTGTTAAAAAGAATGCTTCCGGTTGCGCTAGGGGCAGGGGTGCTCCAGATTAACGTGCTTATCAACACGCAGATAGCTTCATATGTCAGTGATGGCGCGGTTTCTTATCTTTATTTTGCGGACAGGATCAGCCAGTTGCCGCTCGCGATTATCGGTACGGCAGTGGGAACTGCGTTATTGCCTATGCTTTCCCGCGCGTTCCGCGATGCAAACCAGATTGAAGCGAATAATATGCAGAACCGCGGATTTGAGCTTTCGTGGATGCTTTCGGTGCCTGCTGCTTTTGCGCTGGTGGTTATAGCTCAACCGGTTGTTCAGGTTTTGTTTGAGAGGGGCGAGTTCACCCATAATGACACGATTAATGTAACCCGCGCCCTGATTGCGTATTCTGTAGGGATTCCGGCTTTCGTGCTGGTAAAGATATTTACGCCGGGGTTTTTCTCCAAGGAAGATACCAAAACCCCGGTGAAAATAGCTGTTTTCGCAATTTTTATAAACCTTCTGGTGAGTCTGGTGCTTATAAAAGGATACCATATGGACCATATGGCGCTTGCTATCTCGACTACCGTTTCGCAATGGGTAAATGCTTTATTGCTGTGGTTTATCCTGTGGCGGCGTGATTTGTTTCATTTTGAGAATATCGCACTGGTTCGTGCCGTTAAGACCCTGGCGGTTTCAGCGTTTATGGCGGCTGTTTCCTATTACCTTATGAAGGCCCTTTGGGCTGATTTTGGGGTGTATATCGCGCTGCTGGTAACGGTTGTGGCCGGTGGGGCAACCTATCTGGCGGGGATTTTGCTTACCAAGGCTCTCAACCTCAGGGAAATCAAGGTTTTTCTCCGACATTAAAATTTAACAAAAATGTCATTGAAATATCCCGCATGAAGGATTAGATTTAACCTATGGATACCAAAAAACTGTTTGAGTACGAGTCTAATATTGAGGTCTTAAGGCCGCAGCTCACTGATGATGAGGTTATGGCGACGCTTAAACCTTCTGATTCACTTAAGCCCGGTGACGTTGAGCATATTGGCAGTTTTTCAATTGTTCCGGGTGCAGATGGAATTTATCTCAAGCTGAGTGATGCTGATGGTAACCATAAAAAGCTTCAGTTCCTGAACCCTATCCTTGCAAAATCACTGGCGGCGGTTTTGGTTCAAAACCTCTCCATGCAGGGGCATATGGAAGAATCTGCAATTGAAGCTAACTCTTCTGACACTTATACAATCCACTAAGATATCATTATGATCCTGCTTTTTGACCGCGGTGTTGTTTCAATCTCGGGTGAGGACTCACGTAAATTCCTGCAGGGCCTGATAACTAATGATATAGATAGGCTTACAGAAGAGCATGCCGTATATGCTGCGATGCTTACTCCGCAGGGGAAGTATCTATTTGATTTTATAATATCCCAGCAAGGTAATGAGATATTATTGGATGTCATAAAAGAGAGAGTGCCGGAACTGGTAAAAAAGCTTTCCCTGTATAAGCTGCGTTCAAAAGTGGAAATCAGGGATTTATCGGCGGATTATTTTGTTTATTCAAATCATGAGGAGGGTGTGCTGGATCCGCGTAACCCAAAACTGGGAAAACGTTTTATTACCAAGGAAAAGTTAAATAGTGATGGGAGCTTTGAGGATTATGAATTATTGCGGATATCGTTAGGAGTTCCTGATTCCCGCGATTTTATCCCTGACAAGACATTCATCATGCAGAATAGTTTTGAGCAGCTTAACGGCGTGGATTTTAACAAAGGATGTTATGTGGGGCAGGAAGTCACCGCGCGTACAAAATATAGGGGCGGGATTAAGAAGGCGATATATGTTATTGCCAATAAGGATGGTTTGCCGCCGTTTGGGACAGAGATAAAGTCAGGTGATAAGGTCATTGGTGAGATGCGCTCGTCCCAGTCAGGAGTTGGGCTTGCACAATGCGATATTGAGGAAATGCAGAAAGCTACGGAGCTTAGCTGCGGCGGGTTAAAAATAGCGGTAAGGAATTAGGTTAAACCTTTTCCAGCATATTCTGGATTTCTTTCAGGTCACTCAGCAGTTTGTTGAGCGCTTCACTGGTTTTGGGTTCTTTATTCTGGTCCGAGAAAAAATCTGCTTGTTTATTTTCTGTGGGTGTATTTTTATTCTGAGTCATTGCCTGTCTGGCTCCCTTGATTGTGTAGCCCTTATTATGCAGCAGGTTACGTATCTCATGAAGAATTGCAACATCTTCCTCGCTGTAAAATCGGCGGTTACCCCTTCTTTTTACAGGGTGTAACTCCTCAAATTCCTTTTCCCAAAAACGTATGGTATGTGGTTCAACCCCAAGCTCCAGCGAAACCTCGCCGATGGTTTTGAAATCAGCCATTTACCTGCTTTTTTAGCATTTGTGAAGGGTGGAAAGATACTGATTTCCGTGCGGAAATTTTTGCAGTTTTGCCTGTTTTCGGATTGCGCCCTGTGCGTTCTTTTTTCTTATGGACAATAAAATTTCCAAAGCCGGAAAGCTTCACAAGGCCGGATTTCTTAAGGCCTTCGGAGATTTCTTCCAGCATCCCATCAAGCAATTCTGCTGATTCAATTTGTGACACGCCAAGCTTGCGGGTTACGTTGGATGCGATATCTGCGCGGGTTAGTGTTCTTCCTGACATGTTGTTCCTTCTGATTTATTAGACCATTCCTTAATTAAAACAGGTATATAGTCAAGACTATTATGAAAGTTTTTTTCTTAACAGGTCATTGACTATTGATGGATTAGCTTTGCCGCCGGATTGTTTTAAAACCTGACCGACAAAAAATCCAAATAATTTATCCTTTCCACCCTTGAATTCTGCAACCTTATCCGGGTTGGCGGCAATGATTTCATCCACGATTTTTTCAATCGCGCCAATATCAGTCACCTGTTTCAAGCCTTTCTCTTCAACAATCTTTGCAGCATCCTGCCCGGTTTCGAACATAATTTCGAAAACGTCCTTCGCAATTTTGCCGGAGATAGTGTTATCCTGAATCAATCCAACGAGTTCACCTAATTGTTTTGCTGAAACGGGTGATTCGGTGATTGGTTTATTCTCTTTATTGAGTCTACCAAATAATTCTACAGTTAGCCAGTTACAAACAAGTTTGGCATCACGGCCTTGCGCAGCTTCATCGAAATATGTGGTGGTTTCTTTTTCGGCAACCAGAACGGATGAGTCATATTCACTAAGGCCAAGTTTTAAATACCTTTCTCTCTTTGCATCCGGCAGTTCCGGAAGTGAAGCGCGAATGGAATCAACGAATTCCTGAGTGATATTGAGCGGGAGCAGGTCAGGGTCTGGGAAGTAGCGGTAGTCATGCGCGTCTTCCTTGCTGCGCATGGTGGCTGTGGTTCCGTTGTCAGCGTTAAAAAGCCTTGTTTCCTGATCAACAATTTTACCGCTTTCGAGCAGTTCAACCTGGCGCTCAGCTTCATAGGTGATGGCATTGATGATGTTACGCACAGAGTTAAGGTTTTTGATTTCGCAACGTGTGCCGAATTCCTGAGTGCCTGCACGGCGAACAGAAACGTTGGCATCGCAACGCATCATGCCTTTTTCCATATCGGCATCGCAGGTTTCAATATAGCGCAAAATTGTGCGCAGTTTTTTCATGAACTCACCGGCTTCCTCGGCAGAGCGGAGGTCTGGCTCAGTCACGATTTCCATAAGCGCAACGCCGGAGCGGTTGAGGTCAATGTATGAAAAGCGCGGGTTCTGGTCATGTAGGGATTTACCGGCATCCTGCTCAAGGTGGATGCGGGTAATACCTACTTCTTTTTTCTCGCCATTCGCCAGGTCAAGATGGATTTTGCCTTTGCCTACAATCGGGTCGAGATATTGGGATATCTGGTAACCTTGCGGTAAGTCCGCATAGAAATAGTTTTTACGGTCAAAAACTGAATGCAGGTTGATTTGCGCATCAAGCGCAAGGCCGGTTTTAACTGCCTGTTCAACGCAATATTCATTTATCACCGGTAGCATGCCGGGCATTGCGGCATCAACGAAGGAGACGTTGCTGTTAGGTTCCGCGCCGTAATCTACTGCCGCTCCTGAAAAAAGCTTGGAATCGCTGGCCACCTGGGCGTGAACCTCAAGCCCGATTACCAGTTCCCAGTCACCTGTTTTGCCTTTTACTATCTGCTGCATAGGGTTCTTGCTTAGAAAGTTAATTGTTGATTGTCAATTGCTGATTGTCTAAAAGGGATGCATGAAATTCAAAGGTTCCATAACTGCGCTTATTACACCGTTCAAAAACGGCAAAGTCGATTATGATACGTTTGGCAGGTTTATCGAATGGCAGATAGAGCAAGGCACTCACGGTGTTGTCCCGTGCGGTACAACCGGCGAGTCACCGACGCTGAACCACAATGACCACAACGAAGTTATTGAATTCTGCATCAAGCAGGTGAAAGGACGCATTCCGGTTATTGCGGGCACGGGTTCGAATTCTACCGAAGAAGCAGTTGATATGAGCTGTGTTGCCGAAAAAAACGGCGCTGATGCTGCTCTTATCGTTGTACCTTATTACAACAAACCGACTCAGGAAGGCATTTACCAGCATTTTAAAGCTGTGGCTGAATCTATCAGTATTCCGGTGATTATTTATAATGTTCCGGGGCGTACAGTGGCCAATATCAACAATGAAACACTGGTACGGTTGCTGGAGATTAAAAATATCAAAGGCGTCAAAGATGCGACTGGTGATTTGAACCGCCTGCACGACTTTAAACCTCATTTAACCGATGATTTCTCATATATCAGCGGTGAGGATGCGCTGGCCTATGAAATCAACCAGCTTGGTGGATGTGGCACTATTTCTGTAACTTCCAATATTGCACCGAAACTTTGCTCTGAAATGCAGAATTTAAGCCTTTCCGGTAAAACCGAGGAGGCGCTTGCTATTCAGAACAAGCTCATGCCGCTGCATGACGCAATGTTCTGTGAAACTTCGCCCGGCCCGGTGAAATATGCGGCTAAACTACTTGGTTTCGGGAATGGCGAAATGAAGTTGCCTATGGTTGAAATTGCGGAAGGCAGTAAGCAGCGGGTTGACGCTGCCATGAAAGAGCTTGGCCTTATCTAGCGCAAGGATTGGTGACAAACCATAATTCTTGTGTATATTCCCTGAATGACTAAGGAAGCCCCACCAAACAAGGATATTGTGCAAAACCGCAAGGCGCGGTTCGAGTACTTCATTCTTGAATCCATTGAGGCTGGGATAATGCTTACGGGTTCTGAGGTGAAGTCCTTGCGGGCAGGTAAGGTGGCGATTGTTGATTCTTTCGCGCAGATTAAAGATGGCGCGCTTTGGCTGGTGAACCTGAATATTGCTGAATATAAGCAGGCCAATAAGATGAACCATGAGCCGACACGTGCGCGTAAGCTGCTCTTACATAAATCGCAGATAAATAAGCTTATTGGTAAAATGAAGGAAAAAGGGCTGACGCTCATCCCGCTTTCGCTCTATTTCAATAAGCGTGGTTTTGTTAAGGTGAATTTGGGTTTATGCAAAGGTAAGGCGGTGCATGACAAGCGCGAATCCATCAAGAAAAAGGACTGGAACCGCCAGAAACAAAGGATAATGAAAGGGGAATAATGAAACCGAAAGTTATAGTTGTTTATCACAGCGGTTACGGGCATACGCAAAAACTAGCTGAACGTGTGGCAGTTGGCGCAAATATTATTGGCGTGGCTGAAGTTATGAAGGCGGAGGAGCCGGATTGGCAGAAGCTTGACGAAGCTGATGCGATCGTTTTCGGTTGTCCGACATATATGGGAAGCACTTCATGGCAGTTCAAAAAATTCATGGATGAAACTAGTTCCCGCTGGTTCAAGCAAAGCTGGAAAGATAAAATTGCA
Source organism: uncultured Rickettsiales bacterium (assembly GCA_964545245.1). Lineage (GTDB taxonomy): Bacteria > Pseudomonadota > Alphaproteobacteria > Rickettsiales > 21-14-0-20-44-7 > CAZJFC01. Next base: position 6,724 of record CAZJFC010000006.1, read on the forward strand.
GGCGGATTCACCAATTCCGGCGACGCAAGTGGTGACAAGCTTAATGTTTTAATCCAGCTTGCGGTGTTTGCGGCACAGCACTCCATGGTCTGGGTCAGTACAGGCGCAAAACCTGATAAGGAGATAAACCGTCTAGGCAGTGCGCTTGGGCCAATGGCGAAGTCAGATAACGCTTCACCGGAGATAACTCCGCCGGAAAGTGACTTGAAAACTGCCGAATTATACGGTAAACGCATCGCAGAAATTACACTCAAATTTAAGGCGAGATAATGAAAAAAATTCTGATATTAGCTGGCGATGGAATTGGTCCGGAAGTAACTAAACAAGCTGTAAAAATCATCAACAAAGTTGGTGGTTTTGAACTTGATGAAGCGACACTTGGTGGTGCTGGTTATGACAAGCACGGGCATCCATTCCCGGAGGAAACAAAATCAAGAGCAAAAGAATCGGACGCAATCCTTCTTGGCGCGGTCGGCGGCCCAAAATGGGATAACCTTGATTTTGCATTGAAGCCTGAGCGTGGCCTTCTTGGCATCCGTAAAGAATTAGAGCTATTTGCCAACCTTCGTCCGGCAGTGGTGTTTGAAGAACTGGCTGAAGCTTCTTCCCTTAAAAAAGAGCTGGTTTCCGGGCTGGATATCATGATCGTGCGTGAACTGACCGGTGATATTTACTTCGGCCAGCCGCGCGGAATTGAGGTGCGTAACGGCAAGCGCGTGGGTATCAACACTATGATATATGATGAGGATGAAGTAAAACGCGTGTCACGCGTTGCGTTTGAGCTGGCGCAGAAACGCGGCAAGAAAGTTTGCAGTGTGGATAAGGCAAATGTGCTGGAGGCAACGCTTATGTGGCGCGAGGAAATTACCAAGCTCCATGCTGCGGAATATAAGGATGTGGAGCTTTCTCATATGTATGTTGATAACGCTGCGATGCAGATTGTGCGCAACCCTAAACAGTTTGATGTGATGGTTACCGGAAATATTTTTGGTGACATTCTTTCCGATGCTGCGGCGATGCTGACTGGTTCTCTTGGCATGCTTCCTTCGGCTTCGCTAGGGGCTAAACAGGCAAACGGCAGGCAGTTCGCGCTTTATGAGCCTGTTCATGGTTCCGCCCCGGATATCGCCGGTCAAAACAAAGCTAATCCGATTGCGACGATTTCCAGCCTTTCAATGATGTTCCGTTATTCATTCGATAACGCGGAAGTCGCTGACGCGATTGATAACGCAATCAAAGCAGTGCTTGCAGATGGTTACCGTACTGGTGACATTATGCAGCCGGGTTGCAAATTAATCGGTACCGAAGAAATGGGTGATTTGATAGCTTCAAAAATCTAGCTATTATCCCAGCATGAACCCTGAGTCATCATTCATGCAGATATTACCAACAACCAAAGAAGGTTATGCCATCTGGGCGCTGAATATAGCGTTCCTGCTACTGGCATTTTTATTCAGGCTTCGTAAACGCCAGAAAAAGCAAAGGGAGCAAGTTGCAAAGGGGTGGGTGACGCCAAACCTGCTGGTGGTTGATGCAAGGAAATGGCCGCAGGTAAATGCAATAGTTACGGCAATTGAGTTCACGAAAGAAAAGGTTGCTGCAACGAAGAACCAGGCAAAACAGGCTGTGGCCGGGGTGGATAATATAGTTGCGGTGGTTGAATATGAATTATTCGGGCAAGTTCAGGCAGGAAAGGTTTTTATAGGGGAGGATAGCCTATCTTCGGGAGATTCGATATGGGTAAAATATGACCCGGTTGATTCAAAGATTTTAGTGCTGGATAGCTGACCTATGCCTTTCATCTGCCAGGGATTTATTCTAAAAAATAAAATCTCCGTAAAGTAATAGTTGCTGCCAATAAAATTGCTGTAATGCAGCATAAGTTTTTGCTATGCAATATGTAATTCGTTACCTTTTTTAAAGGACTTCTGCTATAATGAAGCTATGAGGAAAGTGTTGCCTGTAGCGGCTTTTAGCGTTTTCCTCCTGATGGGCATAAATGCAGCAGCGGAGGGTGAAAAACCTTCGCCAAAATTTTCTCAGGATAAAAAAGATAAATACGAGGATGCTGAAAAGGTCATTGCTGTATTAAAAGTGGCGGGAATTTATAGTGATACGGTTAAAGATGTTGCGTATTTTGTTGATGAAAGAGTGGAGGGTAAGTACTTCAATGTAGCATCATATAATTATCACGGAATTGATATGAGCTTCCGCTATGATTTGGGCGGTATAGATAAGGAAAATATAGAACTTAATTTCCGTCCGGAAGAATCAAATTACGAACTCAATATGAATCCTGAAAGGGTAGTGCTCAGGTATCAGATTAAATTCTAAGGTCATGCAGCCGCGGGTTGTAACTGAAGCTCTGCCTGCTGAATCAGCTCATTGATAATTTCACTGCAGCTTTGCTCTTTGGTAACCATGCCAACACTTTGTCCTGCCATGACTGAGCCATTTTCAATATCACCGTCAATAACCGCGCGGCGTAATGCTCCTGCCCAGAAATGTTCAATTTTTAGCTGTGCCTCTTCTTTTGAAAGTTTGCCACTACGGAATTCAGCAATGGTTTCCTGCTGGCATCTTATAAATGCGTCAGTGGCCTTGTTTTCAATGGCCCGTACCGGGATGACCGGGAATTCGGGGTCAATCTGTACTGAAACGGTCGCGTCGCGTGCGGCGGATTTGATGAATAGTCTTTTAAAGTTTTCATGCGCGATTGATTCTGTCGCGCAAACAAACCTTGTACCAAGCTGGACGCCGCTTGCGCCCATTTGCAGGTAATTCACGATGGCCTCACCACGGCCAATTCCGCCTGCTATGAATACAGGGACTTCCTTTATATGAGGTAGGATTTCCTGCGCCAGAACCGAAGTTGATACCGGGCCAATATGCCCGCCTGCTTCCATTCCTTCAATCACCAGCGCGTCAGTACCGGAACGTATCAGCTTTTTGGCAATAATCAGGGCAGGGGCAAAACACACTACTTTTGAGAATTCTTTTGCTTTTTTTATGTATATGTCTTTGGGAAGGCCTCCTGCGAATACTACATGGGAAACTTTGTTATTCCTGCAAACTTCAATCAATTCCTCGATTTTCGGGTGCATTGTGATCAGGTTCACGCCAAAAGGTTTTTTAGTGAGTTCCTGCGTGGCTTTAATTTCCGCATCAAGCAATTCCGGGGGCATGGCGCTTGCGGCAATTACGCCAAAACCACCTGCGTTGGATATAGCGGCGACAAGGTTGCGTTCCGAGACCCAACTCATTGCGCCACCAAGAATGGCATATTCTGTGCCGAAAAAATCAATACCTCTTTTCCAAAGGCTTTCTAATGAGTTCATCCACGGCAAAATAAGGATTTTTAGCGCAAAGTCTAGGCTGTAATGGAATTATGGCTGAAATTATGGTTAAGCCAGTCAGATGTGGTAACGCGCATGGCCTTTTTATAGGCTCCTGAGGCTGTATTAAGCTCTGCCAGGTTAATGCTTTCAGAAGTACCCGCAAAACTGCTGCTATCAGAAGTGATTTCATTGATTGCTGCATTCGCGACTTCGGTTGCTGCTGCAATGCCGGCGCCTACCGGCCCCCCAAATATTGCGCCGCCGACAATATTGGAAAAGGAACTGATACTGTCACCGGTTATTGCCCGATAAATATTTGAAACGATAGGAATATGCTGAAGCGGGTTGATTGCGTCAAATATCTGTCCGAAGAATGTGGATTCTTCAACAGCCTGCGCCGCTTTGCCCGTTGTTTGTGGATTGACTACCACAGAATTGCTTATATACATAACACCCATACTGCGTATATAGCAATTTGTATGCCAAATGGCTGTGGAGAAGGATTTGCGCGAGGCTGTTTACTTATTCTTAACTATTTTCTTTTTAGGTGCTGCTGGAATTTTATGCAGCTCATAAGCTTCATGGAGCGCGCGAACGGCAAGTTCCATATATGAGGAATCAATCAGCACGCTGATTTTGATTTCTGAAGTACTGATAACAAATATATTGATACCTTTTGAAGCCAGGGTTTCGAACATTTTTGCGGCAATACCTGAGTGGGACTGCATGCCAATGCCAATAACCGATACTTTGGCAACCTTGCCGTCGGAAATGATTTTGGAGTAGCCAAGTTTTTTAGCTTTCTTGGCAGCTTCGAGAGTTTTTATAGCTTTATCCAACTCGCCCTTCGGAACGGTGAAGGAAACGTCGGTCTTTTTCCCGTCTTCCGATACGTTTTGGACGATCATGTCCACGTTAACTTCCGCAGTAGCTAGCGGGGCAAAGATTTTTGCGGCTACGCCGGGGGTATTCTCAACAGAGATAAGGGTTACACGCGCCTCATTCTGGCTATATGCAATGCCTGTTACTAAACGTCTTTCCATAATTTCCTCGTTTTCTACTAACATTGTTCCGGGAACATTTTCAAAGCTTGAAAGTACCTGAAGCGGAACTTTATATTTTGCGGCCAATTCAACAGAGCGGCTGTGCAGGACTTTCGCTCCTAATGAAGCCATTTCGAGCATTTCTTCGTAGCCCACCTTCTGAAGTTTTCTTGCTTCAGGAACAATTCTGGGGTCAGTGGTATAAACACCGTCAACATCAGTATAGATATCACACCTGTCAGCCTTAAGCGCAGCAGCGACGGCAACGGCAGAAGTGTCTGAACCACCGCGGCCAAGTGTGGTGATGCGCCCATCTTCAGTTACGCCCTGAAAACCTGGAATAACTGCAATTTCTCCTTTTTTGAACCCGTCGAGCAATGGTTTGGTATTGATTTCCGCGATGCGGGCTTTGCTATGGCTTGAATCGGTGTTAATGCCAAGCTGCCAGCCCTGATAGGAGCGGGCTTTGAGCCCTAGTTCCTGCAAAGCTATTGCCAGAAGTCCACTAGTGACCTGTTCACCGCTGGAAACTACGGTATCATATTCAGATTCGCTCTTTATTTTGAACTCATTGACAAAACCAGCAAGTTTATTAGTTTCGCCGCTCATAGCGGAAACAACAACGGCAATCTTATTGCCTTTTTTGGCTTCTTTCTGAACGAGCTTTGCTACATTGCGAATTCTTTCGATATTCGCTACGGAGGTACCGCCAAATTTTTGTACAACAATTGCCATGACTGGCTTTTAACTTTCCGTAAGGTTACTGTCAACGGCTATAACTTGGTTAATTTATCAGTGTTTGAGTTACATCGCCAGTTAATCGCAATATGCCACTATATTTTTATTGATAAATAACTGGACAAAATGGTTATGGAAGTCAAAAGGAATGTATGCTTAATTTTCTGTATTTCCTTATAAATTTTCTTGGTGCAGTACTCATATTTTCTATCCAGCCGATGGTTGCGAAGGCGGCTTTGCCTATTTTAGGAGGGGTGCCGTTCGTCTGGGCAGGTTGTATGGTATTTTTTCAGGCCATGCTGCTATGCGCATATATTTATGCACATGTGCTGAATAATTATGCCAGCAGAAAACTTAATGTTATTTTTCATCTGGGGTTATTTTTAACTGCCTGGGTAGCTGTACTGCCTTTGGATATTAAAGCTGTTTTTGCCGAAGAGCCAGATGATATTCTCCCCCAATTATGGCTTATAAAAGCATTGATTATTTGTGTGGCATTGCCGTTTTTCGTGGTTGCGGCAACATCGCCTCTCTCACAGAGCTGGTATGCGAAGTCTGGCGGGCAGAAAAAGCCTTATGTGCTATATGCCGCAAGTAATGCGGGGAGTTTTGTAGGATTATTTTCTTATCCTCTTGTCATTGAGTCCAATATTACATTAGCTCAGCAGGGGAGTTTATTCAGCTTCTCATTCTATGCTCTATTCATATTGTTTGTTATCGCAGGATTTTATCTTTTGAAGGCAAAAGGCAATGTTCTACAGGTGGGCAATGTTCATAAGTCAACGATACCAGCTTCATATAAGCTGTTATGGGTGGCATTAGCTTTTATTCCCTCCAGCCTCCTTTACGGTGTAACTAATTACATTACCCTTGATATTGCTTCATTCCCGCTTTTATGGATTATCCCGCTCGGTATTTATATTTTTAGTTTTGTACTGGTATTTGGGGAAAAGGGCAGGGAGATAGGGAGTTCTAAAATCAGCCATTTTGCTTTGGCAACGGCGATGATAATTTATATTAAAGATGCGATTGCGGATAGCAGTATTACAATTACGGTGATAATTGCGGTTCACCTTGTTACCTTATTTATCATCTGCATGACGGTGCATCAGAAGTTATATGACACGCGTCCACAGGACTCCCGCAATATGACTTCGTTTTATATATACATGTCATTGGGCGGTGTGCTGGGCGGTATTTTCAATACGTTCATCGCTCCAGAGATATTTAACAGCATAGCAGAGTATGCCATCATCCTGTTCCTGTCATTATTCATATGGCTTGAATTCCGTGAAAGGGACATTAGGGCTGATTTAAAATTCCTTCTAAATTCTCTAATATATATATCCATCGCGGTTGTACTGGTGTTTGTATTGCTTGAGGTTTTGTCTGAGAGAAAGGAGTGGGTTCAATACGTAGCAAAATCAGTTAATATGGTAATGCTGGTTACAGGAATGCTAGTAATACTTAGGTACATCGGCAGGCCAACTATTGCCATAATATCATTATCAATGATTATTTTTCTATCTTACCTGATTTTGAAAGATTCCGACTCACGGAATATAATATACGAAGCCCGGAGTATTTTTGGGATAAGCAAGGTCGCGCATGATAATAACACTGGCGAGCGGATTTTCATTCATGGCACAACAATTCATGGAACCCAACGATTCGATGGTATTGGAATGACAGGGGTTAATACATATTATTATCCTCTGCTGGATATTTTTTCTGTTGTAAATAGTAATGAAAAAACAAAAAATAAACCTGTGGCAGTTGTTGGTTTAGGGGTTGGTATTCTTAACTGTTACGGTAAGAAAAATCAGCAATTTGACTTATATGAAATTGACCCTACGGTGCAGAAAATAGCTGAGGAATACTTTACATATATGAGGGATTGCCTGCCTGAAAAGGAAGTGCATATAGGTGATGGCAGGGTGAATATAAGCAAACAAGCTGATGGTAAATATGGTGTCATTATTCTGGATGCCTTCAGTTCGGATTCTGTGCCCGTTCACTTATTAACGCTGGAGGCGCTTGATATATATGCGTCAAAGCTTAGCGAAGATGGCATCATAGCTGCCAATATATCAAACCGCTATCTGGATTTATTAAAGGTTTTGATGGCAGTGAGCAAAAAGCTGGGGCTTTACGCAGTTTATACGGAACATTCTCCGACAGAGGGGCAAAAACATCTTAAACCTTCAATGTGGGTGGCTATTGCCAGGCAGGAAAAGGTACTAAAAGATATGATTACCCAAAAAAATGATATAAACTGGGAATGGGGCAGTACTACAGATAGTGATTTTATCTGGACTGATGATTATTCGAATATACTGGGTTCAATTAAATGGTAAGTTACAGCGCTTAATTGCTATTGATTTGCCTGCATTTATTCCTATATAATAGGTGCAAATCCCGCGTATTTGCGGGCGTTTTTATTTGGATAAAGTAATGAGTTTATTGCTTACCGAAAGGGATATAGACCCTACTCTTGACCTGGAAGACGAGATTCTCCGCCTTAAAAAGGAAATGAATGCGGTTATTCTTGCCCATTATTATCAAGAGGGGGAATTGCAGGATATTGCTGATTTTGTGGGCGATTCCCTTGATCTTTCACGCAAGGCAGCAGCAACTGATGCTGATGTGATTGTTTTTTGCGGCGTAAAGTTTATGGCGGAAGTGGCAAAGATTCTTTCGCCCCAGAAAAAAGTTATCGTTCCTGACATGAAGGCCGGTTGCAGCCTTGAAGATTCATGCCCGCCCAATGAATTCAGGAAATTCCGTGAGGCTCATCCTGACCATATTGCGCTTACCTATATCAATTGCTCGGCTGAGATTAAGGCTCTTTCCGACATTATCGTCACCAGTTCCAGCGCGGAAGTAATCTTGAGCCAGTTGCCTAAGGAGCAGAAAATCATTTTTGCGCCAGATAAACATTTGGGCGCTTATCTTAATCACAAGACCGGGCGTGATATGCTGCTTTGGCAAGGGACATGCATCGTTCACGAGCAGTTCAGCGAAAAAGAACTGATAAAACTGAAAACACGTCATTCTAAAGCTAAGATTATCGCGCATCCTGAGTGTCCGCAGGAAATTCTTCGCCATGCGGAATATATTGGCTCAACTTCCGCCCTTATAAAATATACGCAGGAAACCGCGCAGGATGAATTCATCGTCCTTACTGAGCCTGGAATCATGCACCAGATGAAAAAATTAAATCCACACAAAACATTCTATGATGTTCCGGGGCAGGAAGGGGCGTGTGCGTGGTGTAATACATGCCCATTCATGAAGCTGAATACTATGGAGAAATTGTACCTTTGCATGAAAAATGGCGCGCCGGAGCTTGATGTGCCGGAAAGTATACGCATCAAGGCAAAAATGAGTTTGGACAGGATGCTTGAAATGGCAAATTCGGTAAACCGATAAGTTTTTGGTGACAGCTTTACCTTAGTTGGATAACCTGACTATATAACATCTACCCATATCCTATAATGGACTATATCCACGCGCTCATCCTCGGCATTGTAGAGGGGCTTACCGAGTTCCTGCCTGTCTCCAGTACCGGACATTTAATATTGTTCCGGGATATGCTGGGCTTGAGGACGCCACCGGGACAGGTGTTTGAGATAGTAATTCAACTGGGAGCCATTCTTGCTATCTGTTATAAATACAGGCAGAAATTATTTGGGGTGCTAATAACTGCGCATAAAAATACTTCATCCCAGAAATTTCTGGTGAATATAGCGCTCGCCTTTTTTCCCGCGGCGCTTATAGGAGTATTCGCGCATGATTACATCAAAGAGGAGTTGTTCCTACCCGAAGTGGTGGCAATAGCGCTTATTATTGGGGGGATAGCCATAATATTGATTGAATCTTTGGTAAAAAGGGTTCGGTTCAGGGGTATTGAAGAAATCAACTGGAAAACCGCACTGAAGATCGGCTTGTTCCAGAGCGTTGCCATGATACCCGGTGTTTCACGGTCGGGAGCGACGATTATGGGTTCGCTTTTAGTAGGATTGGAACGTAAGGCTGCTACTGAATTTTCTTTTTTTCTTGCCATACCGACAATGCTTGGCGCAACAGTATTTGATTTATACAAGAACTGGGGGCTGCTGAGCGTGGACTCATTTCTGGTAATTGCGGTTGGGTTTGTTATGGCATTCATTGCCGCTTTGTTCGTTGTGGATGTGGCAATAAGGTTTATCAGTACGCACGGCTTTAAGCCATTTGCCTATTATAGGATTCTATTAGGGGTGGTGATTCTGGCGCTGCTGGAGTGGAGCTAGAGATTATTAACTTTTTCTCGCGCCGTTCTTATTTTCGGCGGTTTTTGTTTTCAGTAATTCGATGAATTTATCAAAACCGTTCTTATTTAAGTAGGAATTGAAATCCTGACGCTGTGTATTGATTAAGCTGATGCCCTCTGCGACAATGTCATTTACTTTATAGCATGAACCTACCTTTCTTACCCGGAAACCGACGGTTATATCTTCTTCACCAGGGCTGGAGATAAGAGTGGTAACAAAATGGGAGTCTTTACCGCTAAGGGCTGTTGAGCCGGTGGTCGTAATTTTTTCCTTGCCAGTATATTCCGTGAAGCGGTTAACATATTGTGAAGTAAGGTATTCTTTGTAAGCCCTGGAATACTCTGATTGCTGTTGGTTGCTGATGGTTTTCCAGTGGCGTCCCAGTACGAAACGCGCCATCCAGTCTGCGTCAACCAGTTCAAGGAACATTTTGTTCAACCGGCTTTTTTTCTGGTTGTTATCAGTGGAACTCTCAAGGATTTTTATTACGTCATCGGTGATATTTTGCACAAAGCCCTGCGGTTCTTTGCAGTTAGACGCTTCAGCAGGAAAAGTAAATGAAACAATGAGGAGAAAGAGCACCCCGGAAAGAAGTTTTTTCATATCATGTTACCCAATAAAAACCCAGATTCCCATAACTATAACGTAAAATCCTCTCTTATCTGTCGGCCACCCAAGCCGGAGATTAATACACCGGAGGAAGCTTACTATTATTAATATCATCTTTGCGCTTTTGCAAGTAAAGGCTTCTATAGCTTGCATAAGTGTCGAAAGAATTCTTTTCAATATCATCTGTTACTGGAAGCAGCCTTGAACGGAGGTCAAGAGCGCGTACGCCAACAATCGCCCATTTTCCCTGCTCAGTAACGACATTGGCATTGGTGAAAGGGTCAATAAAGAAATCGACGCCCATACCAAGCGTATCACGGAAAGTAGATGGGCCGATGAACGGAATCACGAAATAGCCACTGTCTTTCCAGCCCCATACTGCTAGGGTCTGGCCAAAATCTTCTTTTCTTTCTTTTAGACCGACTTCAGTTGCTGCATCAAATGTTCCGAGGACACCAAAAGTTGTATTGATAATAAAGCGCCAGAAGGAAGTAAAGGCATTCTGGGCATCTCCTTGAAGGACGGAGTTTACTACGGTTACTGGTTCGCCAATATTATCAACAACATTGGAAACACGGTCGCGTCCCCATACAGGAACAACTCCGCGGTAAATTCTGGTGATAGGTTTGTAGACTATACCATCAATAACCTGATTGAATTCATGGATGCCACGATTGACAGGCTCAATGGGATCATTCGCTTCCTCATAGGAAGAGAATTCATCATCGTCATAATGGTTGGCAGGAGCCGCGTTCGCATTGGATGCCCCCAGCAGCAATGCGATAAGAGAAATATAAAATTGGTTTTTCATATGTGGCGGATACTATATTCAATATGTTTATTTTCAATTAAAATCTTGCGATTTCTCGTAAGGTGGATGAATTTTGTTATAAGTTACTGATAATATGTGGGATAATTAGCCTTAGGGCCCGATGTTGGCGGTTGGTTCTGGTCATCGTAATTATACTGCTGGTAATAATATTGATTTGAGCGATATTGTTGTTGTGCAGGTTGCTGCTGGACAGGTTGCTGGTAGGCAGGTTGTTGATATTGTTGGACGGGCTGCTGGTATTGCGGCTGTACGGCAGCTGTCGGAGACTGGATTCTGTTGCGTGTAGGGGAATATTCGCCGGGAAGGGTATAGTTGCTGTCGTTATCCGTTGCCGGTGCTGGCCTTCTGGCTGGTTTTGGTGATGCTGTGGTCACCGGTGCTGCATAGATGGCGTCATTATCGAGATAATCCGTATCGTCATCGTCAAAATGTACAGTTTTTTGTTGTACTACTTTTGGGATGTACATAGGAAGAGAGTATGTGGCATCGTTGTCTTCGTATGGTATTCTCTTATCATCAGAAGAGGCTGGAGATGACAGCAAAACGCATAGCAAAGCTACCGCTGGCCTTGCGGAATATAGTCCGAAAAGTCTACAATGAGCCTTGATATCCATAGTTGAGTCAATTAACCTGAGTACCCTAGTTGTTAAGTAGTGAAAAGTCAAGTAAAATATGGATATTAAAGAACTTATCAGAGGGAAGTGATAATGCAGAATTTTGACCAAAATGCCTCAAATCATAAAAATCCGCGCCTGGCCCTGATAATCATCGGGAACGAGATACTTTCGGGTCGGACGAAGGACAAAAATACCCAATATATAGCTGAAATGACAGGGAAATGTGGTATTGAGCTGCTTGAGGTGCGCGTTATTCCCGATGATGAGGGTGAAATCGTCACAGCGGTAAACGCCCTGCGTAAAAAATACGATTATGTATTCACAACCGGGGGGATTGGCCCCACCCATGATGACATAACTTCGGAATCAGTCGCAAAAGCGTTTGAAGTACCCGTAATCTGTGATGATTTGGCATATTCCTTGCTAGTAAAATACTACGGTGGTGAAGAAAATTTAAATGACGGAAGAATCAAAATGGCTTGTGTACCAAAAGGTTCGGAACTGATACTTAACCCGATAAGCGCGGCACCGGGATTCCATATTGGTAACGTGTATGTTATGGCGGGCGTGCCGAGCATCATGCAGGCTATGCTGGATAACATTCTTCCGAAGCTGAGGCACGGGAAGGCCGTTCTATCAAAAACCGTGAAGGTTGAAGTTGCCGAATCAAAGGTTGCGAAGCCTTTGGCGGAGTTGCAAAAGAAATATGCGGATATCCAGATTGGCAGCTATCCATATATGACTGCTGATGATTATGGCCATGTAGGCACGCATGTCGTGTTCCGTGGCATTAATGGTGACAAGATTGAGAATTCGGTTGGTGAGTTGGTGGAGACCTTGAAAGCAATGGAAATTATTTTTGAGGTTTTATAACCAAAACATTGAGGGAAAAATGACCGTTCTTATCTATATGGTGGTGCTCAGCCTGCCATTTCTTATGCCTTTTGTTGCGAGGTATCTGGAAGAAGCCGTTGAGCAGAAAGCCAAGGCTAAATATAGCGTTCAATATCAGGCAGCTAAGCCGGAATCTGTAAGTTCTGTTAGCGGTGAAGTGAGCGAAGCGCTGCAGATACTTGAACTGCGCTATAAACCTTCGGAATATGAAATACGTTTGGCGCACAGGAATATGATACGCAAAAACCATCCTGATAACGGGGGTTCCATCTATTTTGCATCAAAAATCAATTACGCGAGGGATGTGCTGTTAAAAACATTATAGCCATTTGACTTTTCCTAGGGCGGCTCTAAAACTTGAGCCATGAAACTGAAATCTCACAAGGCGGAAGCGCTGAAAGGTATCGTTGAAGTGCCGGGCGATAAGTCAATATCGCACCGCGCATTGTTAATTTCGTCGCAGGCAATCGGAACCAGCAAAATTATTGGTCTTCTCGAAGGTGAAGACATCATCTGTACGGCCAAAGCCCTGCAAGCCATGGGTGTCGGTATCGAAAAGAAAGGAAATGTCTGGTATGTTAAGGGCGTGGGAGTCGGCGGACTTCAGGAGCCTGACAACATTATTGATATGGAAAACACCGGAACCGGTTGCCGTTTGCTTATGGGGCTGGTTGCTACGCAGGGAATCAACGTTTTTCTGACTGGTGACGCATCTCTTCGCAAGCGCCCGATGGAGAGGGTGACAAAACCCCTGCTCCAGATGGGGGCGAGGTTCACGACACGCGAGAAAGGCAGGTTGCCGCTCGCCGTGCAGGGAACGCGTGACGCGATGCCGATTGTTTATGAAATGCCTGTGGCTTCCGCGCAGGTTAAATCGGCGGTGTTGCTGGCGGCGCTTAATACCTCAGGAACGACAGGAGTGATTGAGAATGAGCCAACGCGCGACCATACCGAGTTAATGCTTAGGGCATTTGGCGCTGATATATCCCGCAGCAAAAACAATGTTATAATGCTAAAAGGCCAGCCGGAGCTTACAGCGCGGGAAATCAAGGTTCCCGGCGACCCTTCCTCTGCCGCTTTTCTGATTGTTGCGGCATTGCTGGTTCCAGGCTCCGATATAACGATAAAGAACGTGTGCATAAACCCGCACCGCACCGGGTTATTTGAAACCCTGAAGGAAATGGGCGGAAAAATCACCCTTAAAAACAAGCGCGAAGAAGGTGGAGAAAAAGTTGCCGATATTAATGTGAAATATAGCCGGCTTAGCGGTGTGGCCGTTCCTGCCGAGCGTGCGCCGAGCATGATTGATGAATATCCGGTTCTTTCAGTAGCAGCGGCATATGCGCAAGGTAAAACCAAAATGACCGGCCTAAAAGAACTGCGCGTTAAGGAATCAGACCGTTTGAAAACCATATATGACGGCCTGATTGCAAATGGCGTAAAGGCCAAAATGGGCAGTGACTGGCTTGAAGTGACTGGTGGCAAGGTCAAGGGCGGCGGGCTGGTAAAAACCCATCTTGACCATCGTATCGCCATGTCGTTCCTTGTGATGGGGCTGCTTTCCGGCAAAGCGGTCGAAGTCGATGACGGCTCACCGATTGCCACCAGCTTTCCCGGATTCGTAGAATTAATGAATTCTATCGGAGCTAAGGTTAGAAGCGCCAAGCCCAAGTCTTTGGTTATTGCGATTGATGGTCCGGCAGCTTCCGGCAAGGGAACGCTCTCACGCAGGCTGGCCGAAAAACTTGGTGTTGAATTCCTTGATACGGGCGCAATATACCGTGCTGTCGGGCTTAAGCTGGTATATAGCAATAAAGATGCTAATAATAAAAAACATGCTATCGAAGCGGCAAAATCAATTACCGCAAATGATCTCACTAACCCGCGTATCCGTCAGGAAAGGGTGGGAAATGCAGCTTCGGTGGTTTCATCTTATCCGGAAGTGCGTCAGATTTTGCTCGATTTCCAGCGTAATTTCGCCAAAAACCCCAAGGGAGCAGTGCTGGATGGCCGTGATATAGGAACCGTTGTCTGCCCGGATGCGGATATTAAGATTTTTGTCACTGCCGATATTGAGGCGCGCGCGAACCGCCGCTACCGTGAAATTATCGGTGAGGGAATTGAGGTTTCGTATGAATCGGTGCTTGCGGATTTAAAAGAGCGTGATGAACGCGATTCAAAACGTAAGACTGCGCCGCTCAAACCGGCAAAGGATGCGGTTCTTATTGATACAACTGACCTGACAGCCGAAGAGGTCTTTGTTAAGGTCTGGGATATTGTAAAAGATAAGCAATAATGGAAAATGCTATGACTGAGAAAAACCTGCCCGGCTGGAATCTTAATGACTTATATCCTGCCCCGGATTCGAAGGAATTTGCTGCCGACCTGAAAAAATTCGCTGATGGCTCCAGCGCATTCAATAAAAAATATGTTGGCAAAGTTGAATCATTGCCGGGTGATGAGTTAGGGCAGGCAATCGCGGAATATGAGGAATTAAGTGATATCTCAGCAAAGCTGGGGACTTACTCGCAGCTTTTATTCGCAACTAACATGCTTGATGCAAAGATTACCGCTTTTTATCAGGATACAGGTGACAGAATTAAGGAAATTTACGCTGATTTATTGTTTTTTACCCTTGCGATAAACCGGATTGAGGATGCCGAACTCAAGGAAAAGCTGGAGTCGCCAAAGCTTGCAAAATATTTCCCGTGGCTCAGGGATTTGAGGGTAATGAAGCCATATCAGCTTAGTGATGAGCTGGAAAGATTTGACCTTGATAAATCATCAACTTCAAGCGCATGGGTGCGTTTGTTTGATGAAACGCATGCTAACCTGAAATATCCTTATAAAGGTAAAGATCTAACCAATGCCGAAATCTTCGATTTAATGACCGATAAGGATAAGGCAGTACGTGAGGAGGCAGCGCATGCGATAGCCAAAACCCTGAAGGAGAATTCGCGGATTTTTACGCTGGTCACAAACACTCTGGCGAAAGATAAATCAATTGAGGATAAATGGCGCGGTTTCAAAAAACCAATATCTTCCCGTAACTTAAGCAATCTTGTTGAAGATGGGGTTGTAGAGCAGTTGGTTAAGTCTGTTAAGGGTAACTATTCCCGCCTTTCACACCGCTATTTCAAAATCAAGGCTGAGTGGATGGGGCTGGAAAAGCTGAAATACTGGGATAGGAACGCCCCGCTCCCGGATAGTGATGACCGCTATATTTCCTATCAGGAGGCAAAAGAGATTGTGCTTAAGGCATATACGGAATTTTCGCCTGAAATTGCGGCTATCGGCCAAAAATTCTTCGATAATAACTGGATTGATGTTCCGCCGCGTAAAGGCAAGGATTCCGGGGCATTTTCCCATCCGTGCTCGGTTTCTGTTCATCCCTATATCATGCTGAATTACCAGGGGAAAATTAATGACGTTATGACCCTGGCGCATGAACTTGGGCATGGTGTCCATCAATATCTTGCTGCCGGGCAGGGAGCGTTGATGTCGGATACCCCGCTGACTCTGGCTGAAACTGCCAGTGTTTTCGGTGAGCAACTGGTTTTTCGCTCAATACTGAACGCTGCGCCGGAAGAGCAGCGTAAGGTAATGATTGCCGACAAAATTGAGGATATGCTCAATACAGTGGTTAGGCAGGTTGCTTTCTGCGAGTTTGAGCGCATAGTGCATGACGGAAGGAAAAACGGCGAATTAAGCGCGGAACAGATTGGGGCGATCTGGATGGGATGCCAGAAGGAAAGCCTTGGCGATGTCTTTGATTTTGATAATGAATATGAGGCTTACTGGGCATATATCCCGCATTTTATCCATACGCCTTTCTATGTTTATGCCTATGCCTTTGGGGATTGCCTGGTAAATTCACTATATGCGGTTTATCTTTCCGGAGTTGACGGGTTTCAGGAAAAATATATCGAAATGCTTAAGGCTGGCGGTACATTGAGGCATAAAGAACTGCTGAAACCTTTTGGCCTTGATGCCACAACTGCCGATTTCTGGGAAAAAGGATTAGGAGTTATCGATAATTTCATTAGCGAGCTTGAAAAATAGGTTTTTGCTGATAATCTGGCTTAGCAAAATTAACGAGGTTTGTATGAAAAAATATCTGGTTGCGGCTGCAATGGTTACCGCCCTTGCTTCACAGAATGCTTCTGCTGCTAATGACTGGCCGTATTGGTATCTGGGCCTTTCTGGCGGTGTTGCCGGTCAGAGGGATTCCGACTGGAAAAGGTCTGATGGAGCAAGAGGGGAATTCGATAACGAGCCTGGTTACGTTGTTACCGCCTCTTTGGGTTACAGGCCGCATAATACAGGTGGCTTCCTTGATAGCTCGCGCTTTGAGCTTGAAGGGTCATACCGCAAACAATCCTTTGATACGCCAAATTCAGGTGGTGAATTCCGCGTAGTGACCACTGCGCTTAACTATTACTATGATTTTGCACCTGATGCTGGTGTTAACCCATATATCGGCGCGGGTATCGGATATGGCCAATTCAGCTACGGCGGCAATAATGATGCTACTGCCGATGGTGACGATACAAGATTCATCTATCAGCTAATGGCTGGTCTTGGCTTTTCGTTTGAAGAGCTTCCTCATACGGAATGGACTCTTGGCTACCGTTATTTTGCACCGTTCGGAAAAGTTGATACAAGGGCAGCCCTTGGCGAAACTGTTAAGGTTGAATATGACAACCACAGTATTGAAGCTGGCGCAAGGTTCCGTTTCTAGCCAGAAATAATCAAATCAGAAAAAAGCCCCCGGTTGGGGGCTTTTTATATGACATTTTTACAGCGCAAAAATATATCAAGATATAGCTCGCGCTTGAAATCTACAATCAGCTTTGGAATAGTTGCGGCTTCCGCCCATTTCCATTCCCTGAATTCCGGGACAGAGGTGTTGATGTTTATATCATTATCCTTTCCGATGAATTTCATCACGAACCATTTCTGCATCTGTCCCTTGTAGCGACCACCCCATAACCTGCTGGCCAGCGGGGCCGGAAGGTCATAAAAAAGCCATTCCGGTATTTCGTATATGATCTCCGCGGAGTTTGTGCCGACTTCTTCATGTAGTTCCCGTAAAGCCGCTTGTTCCGGGGTTTCCTCCCCGTCAATACCACCCTGCGGCATCTGCCATGCTTCGGCTGTATTGTCAATGCGTTTACCCACGAAAATCTTTTTTTCGTTATTGAGCAATACTATGCCAACTCCTTTGCGGTAATCATCGGGATTTTTGCTAATCATGTTTTTATAAGGAAGGGACGAGTTCAAACTTCTTCTCCTCGAAACTATGATGCCACTCTTTGACAACTTTGAGCGTATCGGCTGAGGCGGGAACGACAAGCAGGCCAAAAGTGCTGGATTCCATTTTGCTTTCAAACTCCTTCAGTTTCAGGTTGCCATAGCTGCTGGCCGCAGGAATGACTATATCAGGGCGGAATAAGTCCAATCTTGCAGTGTTGGCACGGGATTCGATGGATATTGATTTATCTTCGGAAGTAAAAACCATGGCCAGGCCTTGCTTTCCAATTTCCCGCATAATTGCGTTGAAACTTGGGCTTTGGCTAAAATTCTCGTCTGTTGGAGTTATAACATAAAGAGGCCGGTAAACTTTAGCAAGAACGGCTGAAAGGTTTTGCAGGTTCCTGAATTCATTATTACTGCTGCTGATAGCAAGCCTGCCGCCAGATTCCGGGGATTTTGACTGCATAGGCAAGTCAACGGCAATTTCATGCCCGTTCTCTGCTGCCAGCTTGGAAAGCAGGGGAGCGTCCGCTGCGTAAGGGGAGAAGGATAATATGAATTCCGGCGGCAGGGCAATTGCGGCTTCTGTGTCTTTTGCATTGAGGCCCAGACCAGTTATGATGATTGCTACTTTACGTACTGTTTCGACCGGTTTTTCTTTTTGTTGCGATGCTTCAGTTTCCACGCGCTTGCCGGATTTTATCAGGTTAATATCATCAAGGCTAAGTTGCTTTCCGTCTTCAAGGTCAATAATAATTCTTTGAGTGTTCTTTAGCGCGGTTTCAGTGCGTTCATGCCCGCTGTAGTATTTTTGCGCAAACATTGCGGGAATGGCAAGAATCAGGGCTATTGCAATGATTTTATAAAGTTTGGCCAGTTTATTTCCCGCTGGCGGCGGCGGGCTGGAAGGCTCATTTTTCGTTTTGCTGAAAGGGTTAAGTTTCATGCGGTTTCAGCCTCTCTTAATTCTGTTTTACGCGGGTCGAGGTATAAAAGTGCAATTGCTGAAACATACACGGTTGAATATGTACCGACAAGGATTCCGGCAAACATACCAAGCGAGAAGCTGAGCAGAACTTCACCACCAAAAAAGATGAGCGCGATAAGCGCCAGAAGGACTGTGAACACGGTATTAAAAGTACGTGCGAGGGTTTCGTTGACGCTAAGGTCGATTAATTCACCCAGCGGCATTTTGCGGTATTTGCGTATGTTTTCCCGCACACGGTCATAGATAACCACCGTATCATTGATCGAATAGCCGATAACTGTAAGCACGGCGGCGACCGAGGTCAGGTCAAATTCAATCTGGCTGACGGAATAAAAGCCAATAACTGCGGCAGCATCATGGAGAAGCGCCATTAAAGCGCCAAGCCCATATTGCCACTCAAACCTGAACCACATATAGATGACCATGGCAACAAAAGAAAGGATGAGCGCGATTATTGAGTCGCGTATAAGCTCGCTGCCTACTTGTGGGCCTACATAATCAACTTTGCGGTATTCAATTTCCCCGTCAACAACCTGCGCAAGTTTTTCTTTCAAATCCCTGATTACCGCAGCCTGCTCAACACCTTCATGGGCAGGGACGCGGATAAGCACCTGATTATCCTTTTCAAGGCTTTGGAGGTTAACGCCGGTTCCCAGTGCCGCACGCATCTGGGCAAGGTTTGCTTCCTTTTCAGTCTGGATCTCGACAATAACACCGCCACTGAAATCAATCCCGAAGTTAAGCCCCTGGGTCAGCAGGCTTAGTGTTGTGCCGCCGATCAGCACTATACTGAACATAAGGCAGAAAAAGCGCTTGCTTACAAATTTGAAATTGGTTTTTTCTGCAACGAGTCTTAATCTCATAATAATCTTTCTGAATTAATGCGTTATTTCTTGTTTCTCTTTCTAAACTTAACAGCCCAACCTGCCAAGTTTTTTTGTTGCGTGCGTGAGACCCCGAGCGCTCCATCAGGAACATCGCCGGTGATGGTGCTTCCTGCGGCAACCATAGCCTCGCTACCAATACTTACCGGGGCGACCAGCGCTGAATTTGAGCCGATGAAAGCGCCATCGCCGATTATCGTCTCTGATTTGCTTATGCCGTCATAATTGCAGGTGATAGTACCGGCACCGACATTAACATTCCTGCCGAGCGTCGAATCACCAACATATGATAGATGGTTTACTTTCGAGCCTTCACCGATAACAGACTTTTTGATTTCGACGAAATTGCCGATTTTCGCATTATTACCGATTTTAGTATGCGGGCGGATATTGGCAAATGGGCCAATTGTGACATTATCCCCGATTTCGACATCTTCATGGATTATAACATAAGGCAGAAGGGTAACATTCCTGCCGAACTTAGTGTCGTGGTTAAGGAAAACGGTTTCCGGCGCGGCCATGGTAACGCCATTTATAAGGGCGTTCTTACGCAGCCGTTCCTGCAGGATTCTTTCTATATCAGCGAGTTCTGCCTTATCATTCACGCCAAGGACTTCCTGCTCCGGCACGTTATGGAAAAAGGTTTTTATTCCCTTGTTTTTTGCCAGCCTGACAATATCGGTCAGATAGTATTCTTTTTGCGCGTTATGGTTATCCAATTCATCCAGCAAGTTAAAAAGAAGCTTTGCGTTAAGGGCGTAAATTCCTGAATTACATAACTTTATTGTGCGTTGTTTTTCATCGGCATCTTTAAATTCAACAATTTCCGTAACTTCATTGCCCTGCGTTACCAGCCTGCCATATCTTGCGGCATCATGTGGCGTAAAACCAAGAAGATGTATTTCATTTTCGGATTTTATGGCCTGGGTAAGCAATTTTGCAGTTTCGGCGCTGATTAATGGCGTATCCCCGGAAAGTATGATCACATTGCCGGTAAAGCCTTTCAATGCATCTTTTGCTGCTTTCACTGCATCACCGGTGCCTAGCTGCTGCTGCTGGATTGAAATTTCGGTTGCCGGAAAGTGGAGTCTTACCTCTTTCTCAACCTGTTCAGAGTTTGGGGCAAGAACAACGGTGAGTTTTTTTGGGTCAAGGCTTGTGGCAACAGAAATAACATGGCCGAGCATGGATTTCCCGCAGACCTTATGCAATACCTTGGGCAGGTCTGATTTCATTCTTGTTCCTTTACCTGCGGCAAGGATTATAACGGCAAGCTCGTCAGACATTTTAACTGCCACCATAGCTTTGAATGAGGCTCCCGGCCACCATGAACCATCCGTCGACCAGAACGAAGAAAATAATTTTAAAAGGCAGTGAAACTACAACAGGCGGTAACATCATCATACCCATCGCCATAAGGATGGAAGCGACCAGCATGTCAATAATAAGGAATGGTACGAACAGCAGGAAGCCGATCTCAAATGCGCGTTTCAGCTCGGAAATCATAAAGGCGGGGATCAATATCCGCATGGGGGTGGCTTCCGCAGTTTCGATTTTCTCATTGGACATATCAACAAAAAGCTGTAAATCCTTTTGGCGTGTATGTTCGAGCATAAACTGCCGGAATGGCATGATACCGCGCTCATAGGCGACTTCTTCACTTATATCCTCATTCATGAGTGGTTTTATTGCCTTATCATAGGACTCGGTGAATACCGGTTGCATAATAAAGGCGGTAAGGAACAGGGCAAGGCTGATAAGTACCGCATTTGGCGGGGTTTGCTGCAAACCGATTGCGGAGCGCAAGAGCGCGAGTACAACAATTATCCGTGTGAAGCTGGTTAGCATGATAAGTATACTCGGCGCGATGCTGAGAATCGTAATAATCGCAATGATCTGCACCAGGTTGGAGCTGAAAGAGGTTCCTTCACCACCTATATTGATATCAACGGAGCTTGCGGCAATTGCTGCATAAGGGCAAAAAAACGCGAGCAGAAATACAATATATATAAAGCGCATAGGCTCTTTTAACATGCGCGCGGGAAATTGCAAATTACATCGGAGAAAAGCAAAGCTTAACAATCATTTTATCAGGTATGTAGGCAGTTGCGCCAGATATACGCTTAGTTAAATTTGCATCCGCCGGCACGGGCCCCTAAATTCATAGGGGACACGCATTGTTGCCTCAGGGCTGTATAATCTGTCTGGCAACCTTCTGATGGAGTGTTGGTACTGCTCCAGCTTCCGGCAAAAGAGGAAGATATAAAGCAGTCGGTGCAATAATGCATTTCGTTAAAAAATTCACTTGGGTCAACTGTATTATTCTTGTTGACGTCTATCCATGAGCTTCGGACGGCATATGTCGCAGTTCTGGTAAATTCGGGGTTGGTGTTAAAATGTTCACCGAAGCCAAATTTAGTTCCTGTCGTGGAACGGAAACCAGCCATCCTATATGTGGTTCTGGCAACAATAAATGACTGCCCCGGATACATTATTGTAGCCTTATGGTATCTTTCATTGGTTGTTCCGTCGGGAGCAGTAGAAGGGCACTCAAGATATGTTACTGTAGTCACTGTGTCTCCTGCTACGGTTGCGCTACCGGTAACAAAACCTCTCTTGGAGTTGGTTAGGAGGGAACCACTTGGAAGGTAAACTTCTGTTGGGCCAACCTTGTGGGCCCACATTAGCCTTGGTGCGGTCTGATTGAGTGTTGGATCCGTGATTATAGGCAGGCCGACGAAAGAGACTTCGGTTACTATATGGCTTTCATTTTGTATGGGGAACATCAGGAGCTGGTGTAAGTTCCTGATAATATTCCTAAGTTCAGTTCCGCCGCCCAGGCAACCTTCGGGAAAGCATGCACCATCTCCATCAAGTGAGCTATTTGCAACCCTTCCCATACGGGAAACCACATAGGCAATGTCATTGGCGACGTTATCGACCTTGCGGGAGTACATGATGTTATTGGAGACAACATAGACGCCATAAAGCAGCAGCAGCAGGAACGGGAAAAGTATGGCGAACTCAATTGCCACAGCACCCTCTCGGTCTGGTAGGAATGCCTTGTTTCTTATGTGAAAACTAAAATGCTTCATTTCTAACGACCGTGATTGAATATACATATTCTGGGATAACCCAGGAGAGCAGTTGGGTGAAACCGCCCCATTTGTAACGTGCGGCATAAACTACGATTGCCCCCCTCTGGTCCTCAAGCGGAGGGATTCCCGGAGCTGCATCTTCAAAAATGAGCTTAGGGGCAGCGGCGTAGCTGTTCAGCTGCGCATATTGAGGCCCACTGTCAAAGTTGGGTACAGCGAATATCCTTATTTCAAGGTCTGAGCCGGCTGATGATATATCGCGGTAGAAACCGGCCATATGGCCTTTCATTATATCTGCTATTTCACCTTGGTTCCTATACCCTTGGGCGATACCCTGACGGGCGACTGCCCTTACACCCGTATTCAGTGTTGAATCAAGGAATACGGTAAGGCCGACTTCAATTATGCCGAGCAAGATTATAAAGAAGGGCAGTGCTATAATGCCGAATTCAATTGCAGCAACGCCATCACGATTACGTCTTAAAATTCTAAACCGTTCCATAACCATAGAGATAATCATACCTGAAATCGGAAGTCAGCTTAAATGAATTATTTATGACGCTGAGCGTAAAGTTTTCATTAAATTTTGATAAAATTGCAAATTATGCCACGTAAGCAGCATTGAGCCAAGGATTTCTCCTGATTTTACAAGATGATGCAGATAGGCGCGTGAATATTTGCCGGTTTCGCATATGGTTTCCGGGTCAAGGACACTGTTATCATCGGCGTGTTTTGAGTTACGCAGGTTTATTATCCCATGTGAGGTGAAAGCCTGTCCGTTCCTTCCATTGCGTGTGGGAAGCACGCAATCGAACATATCCACCCCGCGGTTTACCGCGCCGGTAATATCATCGGGTTTGCCGACTCCCATAAGGTAGCGGGGTGAGCTTTCCGGCATGTAGGGCATCAGGTCATCCAGAACCCTGAACATGATTTCCTGCCCTTCGCCAACGGCGAGTCCGCCAATTGCATATCCATCAAACCCGATTGCGGTTAACGCTTCAATACTGGCCTTGCGTAAATCGGGATAAATGCCGCCCTGTACTATCCCGAACAATCCGTAGCCGGGGCGTTTTATGAAGGCTTTTTTGCTGCGTTCCGCCCATCGCATTGAAAGCTCCATGGATTTTTTCGCTTCTTCCCATGTCGCGGGATAGGGCGTGCATTCATCGAAGGCCATGGTTATGGTGCTGCCGAGCAGATGCTGGATTTCTATGCTGCGCTCCGGGGTGATAAGGTGTTTTGAGCCGTCAAGATGGGATTGGAAGGTTACGCCGTTTTCGTTGATTTTGCGTAATTTGGAAAGGCTCATCACCTGATATCCTCCGGAATCGGTAAGGATAGGGCCGCTCCAGTTCATGAATTTATGCAGCCCGCCGAATTTATGTATGCGCTCTGCGGTGGGGCGAAGCATCAGGTGGTAAGTATTGCCAAGGATTATTTGTGCGCCTGTGGAAGCAACGGATTCCGGCAGCATGGCCTTAACAGTCGCGGCAGTGCCGACCGGCATGAAGGCGGCGGTATCAATCACCCCGTGCGCGGTGGTGATTTGCCCGATACGGCGCTCGCCGGTTTTATGTTTTATAGTGAAACTGAATTCTGTCATGCACGCCTTATAAGGGTTGACAGCGCAATAGGCAAAATGATATATATTAAAATGATTTAACCATAGGGTTGTATGGAATATACAAGTTATTTCGCGCAAGGCGTAGCAACAGGAAAAGCAAGGGTAATCATTGATAATGACTCTGCGTTTATTTACTTTCCACGTGGAGTAGGGTTTTCTGAGAGGGAGCGAATATTCAATTCGTTATTGAATTTGGTTGAGGCTGTATCCAATGATGGATTGCATGGGCAATATAATGAAAACAATGAAATTCACCGTCCGGGAGGTATCCGTTATGACTTTTCTCATGACCGCGTAAATCCTGATGTAGTTAAACAGATAATGGATAGGGATGAAATTCGCTATAAACACCAGATGTGCGATGTCAGCGATGATCTTGCGCAGCAATTAATCGCTAGGCGATAAAACACGCGTCACCATAAGAGAAAAACCTGAACTTCTTCTCAATCGCATATCCATAAGCCTGTTTCATTTTATCAGTTCCGGCGAGGGCGGAAACCAGCATGAACAGCGTTGATTTAGGCAGGTGAAAATTGGTTATCATCGCATCCACAACCCTGAATTCATAACCGGGCGTAATGAAAATATCAGTTTCTCCGCAACCTGCTTTTCCGCCTGATGATTCCAGCACGCGGCAGGAAGTGGTTCCGACTGCAATTATTCTTCCGTTACTTTGTTTTGCCTGCTTAACGGCAGCCTCGGTTTCCGGTGAAATTTCATACCATTCGCTGTGCATTTTATGTTCTGCGACATTCTCCGTTTTTACCGGCTGGAACGTTCCCGCGCCGACATGGAGTGTTACAAAAGCCTTGTTCGGGATTTTTGCGAGCAGGTCTTCCGTGAAATGCAACCCTGCTGTGGGTGCGGCTACCGAGCCTTCGGTTTTTGCGTAAACCGTCTGGTATTTTATTTTATCGGAATCCGAATCGGCGCGTTTTATATATGGCGGCAGCGGCATATGCCCATATTTGTGAACCAGTGAATCATTGCTTAATTCCACCTCAATTTCACCGTCATCATCCTTGCTGAGGATTTTTATTTTCAGTTCACCTACAACCAGCTCATCGCCGGTTTTGAGTTTTTTGCTGCCTCTTATAAAGGCCGTCCAGTGTCCTTGCGCTTTTTTCCTGTGCAGTAATATTTCAAACTCACGGCCATTGCTTTGCGCGTATAACCTTGCCGGGATAACTTTGGAATTATTAAAAACCAGCAGGTCATTTGGCTGTATAAGCGAGGGCAGCTCATTGAATTTCCTTTCGCTGAATCCGTCGCCAATAACCAGTAAACGCGAAGAATCGCGCGGCTCAGCCGGGTGGCCGGCAATCAGTCCTTCGGGCAGGAAAAAGTCAAAATCAGAAAGTTTCATGGCCGGAATATCGGCTATTGCCTAGAAACTCGCAACCTAAATTAAACTTTGAATGAGAAGGTGACGCTGTCAGTATCTTTGGAAATGGAAACATCATTACCGTTGTCTTCGCAAAGCTTGCGGGTGTAATAGACTTGTATCAGTTTTGAGTCGACCTGTTCTTCGGGAAGGTTTCCTTTCAGGCAGTTTTCATAATCAGGGTTTAGCTTTATTGCATCGCCTTTAGCGGTAATACTGGCCTTTTCATCATTGATTTCAAAGGTGAGCGTTCCACCCCGTATAAGCGAAGCTGCTCCGATAACCAGCAAGTTCAGTATTATTTTCTTTTGTATATGTGTGATTTCTACACCAGACTGGTCTGTATGCCTGTCTTCCCAGACAAGTTTTATTTTGCCATAGGCAAAGAAATTTTTTGCCAGAGTGTATGCTTCCGTAAGGCTTGCCGGGCTTCCTGGCACCCCAACGCCATAAGCCTGCCTGTAATACTGGACGCGTGCAACGGCTTCCTTGGAGGCGGATTCAATCAGGTCGGCTGCCTGGCTTTGGACGTCTTTCATTTCTTCACGCAGGAATTCCGCCCCGTTGCTTACGGCTCCTACCGGGCCGGTTATATCGTGGCAGAATTTTGTGCATAGCATTTCGGCGATTTTTGTGGATTGTGACATTAATTCAGTCCCTGTATGTTATATATTTGATATTATTGATAATTTGTGAGTAAGTGCGCTCATGCTTAACCATATAATAATTAACGGTTAAAAAATTGCTAATATGACCGGAATATTATGGATTTATTGGAAAACATTGCAATTTACTGTTGCAAAAACCTTCATTATGACGTATCATAAAGAAAGTTTTTGGTTGACGTAGAAAAATTGTTGCATATTCTCGGCTATTCAACCAACAGTTGAGAGTTAGAAATGAATGAACCGGCGATAAAAATGGAAAAATCTAATATTAACAGGCCACTTGTTGCCAGAATCAGGGCGCAGATGTTACGCAAGGGGTTGAACCCTAAAACACTCGCAGAGCGTGCAAACGTTGGGCGGTCCTTTGTTTATGATATTATAAACGGCAAATCGACCAATCCAACGAGCAGCAAGCTCACGGCAATTGCGGAACAACTGGGGGTAAGTGTGCAATACCTGCTTACCGGTGTCCACCCCATACTTGGGCCGAAGCAGCGCGAATGGAGCGACCTTGTCGAAATTCCTTCAATAGCGGTAGAAGGTGGGCAGGGAGGTAACGTTATCGTCACGGTTGATAGCGAGAAAAAGCCTTATTTTTTCCGCAATGACTGGATCAGGAACAACCTGAAGTCCCGCGCGGAAGATTTGCGCAGTTTTTTTGTCCATTGCGACAGCATGGCGCCGACATTGCAGGAAGGTGACGTTATCCTTGTGAATATTTCAATACGCACGCCAAACCCACCGGGTGTTTTTGTCATGTTTGACGGGATGGGGCTTTCCACCAAGCGCCTTGAGATGATCTCAATGGAAAAAGTGCGTGTGCTTTCCGACAACCAGAGATATTCGCAATATGAGCGGAATATTTCTGAGATCAATATTATAGGTCGTGTTGTCTGGGTTGCCAGGGAGCTTTAAAGCGGCAAATTGCGTCGTGTTAGTTACATTGTCTGCCTGCGTGGGTAATTCCTGCCTTGCAACATAAACTTAACATAATTCAGCTTGATTCAGCATTCCCGCGGGATATAATCACAAGATTATGTCAAGATTGTTAGTTGCAGCGGCTTTTGCCATATGTTTTGTAACTTCATGCTCGGGGACCCGTTCGGCTTCGGTTGTTCCTTACCAATCACGCGACAAGCAGCTTTCCTGCCGTGAGATACTTCTCGAAATGAATGAGGCGGAAGAATACAGGAAATCCGCCGAGAAGAACAAAGATGTCGGGATGACCAGCTTCCTTGCCCCTCTTGGCTATGCTTACACAATCACCTCCGCCAATAAGGCAATTGATTCTTCCAACGAACGTATAAAATACCTGCAGGAAGTTTATAACATCTCCGGCTGCACAGGCGGCAATTTCGCGGTTGACCCAAATACGGGGCTGACACCGCAGCAGATGCAGGGGCATACATTCACCAGCGGTTATCCGACGCCAAGCCCGCAGCAAATGCTGACCCAGCCACCGCCAGCGCCCGTACCGGTTTCGCCGCAACCGCAGTTCCAGCAGCCTGTGCCGCGCGGATATAGCTTCTAGTGTTTTGCAAAAAGGTTCCCACGTGAAAGAATTTGATTTGATCAAATCCCTTATCAGGCCGCTGTCAGGTGCGGGAGCGTTTAACCTTGCCGATGATTGCGCCGGATTTGGCGAATATATCATTACAAAAGACATACTCTCTTCAGGGGTGCATTTCTTCCCTGATGACCCGCCATATAACCTTGCGCGCAAGGCACTGCGCGTGAACCTTTCCGATATTGCGGCAAGCGGCGGTGAGGCTTTTGGCTTCATGCTGGCGCTTGCATTACCGCGGGGAACGTCCAAAAAATGGCTTGAGGAATTTTTTTCCGGGCTTAAGCAGGATATTGCTAGTTTTAACCTTCAGCTTCTTGGCGGCGACACGATTTTTCACGATGCAGCTTTGCTTATTTCAGTTACGGCAATTGGCAGGGCAAAAAAGCAGATATTGCGTAGCGGGGCGAAGCCGGGGGATAATATTTTCGTCAGCGGTGAAACAGGGAAGGGATATCTTGGGTTAAAATCCAGGCTGGCTGGGCGTAATGATAAGTTTTCCGCGCATTATGATTTACCGCAGCCGCGTTTCGATATCTCACGCAAAATAAACAATATCGCCACTTCCTGCATTGACGTTTCTGATGGGCTGTTGGCCGATTTGGGACATATATGCGTTGAATCACAGGTTGGCGCGGAGATATTCTCCGGCCAGATTCCACTGGCAGGTGAAGGGAATTTGCTTGAACTGCTTTCCGGCGGTGATGATTATGAATTGCTGTTCACGGCAAGGGAAGAATCGGTCGAAGGGTGCAGTAAAATAGGAAGAATTATCCCCGGCGAAGGGATTGTTTTGGATGGTGATCCCATTGCTCCAAAAGGTTTTGAGCATGGTTGAAAGGATTAGAAGCCTTGCCTGCTTTCGCCGTCAGTATTGAACCTGCCTACGTTGCCGAGAATCTGCTCGATAACGCCAAGCTCATGCCCTGCGGTGGGTGTTCTTTCCCTCGATATGGCGAATTCGCGCGCGCTGTTTTTATCGAATACTTCAACATATTGCACAACGTCGTTTTCATCAAAAGTGATGGCAAGGACTTCCTGCTTGGTGATGTTATCACTGCCATATAGTGAGCGGTTTTTATGGGTATTGATGTAGTACCATACATCGTTGCCGTAAGTTGAGGTGGTTGAAGGCGAGCCGAGGAGGGAGACAATATCAGCCTTGGTCGAGTCCGCGCTTATCTGGGAGGTTTTTGTCTCACGCAGCTCCGCCCCGCGTGTTTCCTTGATTGTTGTACAGGCGGAAATGGTAATAATCGCAACGGCCAGAAAGATTCTCATGTGGCTAATTTATATGCCATGCGTCAAAAGTCAAACAGCATACGCAAATTTTTAATTCCAATTTATCCTTATTGCTTTAAACTGCCAGGCGCAGGAGGATATCCTGCCGGGTCTTCAAAAACCCGCATAAAGCGGTTGGCATCAACCGAGATGATGTTGTCTTCCCGTCCGTTATGGCCGGGAGGCGGCAATACATGTCCAATGCCTCGCGGCTAAAAATTGCTGCGATCGTCTTTATGCGATTTTTGAACTCCCGGCTGCCAAAGGATTGGCGGCCTTTTTGTTTGTAACTTGGGAGTAAGAAATGGAACTTCAGAAATTCGGAATTTCAGAACATTGGATTGTAACTGAGCGTCATCGCGGGCGCAGCGCGGCGATCCAGTCTGGATTGCTTCGGCTAAAGCCTCGCAATGACAAATCCCACCAACCATTAACCAATAGCCATCAACCCAAAAAGGGCTTCTCCCTCATCGAACTCTCAATCGTATTCGTAGTGATAGGTATCCTGATGACCGGCGCTATCACTTTTGTGAGCGGCTATACCAAAGGCCACCAGATCAAAGAGACCAAAATGAAGCTCGGTGCGATTGAAAAAGAACTCATTGTCCATGTCCGTAAATACGGTCATCTTCCTTGCCCCGCAAGCAGGACTGTTGCGCTTGGCACTGCCAATTTCGGCATGTCCCCTTCTGCATGCAACATAGCACCTCCGGCAGGAACAGCGGATGTTAATTCAGGTAAGGTAAGAATCGGGATGGTTCCCGTAAAGAGCTTGGGCTTGCCGCAGAACTATGCCTTCGATGGCTGGGGTAACAGGATTACCTACTCAGCAATAAGGAACCTTGCAGTAGGCCAGTCCACTTATAATTCATACACAACAACCGATACTAACGGTGTTATCATAATACAGGATGGGAATGGCAATCAATTATATCCCGCCGATGATAAGAACATTACTGCATACGCACTGGTAAGTCATGGTGCAGATGGCAAAGGCTCCTTCAACCGCACCGGGCAGAATGTTGTCGCCTGCGGTACAGCAACGAAAGATTCGGAGAATTGTGATGATAACGACTCCCTGTTCTTTGACATGCCAATCAATGATGGCGATGTACCGGCAAGTTATTTCAATGATTATATAAGGTGGAAGCCAATCACTTCACTCAACCTTGACGCCAACTCGGCGAACATCTCCACCGCTACCGGCCTGCCCAACTGCGCGGCGGGGGAAACCCTTATCTCTGACGGAGCGGGGGCTTATGTGTGTGGCACAGCGGGAGGGGGTGAAGGAGGAAGTGAAGAAAGCAGTGGAGGTGGAAATTTTGAGGGAGAGCGTATTGATATTAAATTAAGTCAGCATGGTTGCCAAGAGAACGAATGGAATGATAGTTGTGAATGCGTAGTGGAAGAAGGGGGGTATTATGAAGAACCATATACGAGAAAAGACTGCGAATATTGGCCTAATTATATATGGTCTAGTAGTTGGGGAGAGGAACCACCTGCTAATCCTAATGCTGGGCGCATATACAGGTATGATTTAAGTACGTATGCTTCCAAGCCTAAGTATCTAACGCTTGATGCTTTTTGTTCAGCGACTGCGAATAAAAAAACTAGCGCTGATAATGCTTATGCAACCGCTGGTGCAACTGTAGTGCTGGGTTTTATTGATAAAGATAATAACTATATAAACATTTACAGAAGACCAACAAGATATACCGCTATGCCTTATTATAGCAGTGCGATGGTTTATCCTTATGTTGGTTCTAACGTACAGATAAGACCTGGCTTAGGCG
This sequence comes from uncultured Rickettsiales bacterium, assembly GCA_964545245.1. Classification (GTDB taxonomy): domain Bacteria; phylum Pseudomonadota; class Alphaproteobacteria; order Rickettsiales; family 21-14-0-20-44-7; genus CAZJFC01. The sequence goes on from CAZJFC010000006.1 coordinate 37,651, forward strand.
GTATTAACTTTGCGGGTTCAGAACCTTATACTATTGATAATCTATTTTATCGTAATTCTCCTCATTCGGAAGAAAAAACACATATATTGGATAATTATCTGGTAGGGTGTTATGCCACTGTAAATAAGTTATTTTATTATATGGATGTCGGGGAGTATGTTGTGGCAAGTACTAACTACGCTAGTATTAATCAGGTTGTAGAGAATCAGAATATAGGTCATAAGCGTGATATATTTTCCCATTATATGGATGAGAGTAATAGGCTTATCCCTATTCCTTCCAAAACTAAATATATTGAAATCCGACATATGTATTTTGGGTATAAAGTTGAAGGCCTTCCCCCTAACCCAAATAAAAACGGAGAGGTAGTTGCATCGACTTCAGCCTATGTGCAGTTTTTTAAATAACACAAGGCAGTTCAATCACTATTGACATTTTACCCCGCCTTGCCGATATTCACCGCATGAACCCTGAGCTTTACCCGAAAATTGAACAGATAAAAGGCAGCCTTGACCTTTTGAGGAGGTTTCTTTGACGTTGAGAAATCCACGAAACGCCTTTCCGAACTGAACGAACTCGCGGAATCATCCGATATCTGGAGCGACCCGGCGAAGGCGCGTGACGTGATGCGCGAACGCACGCAACTGCAATTCTCCCTCGATTCCCTGCGCGGGCTTGAATCGGCGCTGAATGACAATTTGAGCCTCATAGAGATGGGCGAGGCGGAAAAAGACGAATCCGTGGTGAAAGAGGCGGAGGACGCGCTTCTTGCCACTGCCGAGCGCGCAAAACAAATGGAAATCGAGTGCCTGCTTTCCGGCGAGGCGGATGCCAACAACGCCTTCGTTGAATTCCACCCCGGCGCGGGCGGAACCGAAAGCCACGACTGGGCGGATATGCTGATGCGCATGTACCTTCGCTGGGCGGAGCGGCGCGGTTTCAAAACCGAAATCATCGACATGCAGGCCGGTGAGGAAGCGGGAATAAAATCCGCCACCATAAAAATCGCGGGGCATAACGCCTATGGCTGGCTGAAAACCGAGGCGGGTGTCCACCGCCTTGTGCGTATCTCGCCATTCGATTCCAACGCCCGCAGGCATACCAGCTTTGCAAGCGTATGGGTTTACCCGGAAGTTGATGACAACATCGAAATCGAAATCAACGAGAAGGATCTGCGCATCGATACTTATCGCGCATCCGGCGCAGGCGGCCAGCATGTCAACAAAACCGATAGTGCTGTGCGGATTACACACCTTCCCACCAACATTGCGGTGCAATGCCAGTCCGAGCGCTCGCAGCACAAAAACCGGGCGGAATGCTACAGGTTATTGCGCGCCCGCCTATATGAGCTTGAGCTGCAAAAGCGGGAGGCGGCGGCGCAGGCGGTGGAAGATTCCAAGAGCGATATCGGCTGGGGGCACCAGATCCGCTCATACGTGCTTCACCCATACCAGATGGTGAAGGATTTACGCACCGGTGTTGAAGCGGGTGATTCCCGCGCAGTGCTTGACGGCAAACTCGACCCGTTCATTTCAGCCAGCCTTTCACAAAGAATCGGAGGAAAAAAATGAGAAAAACAGCGTTACTATCATTATTAACCGCCATTTCATTAACCGCCTGCACAGGCGCAACCACCAGCACCCCCACGGTTTCAAAGGGTGAGCTTGCAAGGGAAAGGCAGGAGCAGCAAAGCTATGTAAAGAACAATGGCGGCAACGCGAAAAGCGATAATGTGGTTGTCATCACCAAATCAATGGGTGATGAGTTCAGGCAGGTGGCGCAGCGTGTTGGTGTCGCGGGTGAGGAAATGTGCAAGGAGCTTGGCCGCAAGAAATGCGTGTTCGGCTTCAAGCTTGAGGAAGATTCCATCCTGAACGCCTATGCGGACGGTAACAATATCGTGGTAAGTTCGGCAATGGCGCAGTTCACCGATATTGACGAGCTGGCAAATGTCCTTTCGCATGAATATGCGCATAACATGATGAGCCATGTGAAAACCCAGACCCAGAATGTAATGGTGGGCGGTGTGGCCGGTGCGCTGGCGGACATCCTTGCAGCCAGTCAGGGTTATGATACCGGCGGGACATTCAGCAAGCTGGGGCAGAGCGCAGGTGTGCTGACTTATTCCAAGGATTTTGAGCGCGAGGCGGATTATGTCGGGTTATACATCATGAACCGTGCGGGTTATGATGTCACAAAAGCGCCGGGAATGTGGCGTAAAATGTCTGCCGCTGACCCCAACGGGATTTATAATGCGACTACACATCCGGCAAACCCTGAGCGCTATGTGGCTTTGAACAAGACAATTGAAGAGATTAAGGACAAACAGGCGCGCGGCGTGAAAGTTGTCCCGAATTTCAGGAAATAGGCTAACAACGCTCCGGAACCACCCGCGCGAAAACAATCCCATAAACTTTATGTGCCCCGGCTTTACGCAGCACTTTTGCACATTCATTCATGGTTGCGCCGGTGGTCATCACATCATCCACCAGCAGGATGGTTTTGCCTTTCAGGCTGCCATGCGTGGCGGCAAACGCATTCTCGACATTTTTCTGCCGGTTTTCCCGGTTGAGCCTTGTCTGGCTTTTCGTATGGCGCACGCGCTTTAACAGCAATGGCTGATAGTCGATATTCCTGGCCTTTGCGATGTTTTTCGCGAGCAGTCCGGCCTGGTTATATTTCCTGCCCAGCTTGCGGCGGAAATGCAGCGGGATTGGCGAGATTATATCCGCCTTGGCCAGCGCTTCATCGTAACTGTTTGCCATAAGGCGCGAAATATGCGGGGCGAGATAAGTCCCGTCGCCGAATTTGAGTTTGATTGCAAGTTTGCGGCCGGTTCCTTCGTAATAGCAGAATGCGCGTACCTGTCTGAATTTTGGTTTCTCGGCGATACAGAATTTGCATCTGGCTTCCTCTCCCATATCGAATTCAAAAGGCAGTCCGCAGCAATGGCATTGGTGCTTCCCGATTATCTTGAATTCGCCGAAACATTCCGGGCAGATGTTTCCATGCTCGCTGACAAGCTTGCTGCATGAAAGGCAGCGTGGTGGAAGGGTGAAATCCAAAACTGCTTGCAGTAAATTTCCGGCTGGTTTAAAAATTTGCATAGTAATCTTATTAGGATATACAGTTGATATGTCAAAAGAAGATAAATCCTCCTTACCGCTGGAAATTCATAACGTAGCGAAGAAATATGGCAGGAAGAAATCCGCCCCGCTGGTTATCTCGGATGTTACGTTCAACGTGAAAAAAGGCGAGATTTTTGGGCTTATCGGCCTGAACGGGGTGGGCAAGACCACTCTGATTAAAGTTATCCTTGACCTGCATAAGGCGACCGAGGGTGATGTAAAAATTTTCGGGATTGATTCAAAGGATTATAATTCCCGCCAGAAACTCGCATACCTGCCTGAGAAATTTTACCCTTCCCAGCTTTTGAAGGGTCGTGAGTTCCTTGAACTGGCGGTTTCCGCCTATGGCGAAAAGCTTGATATGGAGCGTGTGCGCAGGGATGCGGAGAAGCTCCAGCTTGACCCGAAAGTGCTTGATAACCGTGTCGGTAAATATTCCAAGGGCATGGGGCAGAAACTTGGGTTGTTGAGCGTTTTCCTTTCCGATACCCCGCTTCTTGTGCTGGATGAGCCGATGAGCGGGCTTGACCCGGAGGCGAGGGTGCGCCTTAAGGATTATATCCTTGAACACCGCGCGGCGGGCAAAACCATTTTCTTCAGTTCCCACATCCTCAGCGATATTGACGAGCTTTGCGACAATGTCGGCGTTATCCATGATGCAGGGCTGAAATTTCTCGGTACGCCGAAAGACATGAAGAAAAAGTTCAGGAACGATATCCTTGAGCGCGCCTTCCTTAACTGTATTGAGAACAAGGTTCAGTAAACCACAGGCTCATCGACAAAAAGCAGGAACCCGCATCCTGCGGCATTCACGTCACTTCCCCATGTAACGGTTGAGGAATGCGCTGACTGTGCCTCATTGACGCAGTAAGGTTCAGTCGTGCGGTAGGAAATATACCATCCGGTGCCGGGGTTCCCGTCATCCACTTTCTGGTCAATGGCTGATGCCATGGTTTTCGTCAGGCATGCATAACTCCAGTGGTTTGGTATCACATATATGGCGTTGCCATGGCGGTTGTACATTCCATTGGCGTTGCCTCCTGCGCCGATATAACTATTATGTCCAACGAATAGCCCGCAATTCTCATTTGCCCGTGCGGTGCTTCCGCTTGGTGCGGCGGTGATATAATCGAGTATTGGGTTGCGTCCCGGCATAACGCCAGGATTATACACATATGAATAACTGCCTTTTATATATCCATAACTGGAAAGTTCTGTCCATGCGCCGTTGAATTCCGTGGCGGCGCATAAGCTTGACCCAAGGGTTCCATCTCCCCCCCACGGGCGCCAGTGGCCAATATAGCCATTTTTCAAATCAACAGGGGCGCATCCGTCAGTAATGAGATAATCACCCGGCCAGAAGCCGGTATCATGTTTGAACATCTGGAAGGCGGTTTTATATGCTTCGATATCCTGGATCAGCCGCGAGCGTTTCGAGGTATCGATCATTGAGCGCGCAGCGAGTATGCCTGCTATTATCAGCCCGATAATGACCAGCACTATTGAAAGCTCGACCAGGGTGAAGCCGTGGTTTTTCCGGTATAACATATTGTTTTTCATTTATTTGGAATTATAACAGCGGAGTGGTAAAGCTTTTATTAAAGCGTGGTTTACAATAGCTTTCCGTGGTGCTAGAAACAGCGCAAATCAAATAGTTTTTAGAGGCTTGTATGGCGGTTATTGACGGTAAGGCATTTGCGGCAAAGGTCAGGGCGGCAGTGGCCGGGGAGATCAGCAGAACCGGCCTAAAACCGGGCCTGGCTGTGGTTCTGGTCGGAGATGACCCGGCAAGCCAGGTTTATGTCGGCAACAAGGACAAGGCGGCGAATGAGGTAGGGATCAACGCAAGGACCATAAAACTTCCTGCGGAAGCCGGTGAGCGGCAACTCCTTGATTTAATTGCGGAATTGAACGCAGATGATTCGGTTCACGGGATACTGGTTCAGCTTCCCCTTCCCAAACAGATTAACGAAAGCGCAGTTATTAACGCGATTTCCCCGGATAAGGATGTGGACGGGTTCCATGTTTTCAACGCGGGCAGGCTGGCCACCGGGCAGGAGGGTTTTATCCCCTGCACCCCCCTTGGCTGCATCATGATGCTGAAAGATGTATTGGGCGATTTAACCGGGCTGAATGCGGTGGTTATCGGGCGTTCCAACATTGTCGGCAAGCCGATGGCTAATTTATTGCTAAAAGAAAATTGTACGGTTACAATTGCCCATTCAAAAACAAGGAATTTGCCGGAAGTATGCGCGCGGGCGGATATTCTGGTGGCGGCGGTCGGTCGTCCGAAAATGGTTAAATCTGAATGGGTTAAACCGGGCGCGGTGGTGATTGACGTAGGCATTAACCGTGGCGGGGACGGCAAGCTTTGCGGCGATGTGGACTTTGCTGATGTTGCCCCTAAAGCTGCCCATATTACCCCGGTTCCGGGCGGTGTTGGGCCAATGACGATTGCCTGCCTGCTGTATAATACGCTTGAATCGGCGAAAAAATTTGGTTATAAAGATTAAATAACATTAATTATTTTTGGTTTATTAAATGCCTAAGCTTAAGCCACTGAATAAGGTGCCTGATTTCCTTACCGAAACAGTCCGGTTCGGCGATAATGAAATAAGCCGTTATGATTTTCTTGGGTGGATTATGTCGGAAGTCGTCCACGACAGGAATGCAATCGGATTGCATGGAAAATTATGCAGGATGAGTGAGACCCTGCTTATGCTTGCAACTTTCCGTACTCCGCTGGAAGGTGTAATAGCGGTCGATGACGAAAAGAGTATCAGGTCATATTTAGATCCCACACATTTTCATGGTAGTGATGTAACGGAAGTACTGGAAGGATTAGGGTGGAATCTGCATGAGGACGATAAAACTGCAATAAGAGAGTTATTTATAGACATCCGGAAGCTGAGATATGACACAAGCCGGAGTGATGGGTTTGCCAGCAGCATCAAGGTACGCAACCAGGGGGTGCTTGGGTTTATGAAGCATGAATTCCGGTATGAGTTGGGCAGAAATGTGAAGCCCGGTCTTCCCGTTTATGATTTCCTGCGGGAAATTTCATGGATGCTGTCTGATAAAGACCCGTGCGGTATGGATAAGAAAGGGTCGTTTTCGGCAACGCTCCAATACCGCCTTAATGAAGCGGCGGAAGATCTCCTGTGCATAGCTGCGAAAGGAACTGTCCTTGAGCCCCTGTTAAGGGGTGAGATACGGCCGAATATGGATAACCTGCTTGCTGAAACGGTAGGGGTTCTGTGCCTGCGGAGCGGTGTGGATTCAGATAAGGATTATACCCCTTTGATTGACACTGTGGAACAAATGCAAAAGGCATGGGCAGAAAGCAGGGTGAGGGACAGATAGCATATGTGGATAGTTTCCGATGTCACTTTTGGTGCTGCAACTGCGCAGTTTGGATGCCCAGCTTCCCGGTGGCGGTTTCATAGCGGATAAGTGTCTGCCTGCTTATCGGCGCATTTTCCATATGCTGGAGGATATGGCCAAGTTCGCCAAGGTTCTTGATATGCCTTATATCGACCGGTTGCCCGAAGTTGATGCGGTGTTCGAACGAGGCAAGCGCCGTGCAAAGGCGGTCAAGGTTATCACGATATTTATCGTGGGCAACCATCGCCCAGAGATTTCCCGGTTCTGCGCGGGATTCGGTTTTGGTGGCTTCGGCGACTGAGAGTTCCAGATAGGTGGCATGGGCGAGGTTAATCATATTCCATTCAGTGCGGAGTTTCTTTGTAAGATCGGTAGGTTTTTTATCCTTGAAAAATGGGGTCAGGGCTTCAGCCGCCCATCTTACCGCATCCCGGTACTGGGCGGATTCCCGTATGGTATTCTGTATTTCCGCAAACTGTTCCCAAAGTTTGTTTATAACCGGACGTGTATCAATTATTGGTTTCAGCTTATTGGTTTTTGGACAAAATGCTGAATAATTGCTGAGTTCGCGCAATATATCCGTCAGGCTTTTTTCTGCCTTATTCAGAATATTTATAGTCTCAAGAACAAGGATCAGCGGGGTTTTATAACCAATGCCGGATTCCAGATTTCTTTGAGCCTGATCTAATTTCTCGATTGCGCTGTCCAGCGTGCAGATATGATAATCCGCAAGGTTTGAACGGAAAAGTTCAGTCGCAATTTCAGAGTAAAAATAGAATAACCTGCCTATGCTGCGGATGTTGCTGAATAATTTTTTTCTGTTTCGATAGCTGAAATCAGGGTCTTTTCCGAAAACCAGATAAGTTTTTTTGTCAAATTTAGTAATATGTGATTGGTTGAACTCCAGATATTCAATTGCATCCATGAATTTTTCCATGGGGATGTCTGTGGCATATTCCCCGCCGCGCATAATGCCCTGCGATTCCAGATATGCCATTAACGGGTCATCGTTCACGGCAATTAACAGCAGCCATTTGTGGATAAGCTCCCACAGGTCTGAGCGCCCGGCAATGCGCGACCTGTAATCAGCCACGGTTTCCCCGATAAGGCCCAGGCTTATACCGGCATCCCAGAAACAGGCGTCATTATCCGGCCTGCCATACTCCAATGTTGAATCTTCAGTCACGATAACCGGCCTTGTTTAGGCGGTGTTAAGCCGCTTTCCTGCCCTTTTTGCCATTTGCGCCGCTGAGCATTTTCACCAGATATTTCCCGGTGATGCTTTGCGGGTTTTTGGCGATTTCCTCAGGTGTTCCCTGCGCGATTACCTTTCCGCCCTTATGGCCGCCACCGGGGCCAATGTCGAGTATATAATCCGCAGTTTTGATAACGTCGAGGTTATGTTCAATTACCACAATCGTGTTGCCTGAGTCAACCAGTTTATGAAGAACAATCAATAGCTTGGCTATGTCATCACTGTGCAGCCCGGTTGTCGGCTCATCCAAAATGTAAAGTGTGCGCCCGGTGGATTTCCGCGAAAGTTCTTTTGCAAGCTTGATGCGTTGCGCCTCGCCGCCAGAAAGCGTGGTCGCCGACTGGCCAATTTTGATATAACTCAGGCCAACCTCGTTAAGCGCTTCCAGCTTTTCGCTGATGGCCGGGTGGCTCTTGAAGAACTTGCTGGCGTCTTCCACTGTCATTTCCAGTACATCGGCAATTGACTTGTCCTTATACTTGACCTCCAGCGTTTCGCGGTTATAGCGCGCGCCGTGGCACGAATCGCATTTCACATAAACATCCGGCAGGAAGTGCATCTCGATCTTGATAAGCCCGTCACCCTGGCAGGTTTCGCAGCGCCCGCCCTTCACGTTAAAGCTGAACCTTCCGGCCTTGTAACCCCGCGCTTTCGATTCCGGCAGTTCGGTGTACCAGTCGCGGATGAAGTTGAACGCGCCGGTATAGGTTGCCGGGTTGGAGCGTGGCGTGCGCCCGATTGGCGACTGGTCGATATCAATGATTTTATCGACATATTCCAGCCCCAATATGGCATCATGCGGGGCGGGGGTGGTTTTTGCGCCCATCAGCCTTTGCGCTGCCGCGGCATAAAGCGTTTTGATGGTAAGGGTGGATTTACCTCCGCCCGAAACGCCGGAAACGCAGGTGAATGCGCCAAGCGGTATCTCGCATGAAACATTCTGCAAATTGTTTCCACGCGCGCCCTTGATTTGTATTTTCTTGTTCTTATGCCCTTCGCGGCGGCTTGCCGGGATTGGTATGAACTTATCCCCGCGCAAATATGCCGCAGTAATGCTGTTTTTATCTTTCGTAACCTGTTCAGGCGTTCCGTGGGCAACAACTTTCCCGCCGTGGACGCCAGCGCCGGGGCCGATGTCGATAAGGTAATCCGATGCGCGCATGGTTTCCTCATCATGCTCTACCACTAATACCGTATTGCCAAGGCTTTTGAGGTTGCGGAGGGTGCTGAGCAGGCGCTCATTATCGCATTGGTGCAGGCCGATCGAAGGCTCGTCGAGCACGTAAAGCACGCCCGAAAGCCCGCTGCCTATCTGGCTGGCAAGGCGGATACGTTGCGATTCCCCGCCCGAAAGCGTTCCCGCCTCGCGTGAAAGCGTCAGGTAATCAAGCCCCACATTCTGCAAAAAGCCAAGGCGCTCGCGGACTTCCTTGAGTACCCGCGCGCCGATCTGCAAATCTTTCTTGCTGAGTTTTTTATCGAGCGAGATGAACCATTCCACCGAAGCGTCAATCGACATATCAGTCGCCTGCCCGATATTCAAACCGCCAACCTTGATGCACAGTGATTCCTTCCTCAGGCGGTGGCCGCTACACGCGCTGCACTTTTGAAGATTCTGGTATTTGCCTAGTTCATCATGCGACCAGTCGCTTTGCGTTTCCTTGTAGCGGCGCGTCATGTTGGGGACAACGCCCTCAAAGGTTTTGGTGATGGTCTGTGTGCGGGCGTTATCGTCATAAACGAACTGTATTTTCTCATCACCGGAGCCGAAAAGGATAACATCGCGCACTTGTTCCGGCAGTTCCTCCCACGGTTTATGGATGCTGGTTTTGTAATGTTTCGCGATGCATTCCAACGTTTGCCTGTAAAACTTGCTGGAAGACGATGCCCAAGGCGCAACCGCGCCGTCGTAAAGGCTTTTGCCCCTGTCTGGCACAATCAAATCAGGGTCGAAATAGATTTCGGTTCCGAGTCCGTCACATTCCTGACACGCGCCGAAAGGTGAGTTGAACGAGAATATGCGCGGCTCGATTTCGCTGATGGAGAATCCGCTGACCGGACAAGCGAGGTGTTCCGAGAAAATGACACGCTCGCCGGCTTTATAGGATTTTGCACCCCCGGATGATTTTGTACCCCCACCTGCCTCCCCCTCATAGGGGGAGGTTTTATCCTTAACTCCCCTCCTATGAGGAGGGGTGGGGGAGGTGCTACTTATATCCGCCGCGAATTCAACATAGGTCAGCCCGCCGCCATGTTTCAGCGAGGTTTCAACCGTATCGGCAAGGCGCGGGCGGATGTCTTCCTTCACCACCACGCGGTCAACCACGATCTCGATGTTGTGCTTTTTATTCTTGTCCAGTTCAGGTATTTCAGTCGAATCATACATGCTGCCATTGATCAGGAAGCGCTGGAATCCGGATTTCACCGCCGCCTGAATTTCCTTAAGGTGCGTCCCCTTCTGCCCGCGCACGATCGGCGAAAGGATAAGGATTTTCGCGCCTTCCGGCAGGGCGAGTATCTGGTCGATGATCTCGGAGGCAGTCTGTTTGGTGATGGGCAGCCCGGTAGCCGGGGAATATGCCACACCGATGCGCGCCCAGAGAAGGCGCATATAGTCATAAATTTCCGTCACCGTGCCAACGGTGGAACGCGGGTTGCGGCTGGTGGTCTTCTGCTCGATGGCAATTGCCGGGGAAAGCCCGGTGATGTATTCCACATCCGGCTTGTCCTGCAACTGGAGGAACTGCCGCGCATAGGAGGAAAGCGACTCGACATAACGCCGCTGCCCCTCGGCATAGATCGTATCAAACGCAAGGCTGGACTTGCCGGAGCCGGAAAGCCCGGTAATCACCACGAGCTGGTTTTTCGGGATGTCGATATCGAGGTTTTTAAGGTTATGCTCTTTCGCGCCTTTGACTGAGATTATATTGGTTTCCATTACTGCCTTATATTCTGAAAAAAATTGAACCGTGCCATTTAGCACATTTGGGGGTGAGTTATCAATCAATAATATGGGAGTGGCTCACGTTTATGCAAGGTCGGCTACAGGCAAATAATAAAAGCAATAAAATGCTTGCACTTAGATATGCTCCCGCTAGATTGTGTTAATAATATAAAAATGGGTAATAAAAATGGGTGCAGGAACAGTAAATAAAGTCATATTAATCGGCAACTTAGGCAAGGAGCCGGAAGTCCGCGCGACGCAGGACGGGCGCGAGATTGCAAACCTAGTAATCGCCACCAGCGAGCAGTGGACGGACCGCAATTCCGGCGAGCGCCGCGAAAAAACCGAGTGGCATAAAGTCGCAATTTTCAACCCCGGCCTTGTCGGGCTGGTAAAAAAATACCTGCACAAAGGCTCAAAAGTCTATATCGAAGGCCAGCTCCAGACCCGCAAATGGCAGGACAACACCGGGCAGGACAGATACGTCACCGAGGTGGTAATCCAGGGCTATAACGGCGTGCTCACCTTCCTCGACAGGGCAGGCGGCGGCTCCGGCGGCGCAAGCTCTGATTCGCATAATGAATCCGGCGGTTATGCGGCGGGCGGCGCGGCAGCAGGCGGCGGACATGCCGCTGATTTCGCCGCACAGGAACTCGATGACGAGATTCCGTTTTAGTCAGTCGTAAGTCCAAGGTCAGTGATAATAACTCCCTCTCCTATGAGGAGAGGGTTGGGGTGCTAAGGATGGAACCTCGGAACTTCAGAACTTCAGAATTTCGGAATATCGGATACCACCCCCCTTAAATCCCCCCTGATAGGGGGGAGAATTATGGCCCCCTCTCCTATCAGGAGAGGGTTGGGGTGAGGTGCATGGCTAGTCGCTAGCCCGTAGCACAGGTTATTATCAAAAGTTGAGCGAAATTAACTAAAAACTTTGATGCTGAAAAATAACCCATTGATTTTATTGATATAAAAATTGCCACACGGACTTGACAAAACCCATGGTTGTGTGATATACTGTTAATTGTAAGGTGAGAGAGAACCCTCCCGCATAAGGAGTAACAAACAGGCAGGCCAGCCTGTTTTTTTATTGCCTTGATTTTACATTACCTTGCAATGTTATGCCCGCCTTGCGCGGGTGTCTGTTTGGTGGAACCGGGTACGGATCACCGCTCGCGAGCGGTGATGACAGGGCAGAAAAATACCTGCAAAAACCTGCATAAATACGTTGCGCAGGGCGAAGATAACTGGTAGAAAATCTGCCATAAATAAAGGCTTTCGGTTCTGTATATGACGACATTGGATAAGATCAGGGAAAGAAAGGCGGAAATACTGGCTTTGGCTGATAAGTACGGGTTTGAAAACATCCGTGTTTTCGGCTCGGTCGCGCGTGGTGATGAAAGCGAAAACAGCGATGTTGATTTCCTGATTGACTGGGATGACCATAAGGAACCTTTCGGGCGTGTTTATTTTATGCAGGAAGTTGAAAAGATGATCGGCAGGAAAATTGATGTTGCCGTCGCAAAGAACCTGCATTGGGTGATTAAGGATGATGTACTGAAAAGCGCTAAACCACTATGACATTTAAAAAATCAGAAAAGCTCTATTTGGTGCATATTTCAGATGCGATGGATAACATATTCGATGCCATTTCCTCTGAACCGGATGTTTTCTTTAAGAATACCCATATTCAGAATGCGGTTTACCGCTATTTTGAGATTATCGGGGAGGCGGCTGCAAGGTTGCCTGACGAATTTAAGGCAAAGCATCCTGACATAAACTGGCAGGGGATGAAGAACCTCAGGAACGTTATAATCCACCAATATGACGGGATTGACCCGGATATTGTATGGAAAATCATACAAAACACTTTAACTGTCGATAATAAGTTGATAAAGAAACTGCTTAAGGATTTAGGATAATATGACACAAGAAAACACATCTGAAATTTTACCGATCGCAATCGAAAAAGAGATGAAATCCTCTTACCTCGATTATGCGATGAGCGTTATTGTAAGCCGCGCGATCCCTGACGTGCGCGATGGCCTGAAGCCCGTCCAGCGCCGCATCATGTTCGCGATGCACGAGGCGGGCATCTCATACAACAAACCATACAAGAAATCCGCGCGTATCGTGGGTGACGTGATGGGTAAATACCACCCGCACGGCGACAGCGCCATCTATGACACTTTGGTGCGTATGGCGCAGGATTTCTCGATGCGCGAAATGCTTATCGACGGGCAGGGTAACTTCGGTTCCATGGACGGTGACAACCCGGCGGCGATGCGTTATACCGAGTCGCGCCTTGCGAAAATCTCGCACAGCCTGCTTAATGACCTCGACAAAGATACGGTTGATTTCCGCCCTAATTATGACGGGCAGGAAGTCGAGCCGAGCGTCCTTCCGGCGGAATTCCCTAACCTTCTGGTGAACGGTTCCGGCGGTATCGCGGTCGGTATGGCGACGAACATCCCGCCGCACAACCTCACCGAGGTGATTGACGCTTGCTGCCTTTACATCGACAACCCGCAGGTTGAACTGGAGGAAATCCTCAACATCATCCCCGCGCCGGATTTCCCGACAGGGGGCATAATCCTTGGCCGCCTTGGCTCACGCTCCGGCCTTGCTACAGGCCGCGGCTCGGTCATCATGCGCTCGAAGCACCATATCGAAAAAATGAATTCAGGCCGCGAAGGTATCGTATTCACCGAAATGCCGTATCAGGCGAACAAAGTCCGCATCCAGGAACGCATCGGCGAGCTGGTGCGCGACAAGGTGATTGAAGGCATCGCCGAAATGCGCGACGAATCCAACAAAGAGGGCGTGCGCCTCGTGATTGAGTGCAAGCGCGACGCCATCCCGGATGTTGTGGTGAACCAGCTCTTTAAGAACACCGAACTGCAAAAATCATTCGGTGTGAACATGCTCGCCCTTGATAACGGCAGGCCGAAGCTGATGAATATCCTTGATGTCATCCAGTGTTTCGTGAAATTCCGCGAGGAGGTCATCACCCGCCGCGTCACCTTCCTTCTCAACAAAGCCCGTGACCGCGCCCATATCTTGCTGGGCCTTGCGCTGGCGGTGGCGAATATCGATGAAGTCATCAAAATCATCCGCGGCTCGAAAGACGCGAACGAAGCGCGTGAAGAACTCCTTAAGCGCGACTGGCCGGCTGGCGATGTTGAAGCGCTCATCAAACTTGTCGATGAAGTCGGCAATGATGTGAATAATGGCCGCGTGAAGTTCACCGACACGCAGGCAAGGGCAATCCTTGAGATGAAACTCTCCCGCCTTACCGGTCTGGAAAAAGAGAAAATTAATGGTGAACTTCAAGGGCTTAAGGTCGAGATCGAGGATTTCCTCGAAACCCTTGGCAGCCGTGAAAAGCTTTATGGGATCCTGCGCGGTGAGCTTGTCGCCATCCGCGATGAGTTCGGCAATCCGCGCCGCAGCGTGATTGAAGATGCCGAGTTCGAGCAGGATATCGAATCGCTCATCCAGAAAGAGGACATGGTGGTTTCCGTTACCCAGCGCGGCTATATCAAGCGCGTGCCGCTTGCGACATACCTCGCG
>CAZJFC010000006.1:51944-54914 GCA_964545245.1 uncultured Rickettsiales bacterium
CGCTGCGCGCGGTATGTCGCAAGCGGCACGCGCTTGATATAGCCGCGCGCAGCGCCGCGGCGGCAAAGGCCGCATAGGCGTGGCGGCGCGCGACGACGAGGACGTGACCCGCAAGATTTTCGTGGCGAATACACATACGCCGGTTCTGTTCTTCTCTAGCAAGGGTATGGTGTACTCGTCCAAGGTTTACCAGATGCCGGTCGGCACGCCGACTTCGCACGGCAAGGCTTTGGTGAATTTGTTCCCGCTTTCCGAGGGTGAAACCATCACCAACATCATGGCGATGCCGGAAGACAAGAATTTGTGGGATGAAATGAACATCGTTTTCGCTACCACCAGCGGCAATATCCGCCGGAATGACCTCAGCGACTTCAAGGACATCCGCGCGAACGGAAAGATAGCGATGAAGCTTGAGGAAGCAGGCGAAAAACTGGTTGGCGTGCGCCCATGCAAACCGAGTGACCACATCCTGCTCGGCGCGCGTTCGGGGCAGGCTATCCGCTTCCCGGTTGACGAGGTGCGCGTGTTCAAAAGCCGCGCTTCAACGGGCGTTCGCGGCATGAAGCTCAAAAACCAGGGCGATGTAGTTGTTTCAATCTCCATCCTCAAAGGTTCCGAAATCCCGATGGAAGAACGCGATACCTTCCTCAAAATCCCTGAGGAACTGCGCATGAAAATCGCCGTAAATCCTGAGGCGGTGAGTGAGGTTGACGCGGAAATCCTGAAAACCCTCGCGGCGGAAAAGATCGTGAATTACGCGGCGAATGAGGAGTTTATCCTCGCCATGACCCGCAACGGTTACGGCAAGCGCTCATCGGCTTATGAATACCGCATTACAGGGCGTGGCGGTTCAGGCGTGGTGAACATCATAACCTCAGACCGCAACGGCGACGTTGCCGCGACCTTCCCGGTTTCGGAAACTGACCAGATCATCCTCGTGACCGACAAGGGCAAGCTCATCCGCACCCCGGTCAGGGATATCCGCATCGCGGGCAGGGCGACGCAGGGCGTGACCATCCTCAAAACCGCTGATGACGAGCATGTCGTTTCGGCAACCCGTATACAGAGCATCGAAGGTGAAGAAGCCGAGGATGAGGGGGAAAACGGTGAAGCGGAAGGCAGCGCGGAAGCAGGTTCCGCAGCGCCGGGCGAAGAAGCAAATAACCAGTCAGGTAGCGGGGAATAGGAAGCTGGTGATTGCCTTTATTCTTAGAACAGGTTCAGGGGGATAATCACGCATACTGGCGCTGCCGGTGATATGCTATAAGGTTGTAACTGTATGAAAAATAATAGTTTGTCAGGTGAAATTTTATGGATGGTGGCGTATCTGCTTATTGCTATCCTGATTGCGGGCGGGAGCCTGTATTACGTTGTGGAATTAAGGAGAACCGCGCCTGATACGCTGGATAATTTGAGCCTTGAAAAGAGCCTTATCGAGTATACGCAGTCGCTTATATTGCTGGCCGGAATGGTAATAACGGCGCGGCTTGCCTGCCGTTTCAGGGAGCAAAGAAGCATTACCATAACAATTTTTACACTGCTTGCCTGCGCCTCAATCCGCGAGCAGGATTTTTTCCTGACCAGGCTCCTGTTCGGTGACGCGTGGAAGGTGCTGATGTATTCGGTGCTGCTTTGCTATGGGATATATTTTTACAAAAACTATACGGAAATCAAAAACCGGCTGCCGGAATTCCTGAGAGCGCGCAGTTGCGGCCTGTTTTTAGCCGGGTTTATGGTGGTGGTGATCTTCTCAAGGCTTATCGGCAATAAATACTACTGGATGGCGGTCATGGACGAGAAATATTACAAGCTGGTTAAAAGGATAGCGGAAGAAAACATCGAACTTGCAGGATATACCATCATTTTCGCCGGGGTGCTCGATTACGGCAGGGAGCTTAAAAGGCGCTTTGCCGAAAGCGAAGGGGGCAGGCAGGCGGCATAAGTGCTTCATCTCTGCCGCATGCTTTGCAATCTGGCGGAAATTGTCAAATTAGCATTGAAAAATAAATTTTATAAACTACGTATAATAACAGGTAAATCGTGGCCCATCACCATGATGTGCTGCTAGCAAAAACAAAAGGCAGAAAACATGTTCTTCAAACCTAAAAAAGTTGTTCCTAAAGACTCCCCTGAGGCGAAAAATGTCCCGCCGGCACTGCAAACCAAAATCGGTGTCTATCCCGGCACCTTTGACCCGATAACCAAAGGCCATGTGGACCTTATCGAGCGCTCGCTGATGCTGGTGCATGACCTTGTCATTGCCGTGGTTGAAGACAGCTCGACCAACAAAAACCCGATTTTCAGCACGCAAAAACGCATCGAAATGGTGAAGAACGATATCGCTCATCTTGACCAGTCGCGCATTAAAGTCATTGAATTCAGCGGCCTTCTGGTTGATTTCGCGCGCAAACACGGTGCAACCCGCATCATCCGCGGCGTGCGTATCGCTTCCGACTTTGAGTATGAACTGCAGATGGCCTATATGAACAAGCGCATGGCGCCGGATATCGCAACCGTGTTCCTTCCGGCTTCGGAAGATACGCGCTATATTTCCTCAACCCTCGTGAAAGAAGTCGCCAAGCATGACGGTGATATCTCCGGCTTTGTTTCCAACAACGTCCGCCGCGAGCTGATGGCTTATTTCCACTCTACCGTAAACAGATAAGTTCAACCGGGCGAAAGCCCAATGAGGTGACCATGAAAAAACTTTATGCAGCAATTGTTTCGCTGTTTCTAACCGGTTCCGTTGCCGCAAATGCTGCGGCATGGGAGCAAATGATCGAGGAAAAGAAAATGAACCCGAAAGAATACCAGCTTATCCTTCAGCTAAAAGATGGGAACGTTGTTATTGAAATGCTCCCGGAGCGCGCGCCAAAACACGTTGCGCGTATCAAGGAACTTGCCCGTCAGGGGTTTTATGACGGAATCGTCTTCCACCGTGTGATCGAGGGCTTCATGGCGCAGACCGGC
>CAZJFC010000006.1:54924-55474 GCA_964545245.1 uncultured Rickettsiales bacterium
GGACGCCACCCCCGAGACCGGCAACAACTTCGTCTTCCTCGCGCTCAACCGTTACTACGACGGGGTGCCGTTCCACCGCGTCCTGGAGGGCTTCATGGCGCAGACCGGCGACCCGACCGGGACGGGGATGAGCGGCAGCGGCAAAAAACTGAAAGCCGAGTTCAATAAGGAACCGCATGAGCGCGGCACGGTTTCAATGGCGCGGGCGAGCGACCCTGATTCCGCCGACAGCCAGTTCTTCATCTGCTTCAAGAAAGCCGCTTTCCTTGACGGCGCATATACCGCATGGGGAAAAGTTATCAGCGGTATGGAATTTGTTGACAATATCGAGCGCGGGGAACCGCCTGCAAACCCTGATAAGATCATCTCGCTGAAAGTCGCGGCGGATGTGGAGTAGGCACTAGGCTATAGGCACTAGGTGTTAGGTTCTAGGGGATAGGTTTTAGGGGATAGGTTTTAGGGAATTGATGAGCGAGGCAGGAGCCGAGCCAGCCTTGAGCGTGCCGGAGGCACAGCCCATCGGAGGCGCAGGAGCGCCGCACGGGGGCAG
>CAZJFC010000007.1:0-52792 GCA_964545245.1 uncultured Rickettsiales bacterium
AACACCTCCTCAATCTCAACAGTATTAACTAAACAATGCCCCTATCAGGAGGGGAGAAAGAGATATTTTTCCCTCCTGATAGGAGGGGGGATACTGTAGCTCCCTCTCCTATGAGGAGAGGGTTGGGGTGAGGTGCTTAAGAATGGGAGTGACAGTGTTAGTGGGAGAAAAAACCGGCACTCACACCTGTCACTGCCACTATCGCAAGCACCCCCCTTATTTCCCCCCTGATAGGGGGGAGAGTTTTGGGGGTTAAGTAAACGTCATCGCGCACTTGTTGCGCGATCCGGTTAGCGAAGCTCGCACTGGCGGTGCCATTTGAACCGGACCCCGCGACAAGCGCGGGGTGACGTGAGAGGTTGGTGCGGGGTAACATGGAGAGGTTGCGGGGTGACGAACGAGGCCAGGAGGCCGAGCCAGCCTTGAGCGTGAGCGGAGCGAACAGCCCATCGGCCTGTCCGGCGAAGCTTTGGCGAAGACGGAAGGTGCAGGAGCACCGAAGGGGGCAGAAAATTACCTCAGATCCTCATCGGCATGATTACATAGAGCACCGAAACATCGGAAGGGTCGCGGACGAGTGCGGGGCTGGCGGCGTCGGCGAACATGAACTGGGTGGTTTCACCTTCGATCTGGAGCATCATGTCTAGCACGTAGCGGAAATTATAGCCGGTTTCGATCTGCTCGGCGGAATAGCTTACCTCAAGTTCCTCGGTTGCGGTGCTGCCATCGGGGCTGTCGGCGGCTATCTGCACCACGCCGGTTTTGATGACGAGCTTGATCGCGCGCGCTTTTTCCTGCGAAACGGTGGAAACACGGTCAACCGCCTCGAAGAAGGCCTGCGAATTAACTTCGAGGATTTTGTCGTTATCTTTCGGGATAACGCGCTCATAGTCAGGGAACTTGCCGTCGATGAGCTTGGAGGTGACGATAATGCTGCCGAAATTAAAGATGATTTTAGCTTCGCTCAATTCGACTTTCACATCGGAAGAAAACTCGGAAACGAGTTTTTTGAGTTCGTTGACGGTTTTTTTCGGGATGATGATGCCCGGAATATTCTGTGCGCCGGCAGGCATTCCCACGGAAACGCGGGCGAGGCGGTGGCCGTCCGTCGCCGCGGAGCGCAGCACGTCGCTGTCATTCTCTTTCGCGGTGTGGAGGTAAATGCCGTTGAGGTAATAGCGGGTTTCCTCGTTGGAAATGGCAAAGCGCACCTTGTCTATCAGCGCGTTGAGGTCACGCGCGCCGAGCACGAATTTATGCGGCAAATCGCCCTGGTCAATGGAAGGGAAGGTATCGACCGGGAGGGAAAGGAGTTTGAATTTCGAGCGTCCGGCGCGGATCTCAACCTGTTCGGGGGAGGTCTGCGCGAATTCGATTTCCGCCCCTTCGGGGATTTTGCGGATGATATCATAAAGGATTTGCGCGGAAAGGGTTGTTGCGCCTGTCGTCGCGGCTTTAACCGTGAGTGTTTCGCTGATGGCGATTTCGGTATCGGTCGCGGTGAGCTTGAGCGAATCCTGCGAAACTTCGAGCTTCACGTTGGAAAGCACGGGGATGGTGGTGCGTTTCTCGACCACGGACTGCACATGCGCGAGCGCCTTAAGCAATACGCTGCGTTCAACGCTGAATTTGATGTTAGCCCTGGTGTTCTGCGAAGTTGAGAACCCTTCTTGCGCCGCTAAACCGCTTTGAGAAGTAGTCATGTTTCATATTCCCTATTACAATTGATCCGATAGACGGGCTGGCATGGAAAAACCTGCCATTGCCTATGTATATCCCTACATGGGAACTATTTCTACCCTGTAAATTGAAAAATACAAGGTCTCCCGCTTCAAGATCATTCTTATTGTAAACAGGGGTTCCGACCAGTCTCATTTCGCGGCTGGTGCGCGGTAGTCTTTTATCAAGGCTGTTGGCATATACATATTGGGTGAAACCGCTGCAATCAAAGCCGGTTCCAGGGTCTTCCTCCCCGTAAATATATGGCGAGCCGAGCAGCCCTTTGCCGAAGGCGATAAGGTTCTTCTGGTCTTCGGTATAGGCCAGCTCGGTCATCAGGCTTTCGTAGAAATCGTCGCTGTCGCTGTACCGTTCGGCATACTCGCGGTCACTCAAAGAGCCGCGCTGCATGTTCGTGCCGCAGGCGGTCAGCAGAAAAGCCAGAAATATGAACAAATACTTTTTCATCGCTTCCATTTTCCCTTAAAAGGGAGTTATAAATAGCCAATAAATTTAATTTTTAAAGCTTTTTATGCCAAATTTTTTGCGTTTGGGGGTAAATATTGACCATGTTGCAACAATCCGCAATGCCCGCGGCGGCTCCCACCCTTGCCCGGTGCGGGCTGCGCAGCTTGCCGCAACCGCCGGGGCCGATGGCATAACCGCGCATTTGCGTGAGGACAGGAGGCATATTTCCGACGGTGATATTGAAAGATTAAAGAATGAGATAGAATTGCCGCTTAACCTTGAAATGGCCGCTACGCCGGAAATGCTGGCGATTGCGCTGAAGACCAGACCGCACGCGGCGTGCATCGTGCCGGAAAAGCGGCAGGAAGTCACCACCGAGGGCGGGCTGGACGCGGCGGGGCTTAAGGATGGGCTGAAAAGATATGTGGATGAGCTGGGTGCGGCGGGAATCCGGGTTTCGCTGTTCATTGACGCGGATATCGGCCAGCTTAACGCGGCGAAAGAGCTGGGCGCGCCGGTGGTGGAGTTGCATACCGGGGCCTATGCCCACGGGAAAAAGGGCGAGCATGAGCGCATTATAAAGGCGGCGCACGCGGCGGCGGAGCTTGGGCTGGAATGCCATGCCGGACACGGGCTGAACTTCGAGAATGTGCGGAATATCGCGGCCATTCCGCAGGTGGCGGAGCTTAATATCGGCCATTTTTTGATCGGTGAGGCGATATTCACCGGGCTGGAGGATGCCATCCGGAAAATGCGCGCGCTGATGGATGCGGCGCGTTAAGGTAGTGGGAGTGTCAGTGGGAGAAAAATGCATGTCATAATCGGGTTGGATTCCGGCCTCCGCCGGAATGACGGTTATGGGATGTCATCCCGGCGGAGGCCGGGATCAAACGGGAGTGAATATGCCTGAAGCTTATGTTTATATAATGGCAAGCAAGCCATATGGAACTTTATATATCGGGGTTACATCGGATTTGCCTAAAAGGGTATATGAGCATAAAAGCAAAGCAATTAAGGGCTTTACCGCCAAGTATGATGTCACCAGCTTGGTATATTATGAAAAACACTGCTCCATGGAAGCTGCTATTACGCGAGAAAAGCAACTAAAGGAGTGGAAACGTGAATGGAAAATCAGGATTATTGAAGAAAATAATCCAAACTGGTTTGATTTGTATGATGAATGCGTGCCATAATCAGGTTGGATTCCGGCCTCCGCCGGAATGACGGGGTTTGGTAGTTATGATAATCGGAATCGGGGCGGATATTACGGACATCAGGCGGATTGAAGACCTGCTTGAGAAATTCGGCGGGAAATTTGTGAGCCGGGTGTTCAATGAAAGCGAGCGCATTGACTTAAACTCGCCAAAAGCCGCCGCCCATTACGCCAAGCGTTTTGCGGGGAAGGAGGCGGTCGCCAAGGCTTTCGGCACCGGTATCGGGCGGATTGGCTTTCGTGACATCACTATCGGCAACCATGAATCCGGCCAGCCTTTCGCCACGGTGGAAGGGGCGGGGGATGCGGTTGTGCATATTTCGCTCAGTGATGAATATCCTTATGCGTTTGCGATGGTGGTGGTTGAAGAGAGGAACTCCTGAATTTCGAGGTTTCGTCCTTGCACCTCACCCCGACCCTCTCCTGATAGGAGAGGGAGTATGTCACCCCTCCTATCAGGAGGGGATGGGGGAGGTGGATAAGCTACAGACGACTAAATCAACCCTTCGCCTTGATGCTGGAGGCGGCTTCGTAAAGACGGCTGATGGATTTATCAAAATGCCTGTCCATGCTTTTTTTGGTTTCCGGGGCGAGTTCAACCAGCACCGAGCGGTCGTCATTCGGGTTCCTGCGCTCAAGCACGTATTTCTCGTCAATCATCTTCTGGAGGTATTTGCGCGCGGTATAGGGGCTTTTGATTGAACGCATGAACCGCAGCGCGTCCGAAACCATAACCGGTTTTTCAGTGTACCACATCTCGTTGAGCAAATCCCAGTAATGCGCGGCGAAAAATTCCGTATTGCCGGAAAAAACATCGTCAATCCATTCGCTCGCGCCGCGGCGCATGGCGATAAAATATTCGCGGTGCTGGTGGGGGGTGAATTTCAGGTCAGGCATGATTTTTATGTTCTCGGATTAAAATAATTAATAGCACCAAAATTAGTATAAATAATTGCTTGAATTGCAAGTATTTTTTTCTGCCCCCTTCGCAGCTCCTGCTGCTTAGATGGGCTGTGCCTTCGGCACGCTCAGGGCTGGCTCGGCTCCTGCCTCGCTCTCATTCCATCATCACGAGCATAGCAAGACACTTCAAATAACTGAAACGGATAACGATTAGCTACTAGCTAATCACTTTGAAAAGCCGCTTGCCATCGCTTTCCATGCTGAGGCGGGAGGCGGGGAGGGTGATGGTGATCTCAGTCCCGGAGGTTGCGGAATTGAAGATGTTGAATTTGCCCTCATGCGCCTCGATGAACCTGCGGGCGAGGGAAATTTCCGGGTATTCGCTTTCGACTTTTTTGGTGATGGTGCCGAGCAGCGAGCCGATGCCGTTTTTGGTGCCGAGGATATTTGCGGTTTTGGCATATACCACCAATCTGAAATCGCCCTTGTCGCTGATGCCGGAAGTGATCTCTATCTTGCTGCTTTTCGTCGAATAGCGGATTGCGTTGCCGAGCACCCCGGCGAAAGCCTGTTTCAGCTTGCGGCGGTCGCCGAGGAAGCGGAGGTCTTTCGCTTCGAGCGATTTGGTGATGCGTACATCGGATTCAAACGCTTTTGGCGAAAGCACATCAAGCACGGATTCGATAACTTCGCTGATATTGAGTTTTTCCTCCTCAAGCTTTTCCGATTCCGGGTTTATCTCCGAAAGCTCCATGATTTCGCTTATCGTGGTAAGAAGCTCCTGCCCGCTGCGGTAGATATCGCGCGCATAGGAAACATAGCGCGGGTTTTCGATCGGCCCGAAAAGCTGGTCTTTTATCACTTCCGAAAAACCGATGATGGCGTTGAGCGGGGTGCGGAGGTCATGGCTCATATTGGCGAGGAACTGGGTTTTGCAATATTCCGCGATTGCCTCTTCGTCGGCAATTTCGGCGGTCGGTTTCGCGTTGGCCTGCGCCTGCAAATTCTCCAGCTCGCGTTGCTGTTCTTCCTCGGTGAGGGAATAGGACTGTGAAAAAATCGGGTCTTTTTTAAGCTGGCGAAGGATATCGTTGATCGGCTCGTCTATTGCGTTGCCGGAAGCCTGTAGGTTTGCTGTTTTATTGGCGGCGGTTTGCGCGGTTATCAATATCGAGCCGCCGGTTTCCGCATTGGCGGCATTGACATTGAAACCGTTGGCCGCTCCCTGGGTTTCAAAAGTGAAATGATGGTTTTCGTTTTGCGCCTCCGCCTGTGGCTGCGCGGATTCCTGCGCGTTATCACGGCAATTGACGATGAAGAAGCTTGCGCCGTTCATGTCGTCCAGCACTTGGCTGACACTCAGGTTGAGCGTGAAGCCTTCGCCCTGCTTGCGGAAACTGTCAACCGCGAGCGAGAAGTTTTCACCGCGGCGGCAGGAAGAATAAAACTCCAGCATTTTTTCCGCGCCGGTGCGCGGGTCGCATAACACATCAGGAGAGCGGCCTATGAGGTCATTCGCGGAGTATCCGGTGAGGCGGGTGAAGGCGGCATTGGCGTAAACGATCTTATGGTCGAACTGGCCCAGATTGCCGAAGCGGGTTATCAAAACAGCGGAGTCGAGCACATCAACCACTTTTGCAAGCAGTTCAGGGGAGCATATGCGGTTGCTGCCTTGTGTGAACATAATACCCCAAGTTAAAACTTTGCTTCATTGCTTTTGCAAGGGAAGTCTTTTCCGTTCAACGTCAAATTGAATTATTTCACATGAAATTTTGTGATTAGTGCAGTTTTATCACAACGCACCTAAATAACACTACAGAACGGATAGGGTAATGAGAAGCATAGTGATTACTTATCCGCACTCAATTAATCACAACAGTTTTTCTAAATCGGCCTTGAGGTCATCCACGTTTTCCAGCCCGATGGAAACACGGAAAACGCTGCCTTCCGGCGCCCATCTGGTCGCAGTGCGGATGTGTTTTGCATTCACCGGGATGATGAGGCTTTCATATCCGCCCCATGAATATCCGAGTTTGAAATATGACAGCGAATCAAGCTTCGCGGCGAGTTCCTTTTCGCTGAGGTTTTTTTTCAGCACGAAGGAAAATACCCCGCTCGCTCCGGTGAAGTCGCGTTTCCATATCTTATGCCCCGGATGGGATTTCAGCGCAGGGTGCAGAACGCGCGAAACTTTGGGATTTTTCTCCAGCCATGTGGCGATTTCGAGGGCGGATTTTTCGTGGTGTTTAAGCCTTGTGTGCAGGGTTCTAAGCCCGCGCTGGGCAAGGTTTATGTCATCCGGCCCGACATTGATGCCGAAGTTTTTATAGCTGCGTTTAATCGCGGGATAAATTGCTTTGGTGCAGTTGATGATGCCCAGTAAAAAGTCGGAATGGCCGCCGAGATATTTCGTCGCGGAGTGGATGCTGACATCAACACCGTGATCGAACGCGCGGAAGAAGAAAGGCGTTGCCCATGTGTTATCAAGCGCGACGATTGCGCCTGCTTTATGCGCTGCCTTCACGATGGCGGGAATGTCCTGGATTTCAAATGTGAGTGAGCCGGGGCTTTCGGTGAAAACAAGTTTGGTGTTTTTCTGGATGAGTTTTGAAATTCCTGCGCCGATGAGCGGGTCGTAATAGGTGATCTCAACCCCGCGCGGTTTTAACTCCTGCTCGCAGAAAATGCGGGTGGGGGAATAGGCCGAATCGACGATCAGCGCGTGGTCACCGGGTTTCAGCAATGCGTGCAGGGTGATGGCGATGGCGTTAAGGCCGGAGCTGGTGAGGAGGGCTTTATCCGCGCCTTCAAGCTCTGCGATCGCTTCTTCGAGCAGGCGGGCGGGTTTCATCCCGTGGCGGCCATAGGCGGTGCCGTTGAAGGTTCCCGTTTCGGCTTTTTTAAAATCAGCATAATTGTCGAACAGGATGGTGGAGACATGGTAAACCGGCGGGTTCACCGCGCCGAAATTTTTTGAAGGCTCGCGCCCCGCGTGGATTGCAACTGTTTCAGGATGTTTTGAGTTTGTCATTAGAGTTGCTGCGTAAGCCCTGAGATTTCAAATTTTGAGAGATTGGCAACCTTGCTTGCGGAATCGATATCAATACCGACTATCTTTCCGCTTTCATCAAAATCAATCACCACGCCGTTGCCAACCGGGCGCGAATCAACGCTCGAATTCTCGGATAATTCGATATAGAGCGAGTCAGTTTCTTTGTAGTAGTTAAATTTCATATTTTTCCAATATACACACAAAAACAAATATTGTCACGGCTGGTAATTTCGGTACAACACCAATTGCCGGATGGCGCATCAAGTGCGCGATGACGATGCGAGGCAGTAGCCGAGCCAGCCCTGAGCGTGCCGGAGGCACAGCCCATCGGAGGCGCAGCAGCGCCGCACGGGGGCAAAAATATTATCAGCTAAAGCTTACCATAGACGACCCGCGTCTCAAAGAGAATATCATGGAAGGCGGTTTTCTGGCGGGTGAAGGCGATCATTCCCACCCATGTCGCGCCGAGCAGGAAGGCAACCATGCTGCTTTGCGCCACAACTTCCGAGCCGGAAACAAAGGCAAGCATCTGCTCAAGCGTTTTGTATTTTTCCGGGTGTTCGGCAAGCTCGCCAAGCCGTTTATAAATATCATCGCGGGCGAAGATCTGCACCAGCAGCATGAACAAAGGGAGCGACGCGCAGCGCAGGAACCCGTCAAGGAAAGGCACTTTGCCGCCATTGGCTTTGATGACGTATATGCCCATTATGCGCTTGCCGGGGCTGGCCTGCCAGCGCGTGGTGAAGCAATAGGCGAAGATCGCCGCCCACAGGAAACTGGCGATTATCTCAAGGTAGATCAGGTTGCCAATGAAGCTTTGCACCAGCGTGAGGTCTTTATTGGCGGAGGCACGGATTGCGGAATAGTCGATGAATAGCGGCGAAATTTCGCCAAGCATGATGAAAACCGGGATGCCGATAATCAGCTGGTCGAGCGAGGAGGCAAGGAAGCGCACCCAGAACCCGGCATATTTTGTTTCCACCTTTTTCATGCGGGGGATATTATGTGGGGAAAGGGGAAAGGTCAAAGGGGAAGTCGCATTGGTCGTAAGTCATAAGTCGTAGGTCGTAAGTGGCCACCCCCCTTATGTCCCCCCTGATAGGGGGGAGAATTATAGCTCCCTCTCCTGTGAGGAGAAGGTCGGGGTGAGGTGCTGGTTAGTGGCAGTGTCAGTTATTGTCACTGCATGGGAGTGGGATTTATTTCCTGTGCCTTTCGACAAGAATATTAATTGCTTGCCAATGGGAATCAATTATCTCGATTTTGTGGGTGGTGTATCTGGCTTCGATGCCACTTTCAGCCTTTCCCTCTCAACAAAATCCGCCAGTTCGGCGAATGGGGGCTGATTCCGCATTTCCTCATCACTAAGCTTAGATTTTGTGACGGTGAATCGATATGATTTGATACCCGGAACCTCTTCGCTCTCACTTAATATTTTTATTGGCATATGATTTTTGTGTTTGTTGGTAACTTTATTATAACTATTTAGCAAAAAGTCCAGTTTTTACAAATGATTTTAATTAAGATTCCCGCCTGCGCGGGAATGACATAAGTGCGAGAACGGTTCCGAGCGAAGCGAAGGCAAACACGAGTATGTACGGCAATTGAACGATAAGCCGTTCAGGAGAACGGCCCAGCCCTGAGCGCGAGCGGAGCGAACAGCCCATCGGAGGCGCAGTAGCGCCGCACGGGGGCAAAATAAAAAACTAAAAAGCCCGCCGGTGATGAGCGGGCTTTTTGCATTACTTGTAGTTTACTACGCGCTGACTTCTTCTTCAGCGGCAGCTTCCGCTGCGCTGCGTGAAGGGTCTTTCAGTACATAACCACGTCCCCAAACGGTCTGGATATAATCCTCGCCGCCGGAAGAGTCGGTTAATTTCTTGCGGAGCTTGCACACGAAAACGTCAATGATCTTGAGTTCCGGTTCATCAATTCCGCCATAAAGGTGGTTAAGGAACATCTCTTTAGTGAGGGTTGAACCCTTACGCAGGGAGAGGAGTTCCAGAATGCCGTATTCCTTGCTGGTGAGGTGGATAGCTTTTGTATCGACTTCAACAGTGCGTGTATCAAGGTTAACTGAAAGCTTGCCGGTACGGATGATCGACTCGGAGTGGCCTTTCGAGCGGCGCACAACTGCCTGGATGCGGGCAATCAGCTCGCCTTTGTTGAAAGGTTTGGTGAGGTAATCATCGGCGCCGAAGCCAAGACCTTTGATTTTCTGGTCTGGGGCTGAAAGGCCGGAAAGGATAAGGATAGGGGTCTTAACTTTTGCTGCGCGGAGGCGGCGTAGGACTTCGTAACCGTCAAGGTCCGGCAACATCAGGTCCAGGATGATGATATCGTAATCATAAATTTTCCCAATCTCTAAACCTTCCTCGCCAAGATCAACCGTATCGCAAACAATACCTTCACTTGCAAGGGCCAGTTCGATCGAGCGGGCGGTAGATGCATCATCTTCTACTAGCAATACGCGCAT
Organism: uncultured Rickettsiales bacterium; assembly: GCA_964545245.1. Classification (GTDB taxonomy): domain Bacteria; phylum Pseudomonadota; class Alphaproteobacteria; order Rickettsiales; family 21-14-0-20-44-7; genus CAZJFC01. The sequence goes on from CAZJFC010000007.1 coordinate 9,832, forward strand.
ATTAAGCTCCTTGTTAATTTTATTAGTTAATCGCATTAATAGTTAACAAACTAAAAATCTGTTAATTATTAATTTAACCTATCACAAGCGGAAAAACAAGTAAAAGGTTAATTTTCTTTTTACGGATTTTTAAGTTATTAGTGTCAGAATGAGAATCAAGGGAAAAAATTTCCCAGCTTAAACATTTTGTTAATTTTTCTGGATTAGGGTTAAAAAGCCACATTTTTTAATGGATTAGTGGAAGGTTTAAGGTTTTTCACGGAATTTTCGGGGACACAGGAACAGGTATGGAACAGTTAATAAGGGAAATCGGGCAGGTTGAGGCGGTTAAATATTACGGGCAGGTCTCCAAGGTCTCTGGTTTGATGGTGGAATGCATGGGGCTTTCCAAATTCTTAAGCATCGGTTCGCGCTGCAAGGTGCTGCCGCGTACAGGCCAGCCGGTGGTGTGCGAGGTGGTCGGCTTCGTGGAAGACCGTGCGCTGATGATGCCGTTCACCAGCGTGGAGGGCGTCGGCGTGGGCAACAAGGTTGAACTGGCGGACGCAGAAAGCGTTATCCACCCCAGTGATGAATGGCTGGGCAGGGTTATTAACTCTTTCGGCGAGGCGATCGACGATAAAGGCCCGCTGACGGAAGGGCTGGAGAGCTATCCGTTAAAGGCGTCGCCCCCGCAGGCGAGCAAGCGCCAGCGCGTCGGCCCGAAAATCGACCTCGGCGTGCGCGTACTGAACACTTTCACCCCGTGCTGCGACGGGCAGAGGATGGGTATTTTCGCGGGTTCCGGCGTGGGTAAATCGATGACGATGTCAATGATAGCGCGTTTTTCGGACGCGGATGTTAACGTTATCGGGCTGATCGGCGAACGCGGGCGCGAGGTGCAGGAATTCATCGAGGATTATCTCGGCGAGGAAGGCTTGAAGCGCTCGGTTGTTGTTGTTGCGACCTCCGACGAATCGGCGCTGATGAGGAAATATGCGGCTTATGTGACGCTGGCGATCTCGGAATATTTCCGTGACCGCGGGAAAAAGGTTCTGTGCATGATGGATTCGGTAACGCGTTTTGCGATGGCGCAGCGTGAGATTGGGCTTTCCGCAGGTGAGCCGCCGACATCGAAAGGTTATACGCCGACCGTATTTGCGGAACTGCCGAAGCTGCTGGAACGCGCGGGGCCGGGAACCCAGAAGGGGAATATTACCGGGCTGTTCAGCGTGCTGGTGGAGGGTGGCGACCATGACGAGCCGGTGGCCGACGCGGTGCGCGGTATCCTTGATGGGCATATCGTGCTTGAGCGAAAAATCGCCGAGCGTGGGCGTTACCCGGCGGTGAATGTGCTGAAATCGGTTTCGCGTATGCTTCCGCATTGCAATACCGATGAGGAAAACCGTATTGTCATCAAAGGGCGGCAATTGCTTTCGACCTATGAGGATATGGCGGAGATGATCCGCCTCGGCGCGTATAAGAAGGGCAGCGACCCGGAAGTGGATGAGGCGATAAGGCTGCACCCGAAGCTGGAAGGGTTCCTGTCGCAGCGCCCGAATGAATTCACCTCAATGGAAGATGGCTACAAAATGCTGGCGGAAATCCTGGAACCAAAAGAGGAAGAACCGGCAGGGGAAAACAACGCGGCGGCTGAATGAAAACGCTCAAAACTTTAATCAAGCTGCAAAAGCGCGAAGTGGACAGGATCCGCGAGGAACTCGCCACACTGCTTGAGCGCCAGCAGGTTCTGCAGGACGAGCATGACGGGCTGGAAAAGGAACTTGAGCGCGAGTCACAGGTGGCAACGGAATTTCCTGAAGTGGCGATCTCATTCGCCGAATACGCAAAAAGAACCACCAAACGGATGAAGGATCTGCTGCGCACGATTGCGAAATTGCAGGAGGCTATCGACGCGAAACGCGACGAACTGCAAGAGGCTTTCGGCGAACAGAAAAAACTGGAGATCGCGCTGGAGCAGAAAGAACTTGAGCGCTTCAACCACCTGAAACAGCTTGAGATCAAGAAGATGGATGAGGTGGCGCTACGCGGTTTTAGCCGCAGAGGCGGCGAGTAAAGGGGTGTTGGCTGCCGGTTGATGAATTGCGGGAGCTGGCGGAGTTAGCGCTTTTTGCATATTACGGATAAATTCTTCAACAGTGGTTATGTTCTTGTTCTCATCACCGAACATATAATTGTGGCCGCGACTGATGCGCATTAATTTTACAAGGTTTGCATCGAGCCTTTCCTGAGTGATGTTTTCCCATTTTATGCCGATCTCATTCTCAAAATTGCTGAGTTGCGTATCCGTTGGTATTTCGCCGGTTTTGCTCAGGTCGATCGGGATGATGCCGTTTTCAATTCCTTCTATAAACCAGCGTTCTATTGTTTTTTCATCTGCGCTCGGTGCGCGGTTGTGGTAGCCGTAATTCTGGCCTAACGTGAGTTTCTCATTCTCAAGATTGAAACCCATAGTGGTTTGCGGTTCGCCGTTCCTGCGGATGGAGAAAACCTGATAGCCGGTTTTACATTCATTCACATAATCGGAAGCGCAGTGATCGAGCGCGATACCTTCCTCATCCAACTCATAGGCTTCGGTCAGGTTGACGATGCTATATTCCTCCATCCCCGGAAGAGTGACTTTTATCTCTTTGCCGGGAAGGGTCTGGTGCCAGCTTCCTTCCATGGCAAAATCCCGCAAGGTGGACTGGTCATCGGCGCTTCTTATCAGGCGGGAGCGCACCTTGTGCCAGCGGTTTGATATCTGCACAAGCTGGTTAAGGCTCTTCTGCATGAAATATTTCGTGACCTTATCGCTGGCTCTTTCCTGTGTATCGATGTAATCTTCCGGATGATTGCTGGTTTCGCATAACCCGATTATGTCATCTTTTCTGAGATATCTGGTGGCGAGAATATAATTCGTAACGTAGCGCACTACTTCCGTTACCGTATCCTGGGATCCTTGCAGGTCTTTATGGGTGATGTCCTGCGTGGCTTTGTGAAGGGCTATCCAGTTTACATTGCCATCCCGAACCACAGGTTTGCCGTTATAGTGATGGCGGGATATGATATCTGTAATGTTAAAGTCAGAGTGTTTCCGGAGCAATAGTGCATCTATCTTGTACCCGAAAGCGCAAATGGCGCTGAATTCAAAAACCTGCCCTTCAGCACCATAGCGTTCTCTGAGGGAATCGGCAAAAACACTTTGTGGTAACCCGTCTGCTAATAAGCCCCTTCTGCAGTTGGGTAATTCAAGCTGCTTTCCTGCTTTCTCTCTCAATCCCACAGGCGCTAATTCATCTGCTGCCATAAAGGCGGCAGGCTCCGCCATCATAAAATTGTTGGCAATATCCCATATCGCATAGTCATTGGCGCGGTATATGAGTTGTAACAGCTTCGTGCCGCCCGCTTCAAGAGCAATGCTCCGCATAAGCTTGAGAGTTTCAAGGCTGGGTTCTTCATAAAGCGCAGATCGAAAGGCAACGCATTTGTCATATTTCAGCAGATTGCAAACCAGCTTATTACCGCCAGCCTCAACGGCCATATCCCGAAGCAGCTTTATAGTTTCCAGATGATTCCATTTCGCTGCCTCTGCGAAAGGATTGCTTGCTACAAACATGCGGATGAAAAGAGCTGCTCCGCCAATTTCGTAGGTGATGTTCCTGAGCGATATGATACTTTCATTATCGCCATCTCTGGAATAACTCCCTAGTAAACGGCCTGATATAAGTAAGTGGTGAGCTAAATCCTTACCGCCTATCTTCAATGACATATCCATCATTGAACGTAAGTAGCTTTCATCGATTTGTAATGCGATTGTAAAAAATGCAGCGCAGTTATCATCGGTAAGGATGTTGCTGATCTCCTGCGCGCGCGGGGTTATATCCACACCATTGATGAAATCATATAAAGCTTTATCCAAGAGCTCGACTGCGACATGTCTTTGCATGCGCGGCAAGATAGCACGGGCGATAAGACGATTTCAATAGAAAATTAAGAAATTTTAACTAAAGGCGGTCTAAACCTCGAATCCTTCGTGTTTGATGCTGTCGTTTATGTCTTTTTCGAGCATTTTCTCGAAGGGGCTAATGGGGAATTCGCGCATGGTGGCGAATTGAAGCTCGCCTTTGAAGCCGGTTATCTCCGAGGCGGTGATGAATATCTGGCGGATCTCGTTTTTGACCTCGTCATCCATTTCCTTCTTGCCGCGGATAATCAAATCAAAATTCCTGCCTTCACTGTTTTTCACCAGCCCGTCGAATTGCAATTCACCGAAATAGGTCGTTTCAATTTCGACAATGAACCTTGTGCCGGTTTTCTTTTCGTCCTTTTTCTTATGCTCCGGCAGGTCTTTTATCGAAAGCCGCGCCTGATGCAGCTCCTTGCCGTCGAATACCGGGAACAGCAGGTTCATCCAGCCCTGCTGGTTAGGCTCGGCGAACATCTGGCGCAGCGCCGAGAAATCGCCCCGAAGCTTGCCTAATATCTGCGTACCGAGTTCATCGCCCAGCGAATCAATAAAGCTCCTTCCAACCCAGCGCCCGATGTCATTCTTTTTCACCGCATCCATAAAGGCGGCCATGCGGCCAGCGAGCGCGGAATCGGTGAGCATTAGTTTGCCGGGGTTATTATCGCTGCCATGCGTGTGCATATATGCCATAAGCTCACGCAGGGCAGGCCATGATTGCGTAAGGTTACGCAAGGCCGAAGAAGATGCGTTGCCATCCGCCGATGGAAGCTTGCCGAATTCGGTAAGTTCAAGCGTGAGCATGGCTCCGCGCGTAAGGGTTCTGTGCTGCGCGTTGCCCTGCACCAGCATTTTGCCGAGCTTGGAATCAACCAGCACCTCGCCGTTCGGCTTTGCGTCGATCACCATCCCGTTAAGCTGCAGATTGCCGGATGGAAGCTGTTTCATGCCGGGGTTGAAATCGCGGTTGTTGGCTTGCGTCATCCAGTCCTGTTTGCCGAGTACGCGGTTTTCCGTCACCACTTTCTGCTGGTCCGGCGAAAGCGACTGGTTCGGCGTGTTCGGCATGGTCGAGCCGGTGATTTTAAGGTTCACTTCCGTCCCTGCCTTAAGCACTGAGGGCATTGAGGAAAGAAGTTTTGAATTCGCACCCTGGTTTTCCTGCAATGAGACAAGGGAACGCAATCCCTGCATTATCTCCGGTGAAGGCGCGATCACGATCGCCTTAAGCGCAGAGGAAGCGTTGTTGTTGCCCAGCGTAACGTTCACCGCATCGGCGCGGTGGAGCGGCGGGTTCTGCAATAGCGGCTCGGCGAGTTTTGCCGTGCCTTGCGGCAGCACGGTCATCAGTTTCATCTGCCCGTGGTCAAGATGCCCTTGCACCTGCTGCGGCTGGGTGGGCGGCAGCTTGCCGTCAACGCTTAATAGCTGTGCGGAGATCGAGCCGCTTATCGAGTTGAATTTAAGCTCTATGGTTGCGCCTTTCGCAAGCTGGAGCTGGTTATTGAGGATTATGTCATTCCCGCCCATGCGGACGACGAGGTTGCCGTTCCTGTCGCTCCCCGCGACCACGGCGGTGACGATCGTCCCCAGCGGGATGCGTGACATGGCGGCGGAGTTATTATTCTGGGTGTCAGACAGCATCGTCTGCATGTTGAGATGCGACGGATTTACCCCCCCTGTAGGTGGTATGAAGCTATCCATGTGATTGATTTTACTGGGGAAAGGTTAAGGAAGCGTTATTTTGTCATCAGTTTTACGGTGAGTGCGGCAATGTCCGCCCCGGCCATGGATTTCGGGCTTTTCAACAAAAGCGGTTTCTGGGAGCGTATAGCGTCCTTCACTTTCGGGTCTTTGCGCACGATTCCCGCCAGTTTCGGTGAGAATTTAAGGAAATTCTCGCAGGTGTTCTGGAAGTTGGCGAAGGTTTTCATGCCATCGCGCTGGTTCTCGGCCATATTCACGATAACCTGCACTTCGGTGTCAATGTTGGTGAAGCGCATGATCTTGATGAAGGCATAGGCGTCGTACAGCGAGGTGGGTTCGTCGGTGATGACGACGAGGCATTTCCGGGCGAGTTTCGCCATTGCCTGCACCTGTTGCTCAACGCCAGCGCCGAGGTCAAGGAGGATGGTATCATAATCTTTCGCGAGTTTTTCAAGCTCCAGACCAAGCTGTTGGATTTTCTCGACAGGAAGGTTGGCAAGGCTGCCGGAGCCGGAACGCCCGGCGATGATGTCGAATTTGCCGTTTTTGTAATTGGTGATCGCTTCTTTAAGCGACACGCGACCGGCGAAAACATCGCTTAAATCATGCTGGGGGGCGACGCCGAGCTGGACGTCCACATTGGCAAGGCCGATATCGCCGTCGAAAAGCAGCGCCTTGCGGCCTGAATTGCCGAAAACATGGGCGATTGTGCTGGAAATCCATGTTTTCCCCACACCGCCTTTGCCGCTTGCGATTGCGATGATGTTATCTTTACTCATACCATCATTGTGGATGAGGAAAGTTAAGATTCCGTTAGCGCAGGAATTTTTTGCCGCTATGGCGGTTATTAGTCTGTAGTTGGTGGTCTGTAGTCTGTAGTTTGGCACCTCACCCCGACCCTCTCCTCATAGGAGAGGGAGCTACAATTCTCCCCTCCTATCAGGAGGGGATGGGGGAGGTGGAACTTGACTCTGGACTCTTGGTTCTAGGTACTAAACAGTTAACGTTTCGATGCGTTTCACGGCAGCGGCGAACATCGCGAGGTCGAACTGGCCGGATGTCCTTAGCTCGTGAATCAATTTATCGTGGCGTTCCAGCGCGGCGGCGTTCTGCTTCAGCCATTGCTCAAAACAATTGGTCTTACCGCATTTGACTGCTTCCGCGGCAATTTTTCGCTGCTGGTCGAACAGTGAATCGGTGAGGTTGGAGATCGCGAGGCGCTGCCAGTAGGTTTCTGCCGGAAGCTCCTGCGCGGCGGTTTTGAGCCAGGTGAATTTTAGCCGTTCGCCGACCTGGAAGTAAATTTTCCCCACAACCGCTACCGGTTGTTTGCTGGCTTTGGAAACCAGAGCGATATCGCCAGCGGAGGCGAGGACATCGAGGCTGACGACTTTTTTCGCGAGTGCGGCAGGAACGCCTTTCGAGGTGAGGGCGTCAACTTGCCCGGAGATTTGCCCGGCAAGGGTTTTGTTGATGATTGAATCGAATTTCCTGCGGAACTCCTCAATCGCGCCTGCATATTCGTTTATCGCTTTTTCAACGTTCAGCGGTTGCGGCAGGTTGCGCAGCAGCCATAACGTGAAGCGCTCCACGAATTTGCTTATCTGCACATACATCTCATATTGCAGGCTGGAATCCACCTTGCTGTCGAGCGATTCGATCTCCTGCCACAAATCGCGCAGTTTGAACGCGTCGCGCGTAACCGTATAACCGCGGGCAATATCCGCCGCGCTTAAGCCGGTATCACGCATGACCTTGTGGAAAAAAGTCGAACCCGCGCGGTTCACGATCGAGTTAGTAACGAAGGTCGCGACAATCTCGCGGCGGAGTTTGTGGCCTTCAATTTCCGCGCTGTATTTCTTTTGCATTTCTGCCGGGAAGTAACGCATGAGGTCATGCTTGAAATATTCCTGGTCCGGCAGGTTGGAAGCCAGCAATTCATTGTAAATCCAGATCTTGCTGTAGGCGAGAAGCACCGCAAGTTCAGGACGCGTGAACGCTTTTTTCGCGGTGAGGCGTTTGCTGATCTCCTCATCGCCCGGCAGGTATTCGATCCCGCGGTTGAGCAGCCCGATGCTCTCAAGCTGGTGGATGAGCGCGCGCTGCGATTCAACGCGGCTTAAGCCCTGATATTCGGAAACCGAAAGTGCCTGGGTTTGCAGGTAGTTGTCACGCAATACGAGCGCGGCGACATCATCCGTCATTTTTTCAAGCAGCTTATCGCGCGAGGCGAGGTTGAGTTTTTTCTTCTCAACTGCTGCGGCAAGTGCGATTTTAATGTTCACCTCGTGGTCGGAGCAGTCAACGCCTGCGGAATTATCAATCGCGTCGGTGTTGATGCGCCCGCCGCGTTTGGCGTATTCGATGCGGCCAAGCTGGGTGCAGCCTAGGTTGCCGCCTTCACCCACTACTTTGCAGCGCAGCTCGCCGCCGTTGACGCGCAGGTTGTCATTGTTCTTGTCGCCCACATCGCGGTTGGATTCGGACTCGGCCTTGACATAGGTGCCGATGCCGCCGTTCCACAGAAGGTCAACCGGTGATTTGAGGATGGCGCGGATAAGCTCGTCAGGCGAAAGTTCATTCTCCCTGATGGAAAGCGCGGCTTTAATTTCCGGTGTGAGCTTGATTGTTTTCTCGGAGCGTTTGAAAATGCCGCCGCCTTTGGAGATGAGTTTTTTGCCATAATCCTCCCAGCTTGAGCGCGGGAGTTTGAACAGGCGCTCACGCTCAATATATGATTTCGCCGCATCCGGGTTAGGGTCGAGGAAGATATGCATATGGTTGAACGCCGCGACAAGGCGGATATGTTTTGAAAGGAGCATGCCGTTGCCGAACACGTCACCGGCCATATCGCCGACGCCTGCCACGGTGAAATCCTGCGTTTGCGTATCGATGCCGATCTCGCGGAAGTGGCGCATAACCGAGATCCAGCCGCCGCGCGCGGTGATGGCCATGCCTTTATGGTCATAACCCGCTGAGCCGCCGGATGCGAACGCGTCGCCCAGCCAGAACTTGTATTCCGCCGAAATACCGTTCGCGATGTCCGAGAATGTGGCAGTGCCTTTATCGGCTGCAACAACGAGGTAAGGGTCGTCGGAGTCTTTGCGCACGACATTTTTCGGGGCGGCTATCTTGTTGTTCACGATGTTGTCGGTAACGTCAAGGATGCCGTGCAGGAAGGTTTTATAGCATTCGATGCCCTGTTTCAGTTTCGCGTCGCGGTCTTCCGGCGCTTGCGCTTTCACCACGAAGCCGCCTTTGGAGCCGACGGGAACGATAACCGAGTTCTTCACCATCTGGGCTTTCATCAGGCCGAGAATCTCGGTACGGAAATCCTCATGGCGGTCAGACCAGCGCAGGCCGCCGCGCGCAACCGTGCCGCCGCGGAGGTGGATGCCTTCAACCTCGGTGCTGTAAACGAACACTTCATAAAGCGGGTGCGGGAGCGGCAGGTCAGGGACGAGCTTTGCGTCAAACTTGAAGGAGATATAGTTTTTATTGAGGAAGAAATTGGTGCGGATGGTCGCGCGGATAGTATCAAGGAAGCGGCGGAAGGCGCGGTCCTCGTTGAGGTTTGATACGTTCGCGAGTTTTTCCTCAATTTCCGAAATGATTTTTTGCGGGTTGCGTTTCTTGAGCGCCGGGTCGAAATTCTCATGGAACAGGCGCACGAGGTCTTTCGAGATTGAAGCCTGCGCCGCGAGCGTATCAAGGAAAAAAGGCAGGCCGAGTTTGAGGCCGACTTGCCTTAAATAACGCGAATAACCGCGCAGGAGAACAACATCGCGCCAAGGGAGGTTAGCATAAAGGACGAGCTTGTTAAGCTGGTCATTTTCGATTTCGCCGCCGAGGACTTTCTCAAATGCGGTTTCAAAAATCTTCTTCACTTCGCTGATGTTTACCTGTTGCCCGTTCATTACCTGTGTCTGGAAATCACGCAGGCGGACGACGGTTTCCGTTCCCGCAGGCCGGGTTGTATATGGTTTTTCGGTGAGCACGCGCAAGCCCATATTTTCCAGCACCGGGAGGATGTCGGAAAGGGAAATCGCGCTGAGCGGGTTATAAACCTTAAGATGTATGATACCGGCCACAACGTCGTCCGGCTGCTGGTAGAATTCAACCTGTATCTTGTTTTCGGCGAGGGCGCTTTCTATCTTGATGATGTCGAACACCGCGTTTTTGCCGGTATGGGTGGCTATATAATCCTTAGGGAAGGCGCTCTCATATTTTATGGCAAGCTCGGTTCCCTTGCGTTCGCCCAGTTCGCTGTTGAGGTAATTGAGCAATTCGTCCGACCATAGATTCGCGGCCTCGGCGATTTTCTGCTGAAGCTCGGTCAGGTTATAATCCGCAATGCCGTTATTCGGGGTGATGATAAGATGCAGGCGCGAAAGCGGGGAGTCGGTTATCTGGGTGTAATATTCCGTAACCGTGCCGTTGAAGGCTTTTTCCAGAATCGCCTGAATCTTGAAACGCATGGAAGTATCGAATTTTTCTTTCGGCACGAAGATAAGGCAGGAAAGGAAGCGGTCAAACCTGTCGCGGCGGACGAAGAAGCCGACATCCGGGCGCTCGGAAAGCTTAAGGATGGAAAGCGTGTTCTCAAGGAGCTGTTCGGCGCTGCACTGGAAAATTTCGTCGCGCGGGTAAGCGTCGAGGATGAGCTGCGCGATTTTCGCCGAGTGGCTGCTGCGGATAAAGCCCGATTTTTCCTGCACGTATTTCGCCTTCTGGCGGATGACCGGAATCTGGCTGGTGGTCTGGTAATATGCGCTGGAAGCGAACAGGCCGAAGAAGCGGTGCTCACCGGTGAGTTTGCCGTTGGAATTGAATTTCTTCACGCTTATCACATCCATGAACACGCTGCGGTGAACCAGCGCCTTGGTGTTGGATTTCGTGATCTCCAGCATTTGCGATTTGTTGGTGGAACTTAATTCCCTGAGCAGTTCCGCCGAGCCGTCAAGCTGGGAGCGGAGCAGGCCAAGCCCGGAATTCACGACCGGTTTTAACTTGTCGGAGTTTTGCTGGAGGTCATAATTCGCATAACCCAGGAAGGTGAAATGGTTGTCGGATATCCATTTCAGGAAGTCGATGGTTTCGGTAACTTCTTCATCCTCGAAGCCCATCACGTCGTTATTAAGGGCAACAATTGCCTCCTGCACCTTGCCGAGCATTTTGTGCCAGTCATCCACCGTGGCGTAAAGCGCCTGAAACACTTTGCCAAGGGCTGTCAGGATATCTTTCTGCTGGGCTTTGGTGGTGGAGCTTATTTCAAGATAGATCAGCGATTCATCCTGACCGGTTGCCGAGAAGCTGCTGAACTTGCCGGAGGCATCGCGCTTGACGCGCAATACCGGGTGGAAAATCTCATAGATACGGAAATTCTGGCGGGTGATCTCCGCGATCACGGAATCGACAAGGAAGGTTTTGTCGTTGTTCAGGACCTTGATTATGGTGCGCGGGCGCTTGTCATCTTCCGGCAGGGAAATTTCAACCTTTGGCTTGCCGGGTTCGCGCGTCCGGAAAAACGCAAAAGCTTCTTTTGCTTTTTCAACAGGAAGGCCGGCTTTCGCCGCTGTGCCGCCCGCAGGCGAGAAAAACGAATTCAGGAATTCATTGAACTCAGGGGAAGGGTTTTTCGCCGCAACTGCCTTAGGGCGCTTTTTATTGTTTTGTTCCGTTTTGTACGCTAGGTTTTTTGACATGATCAAAATCTGGAATTGAGGTTGAAATTGGTGGATATTATTAAATTAACAGAGATTGCAAGGCAAGCGGGAAAGATAATACTGGGGTATTATGAAACCGGCTATGACCTAACCCGCAAGGAAGATAAGTCGCCCGTGACAGAAGCGGATATCGCGGCTGATAAATACATCGTTTCCGAATTGAACCGGCATTTCCCGAATATCCCCGTTGTTTCGGAAGAAGGGGCAAAACCCGCGCAGGGGGCTGATTCCTTCTTTCTGGTTGACCCGCTGGACGGCACAAGAAGCTTCATCCGCAGGGATGGCCAGTTTACCGTAAATATCGGCCTTGTCGAGGGGAAAAAGGCCAGAATGGGCGTTATTTACATCCCCGTCAGCAATGAGATGTATTACGGCGACGGCACGCGCGCCTTTAAGGACGGCAACGAAATCCGCGCCCGCAAATGCCCGGAGCAGGATGTGGTGGTGGTCGCAAGCCACAGCCACCTTGACCCGGTGACCAAGGATTATATCGAGGAATTGCAGAAAACCTATCCCGCGCTTAAATGGAGCAGCGCCTCAAGCTCACTCAAATTCTGCGTGCTGGCGGAGGGCAAGGCAGATATTTACCCGCGCTTCGGCCCGACGATGGAGTGGGACACGGCGGCAGGGCAGGCGATTTTGCAATCAGCCGGGGGCAGGGTGGAAACGCCTGAAGGCGAGGAATTCACCTATGCCAAAAGCGCAGACTGGAAGAATGGTAATTTTGTGGCGTTTGGGAGATAGTCTGTGGTCTGTAGCACTGTAGCTCCCTCTCCTATGAGGAGAGGGGTGCTCTTGATAGGGGGGAGAATTAAGTAGGCCATTCAGGAGAGGGTAATTTCCTATAATTCTCTTGAATCAATCTCAGGCAGGGATTTTTCCATACGGTTTTGCCAACTGTTCTCAGGGTGGCCGGAGCCATAATGGTGCCGGAGAAGCTTTCGTTCGATTGCTTCATAGTGCTGGTGGAATTCCTGCTGGATCCGGGCGGTTCCGGGGTTGAGGCTATACCCATGTTCGATGCGGTTTTTGATGGCCGCGGCAAAGCTGTTACAAGCATTGGCGTATTTTTCAGGGAAGTCTTCGCTGGTTACCTTACCTGCATTTGTAAAACCTCCAAGATGGTGGTGTTGTACCCAGTGTGACCCCAGAGCCTCCTTAAGAATCCCGATTTTTTTACCGTCCGGCGGTGATTCCAGATATATTTCCAGAGCACAACCAGCCACTTTCTCAAAGAAAGCCGCTATCATTGAATCTTTGGGCATTCTGCCCGTATAAAAATCCGCTGCCATATCGCCAAATAATTCTTCCGCGATTTGATTATCCTCATAAAGCCATGACCGGCGGAACTGTTCACCGAACCGTGAAAAATACCCTTCCCCGGAATGATTAGTCTGATGGAATTCGGCAAGTAATGCCACTCTGAACAAGGCGCTGTTCGAAAGCAGATTGGCTCCTATTCCGTCAAGATGATGGGCTATTTCATGAGCCAGCGTGTTGTCGGTGCAGGATTCGGCATAGCCGGGGAAGTAAAGATTTATGCCGTGTGAGATTTTTATTTCTTCGCCATCTTCATATTCACCATATACAGCTTCTCCCATTTTGAATTTTTTCCGCCCATCCGTGAGATTACTTTCCGGCTCTTGTTTGATGCCTATATGTGCATCAGGAAGGTTGGCAAAATAATGGAGCAAATCTATATTGCCGCTTGCCGCAATTTCCTCTGCCTCATCATAAAACCTTGACAGAACCGTTAGATGGTATGGTGAAAGCCTGGTGTAAGGTTCCTGACTCAAAAATTTATTTAATTGTGCCGGTTCGGAGCCTTCAATATTCGGGTTCCGGGATGCCCTGTAAAGAAGCAATGAAATTTCGCCGGGAAGCTCTATTTCAACATCCCATAAAAGAATAGGCAGCCGCTTTATGGCTTCATCCATCGGATGAAGATAATGAAGTATTGTGAACAGGGTGTTACAGCGGTGTTAAATTAATGTTACATTATGCCTTGAAGCTCGCCCTATGCCGCGTTTTGCGCCTTAAGGCCAAGGGATTGCAGTGAACGCTCTATCCACAGCGAGGTGAGTTTTTCCTGCAAACCGTTCTGGCGCAGGCGTTCGTTGAGGAAGCTGAAATCCACGCAATCAAGCGGCTGGTCCTGGTTGAAGCAGGAATAGACGAAGCTTTCCTTGCCGGTTTCCGGGTCGACATGGCGCTGGAGACATTGCGCGCAAATTTCCTTCATCATGCATTGCATAGGCGAGTTGATGGAGCCGATAGCGATATGGCCGGGCTTGAGATATTGCTTAAGCTGGTTGTGGCGAGCAAAGGCAACCGCCGCCATCATGCGGTCGGAGCCGATGGTGACTATATGCTCGACATCCTGCGTATTGATTTTCTGCTCGCCCAGATCACCTTTCGCATAGGCTTCGATGGCCTGCACGATGTTGCCGGTAAAAAAGCGGTCATCCGGGCGGTTGGGCGCGAAATCGGCAGGTTCGTCACAGCACCAGATAACCACGTCCGAAGCGGCTTCAATTTCTTCAATTTTATAGCGGTCGGCTGGTTTTTTATAGCCCGCGAAATAAAGCACTTTGCTGCCCGCTGCGCGTAAAGCCTTGCCGATCGAGAACAGCACCGCGTTGCCCAGACCGCCACCAACCAGCATCACGGTTTCATGCGCGGGGATTTCGGTCGGGGTGCCTGTCGGCCCCATTAAAACAACCGGTTCGCCTTTTTTAAGATGCGCGCAAAGGTTTGAGCTTCCGCCCATTTCAAGCACGATAGTGCTCATTAAACCCTGTTCCTTGTCAACCCATGCTCCGGTTAAGGCCAAACCTTCCATAGCCAGAGTGGTGCCGTCCGCCGCGACCGGGGCGAATGCTTCATAGTTTTGCAGGCGGTAGAACTGGCCGGGCTGGAAATTATTCGCTGCAAGCGGGGCTTTCACGATGACCTCGATGATGTTCGGCGTAAGGCGCACGACATCATGCACGGTGGCGCGAAGCTGCTCATTGATTTTTGCGAAAAATTCCTGCGGGTCCATGGCCACGGAATATAAGGCAAACCGCCGCCTGATGCAAGGAAATTACGGGTAAATTTTCAGGTTTTCGCCTATCTGGAATAACCCGAAGGCTCATTATTCTTGCCGTTCTGGACGGATTGCGCCTGCTCCCTTAATGCATCTATGCTGCCGCTTAAGGTCTCACGCGCGTTCTGGACATAGGTTTCGATATTCAGCTTTGCCGTTGCCTCGCCCCAGATTGAGTTGCTTTGCAAGCCTTCATTGGCGCGGACAAGCTTATCAATTTGCGAAGTGATAAGCTGCTGGTCTTCCGGTTTTAATACAGAATATTTTGAGCCGGGGACTGTAGATATCTCGGCAGAACTGGCATAACCACCGCCAATATTGCCAAGAGCATGCTCAACCAGCCCTTTTGCGTGAATAAGTGTTGAAGTATGTAAATCCAGCATAGTTTCAGCCCCTTAATGCTTGTTAAAGGCATTATGGCAGCTAAAAATTAAAGAGTGGTTAAAAAATGTTAGGTTTGGCGCGGTTTAATATTTTTGTAACAACCGGGTAGCCCTGTTTGGCGCTGCCCATGGCTTTTACCACGTTTCCGGCATAATCGGGGTGGAGGTCGCCGAAGAAGCTGACCGCCTTGCCGTTCCCGTTGATGCTCATCAGCACGTTGGAGTTGGTAGGCTTGGAAACCCATTGCGGCTGCTGCTGGTTGCCGTTCTCGTCGATCATCACGAAATATTTGTCATGCAGCTTGAAATGCTCGGCATCTTCACGCGCGGCCACAGTGTTCGGCGAAGTGCCTGCCGCCATGATGATAGTGCGGGCGGGGATGGTTTTTTCTTCAGAAGTTTCACCCCCCTCTATCCCCCCTGATAGGGGGGATGGATTATTTGTTTGCCCCCCTGATAGGGGGGATGTAAGGGGGGCAATTTTTAGCTTTATAGCGGAAGCATGGCCGAATTTATCCAGCACGACTTCGGTCGGGGTTGCGTTACCGACAAACAGGATTCCTTCCTGAAATGCCTTATCAACTTCCTCATGGTTAAGGCGGTAGGCCGGGGCATCCTGAATCGTGCGGCGGTAGGCGAGGGTTACTCCGCCCCATTCGTTGATTAGCTGTTCAGGGGTTTTGCCGTTCTTCTTCGCATCGCGCAGGGCTTTTGCATGGGCGATGAATTCTTCGGCGATCCCTTTTTCTTCCTCGCTCCAGCGCGCGCGGACTTTATCCTCGCCCTGTTCGGCTACCAGCGTTTCATAACGCTTGAGGAATTTTTCCACCTGAATTGGATAATAGGCCATTGATTCGGTGGCTGAGTCAACTGCGGTGAGGCCGCCGCCGATAACCACGACGGGGAGGCGGATGGTGAGGTTGGCGATTGAGTTCTTCTTCGCCGCGCCGGTGAGTTGCAGCGCCATCAGGAAGTCGGACGCGGTGCGCACGCCGCGCGCAAGGCGGTTTTTCATTTCGACAACGGTCGGTTTGCCTGCGCCCATGCATAGCGCGATATGGTCAAAGCCCATCTCAAACGCCTGTTCATAAGTGATGTTGCTGCCGAAGCGCACGCCGCCGATCATTGAAAATTCGTTACGGCGTTCCAGCAGCAGGCGGATGATTTTGAGGTAGTTCTTATCCCAGCGCACGGTGATGCCATATTCGGCCACGCCTCCGAAACCAGCCAGCACGCGTTCGTCCAGCTCTTCTTTTATCTCGCTTATCTCGCGAATTGGTTTGAATACATGGCGTTTACCCAGTGCATCCACGCCGGAAATTTCTTTCGCGACAGGCTCGATTTTTAGCCCGTCAATGCCCACGACAATATGCCCGTCATTCATCAAATGATGGGCGAGGGTGAACCCGGCGGGGCCAAGCCCGGCGACCAGCACCTTGTAGCCTGATTGAGGTTTCGGCAGCGGGCGCTGTAAATTCAGCGGGTTCCAGCGGGTGAGCAGCGAATAAATCTCGAAACCATATGGGAGGTTCAGCACGTCTTTCAGCGAGCGGGTTTCTATTTGCGGAATATCCACCGGGTCCTGTTTCTGGTAGATGCAGGACTTCATGCAATCATTGCAGATGCGGTGGCCGGTTCCGGCGCACATCGGGTTATCCACCGTCACGATGCCGAGCGCGCCGATGGTGAAACCCTGCGCCTTCACCATGTTCATTTCCGAGATTTTTTCCTCCAGCGGGCAACCGGCCTGGTTCACCGCAGTGGGGGATTTTTTAACCTTGCGTTCCTCGAGGTTTTCCCACAGGCCTTTGGAGCAGGAATCCTTGCCCTGGTTGTGGCAATAAATGCAATAATTCGCGTGGTCGAGCGCATATTCAAGCGTGCCGCCTTCATCGGTGAGTTTGAAACCATGCCGCTCGCGCCATTCATGCTCCGGCAGGCGCAGGACAGTAATACCTTCATGCCGGATGGTTTCCAGCGGGACGAGATTTGCAAAATCCAGCTTCTTCGGTTTTTTGAAGAGTATGCCGTCTTTATGTTTATGCCTTCCTTCCTCGGTGTTGGAAGCCCAATTGGCATAATGCGCGGCGATGGTTTGTTTTTCCACATCCTGCGCGTCCATCCATTTTATCACGTTATGGGCGTATAATTTCTCGAATTCGTCATTCCCGGCTTGGTCGGGAATCTTAAGATCCCCGCCTTCGCGGGGATGACATAAAGAGAGAAGCTGCTTCTCAAGCTCCCCCCCATTAAGGTTAGGCAATTCCGCCGGTTTTGAGAATTTTATTGCGGCTCGCTGAACGAACAGGCGTTTGGCGTTGTAAAGGTCGCCCAGCTCATTATGCGCGAATTGGAGTTTGGAAACCTGCTCGCGGATGTTGAACAGTTCGGCGATGAATTCCTCCAGCTTCGGCGCAAGCGCGATGAGCAGGTTTGATTCGTCTTTTTTCTCGATTGCAGACTGGCCATAACGCACGGAAACAAACCGGTTATGCAGTTCCACATCCGCGGTTTTCAGATGCTCGACAAATGCCGCATCCAGCTTCGCGAGTCCTTCGCGGTTGTAAAGATCGGCAAATTCGATTCCGTATGAAAGTTTTAAGTCTGACATTAGATTATCCTTCAAGGAAGAAAGCTTTTATTGTTATTAAAATCAAATATATGCTGAAAACAGCAAACCAAAAGTAACAAGAATTGATTTGTCTGCCGATATCTTCTTTAGGGCATGATTTAGAAGGATTTTTCTTGTCGTATAACACGGTTATTTCATCTCCGGGCTTTGCTGTTCTGTATTTCCAGTTGAATATTGATATCGGAACTTCATGTAACTCGTTCTTCTCATCTGTGAATTGGTATGGGATACGGCAGAAGAAGCTATTTGCCTCAATAGTTTCGCAATCCTTTTTATCAATAAAGATTCCTTTGGCTGTAAGGCCGTTCTTCTTAAGCGACTTTAAATCTCTGAGTCCTTGTAGGCCAAAGATAGAGTCGTGAAACATTCTTATAAGAAGTGCTAAAAGAATTATTAAGTCTAGGTTCTCCATACTAAATCTCCCCGCCGACATAATCCGCGGCTTCGCGCACCGGTTTTACGAAATGTTCATCCACATATTGCAGCAGATTGTCAATGCTTTGTTCAATTGAGGCGCTTTCGGTTTCAATCACCAGATCGGAGTTTTCCGGCTCCTCGAACACGTCATCAATCCCGGTGAAGCCTTTTATCTCACCTTTGCGCGCCTTGGCGTAAAGCCCTTTCGGGTCGCGCTCCTCGGCGGCTTTCAGGCTGGCTTTGATGTAAACCGAATGGAAATTATCCGGGAAGGAAGCACGCGCCTGGTCGCGTTCTTTTTTGTATGGGCTGATGAATGAGGTGATAACGATAGTTCCCGCATCGGCGAACAGCGCGGCGACTTCCGCCACGCGGCGCAAATTCTCGGAACGGTCCTTATGCGAAAAGCCGAGGTCATTGTTCAAACCCTGGCGGATATTGTCGCCGTCGAGCACATAAACATTGTAGCCCTTGCGGAACAAACGCGCCTGAAGCTCATTCGCAAGTGTGGATTTGCCGGAGCCGGAAAGGCCGGAGAACCACAGCACGCCGCCCTTATGCCCGCTGGCAAGCTCGCGCTCCTGACGGGTGATCTTGAAATCCACCGCGGTGATGTTCTGCGATTTCGCGGCGGTTTTTTTGCGCTGGTCGGGGAAGCCGGTAGTGTCGATGATGCCGCCGCCGACAGTGTCGTAACCGTCAAGAATGGTGAAACGCCCGGTGTTGGAATTATCAACGAAGTCGTCGAGCGAAATGAGCGAGCGCGAACGGAAGATGACTTCACCTACCGCACTTTTCTCCACGCGCTTGTTCTCGCTATGGCCTAAATCGTCGGTGTTGACGACGGTTTCAACTTCTTTCACCTCCACCGGATAAGTCGCGGTGGCGAGTTTGAGCTTGTATTTTTTGCCTGCTTCCAGCGGCGTTGAAGAAAGCCAGAACAGCTTCGCACGGAAAATATTGGTGAGTTTCGGCGCTTTTTCAACATGGCTCGCCACGTTGCCGCGCTCAACGAAAATCTGGTTTTCAAGCGTGATGCCGACTGACTGCCCGGCATAAGCGGTATCACTCTGCGGGGAGTTCCATGCCTCGATGGACTTGATGGTCTCCACGCGGTTATGCGGCGAGAAGATGATTTTATCGCCAACCTTCAAACTGCCGGATTCGATACGGCCAACGATGATGCGGCGCTCGTCGAATTTATAAACATCCTGCACGGGTAGGCGGAGCGGAAGCTCGGCAAGTGACGGAAGCTGGTGGAACTGGTCGAGCGCCTCGGTGATAGCCGGGCCTTTGTACCATTTCATGTTCTCCGATTTCTTCACGATATTGTCGCCCTCACGCGCCGAAATCGGGATGATGAATTTCGGTTTCACGCCGATTTCCTTGAGGTATGCAGTGTATTCCTTCTCGATATCGCGGAAGGTTTTTTCGTCATAGCCCACTAAATCCATCTTGTTCACTGCAACCGCGATCTGCCGCACGCCGAGAAGGTGCAGCAAATAACCGTGGCGTTTCGATTGCTCCTTCACGCCCTCTTTCGCGTCGATGATGAGCAGCGCTGCCTCGGATGATGCCGCGCCGGAGATCATGTTTTTCAAAAACTCTTTATGGCCGGGCGCATCGATAATGACATAATCGCGCTTGGGCGTTTTGAACCATATCTGGGTCGTATCAACGGTTATGCCCTGGTCGCGCTCGGATTGCAGCGCATCGGTGAGGAAGCTCCACTCGAACGGCATCCCGCGATTTTCGCAGGATTTCTTTACCTTCTCGAACTGCCCGTCCGGCAGTGAGTCTGTTTCATAGAACAGCCGTCCAACCAATGTTGATTTCCCGTGGTCAACGTGGCCGACGATAACGATCTTGAGCTGTTCCTTCTGGTGTTCAGCTACGTCTGTTTGCGTGTATGCGAGTGCGGTATTTGTCATGATGGTTTCTGAGATTAATTAGAGTGATGATCCTTGTGTTGCAATGAAGTAAATTCCTCCGCCGAACGCCGCAAGACCGATGATTATAACGATTCCCGCACGCAGGAATTCCCGGCTGATCGAGGTGGTGGCTTTAGACGGCTGTTTGAGGTTGTAATGCACCTTATATTCCTTTCCGAGATAGGAATTTACCACCGATTGCGCGTAAGGCGAGTTCGACTGGCCTTTAACATCGGTGGAGATTGTATGCGCACCGCCATCCTGCGACTGATAGGAAATTACCAGCTCGATTTTATAGTATGAGCCAACGCTTGCGTTATCGTTGTCTTTCCGCACGGTGGCACCGGTGACTTTGCCCGTGGCAGTTCCGTGATTCGCCAATATCCCGCGCAGATTCTTTGAAAGGATGAACCCGCTGATAAGGAACACAGCGCCCACAACCAGTATAAACCCAAGTATCGCAAGGTTGATGTTCTGGTCAAACTTTGTTGTTATGGCCGCTGCCGGTATGGCTATGGTTAAAATATTGGTCATACTACATATACCCCGCTGCTCTCAAACGCTCGAATGAGGATTCATCCTCGGTCGCGCCCATCGGCCTCCCGGCGCGTTCGGAGACTTTTGTGGTTTTTAGTTCTTCGATGATCTCGTCGATGTTTTTTGCGTCGGAGCGTACGGGATAAGTAATCCCTTTTTCGCCGAGCGAGCGGAAGCGCATGTTCTGGCCCTTGTAATCCTGCCCGTAAAACTCGCCGTAGGGTTTCGCGAAATATAGCGGCACAATCGGCAGGCCTTCGCGCTTGATGTAGAGCCAGATGTCAAGTTCCGTCCAGTGCAGCAGCGGGTGGATGCGCACATGGGTTCCCGGCGGGAAATCGGTCATGTATTGCCCCCAGAATTCCGGCGGCTGGTCTTTCACGTTCCAGTCATTGTCAACGCCGCGCGGGGAGAAATAACGCTCTTTCGCACGGGTGCCTTCCTCGTCGCGGCGGATGCCGGCGATGATGCCGTCAAACTTCTCGCGGTCGAGAACCTGCTTTAAGCCACCGGTTTTACGCGCCGCAATACGCGCCGAATGCGGCAGTGAAGGGTCGGTCGATTCATAAGGCGGGCAGATTTCCTGAATCAGGTTCACGCCCCATTCCACCTTGTATTTATCACGGAATTCGTAAACCTCATCCATCTCAAGCTCGGTATCGAGCTGGATAAGCGGGAACGGAATTTTGCCGTAAAACGCCTTCATGGCGAGCCAGCACATCACGTTGCTGTCCTTGCCGAAGCTCCACAACATGCCGAGCTTTTTGATGTGATATTTCGCCTCACGGAAAATGTAGATGCTTTCCGCTTCGAGCTTGTCCAGATGGTCCATCTCTTTGGTTGATGGTTGATGGTTGATGGTTGATGGTTTAGTCATTTGCTGCTCTCTTCCTTACTGTAACTTGCAGGCCTTTTAACATGCGGCCGATTTGATTTAGTGTTCCCGTTAATTCTTCCAGTTTTTCAACTGATAGATAACCTACTTCTTGGCTTATGATAAGCTGGGTTTTTAATTCAGCGCACGAGCCGAGTGATATAGCAATGAACCGGGCAAAGTCCAGATCGCTTCCGCGTGCTGAGCCTTCCGCCAGATTGGATGCTATCGAAATGGAACATCTGCGAATCTGGCTGGTGAGGCCAAATTGTTCCTTTGATGGGAATGATTCAGTAATTTTATAAATTTCTACAGCGAGGGATTTGGCAATCTGCCAAACTTCCAAATCCTCAAATCCGTTGCTTTTTATTTTTTCAATCATAATTTTTCATCAACTATCAACCAATTTCCATCAACCTAAACCGACCACTCGCCGACTTGGCTATTGTCTAAGTGAATCCCGCATTCGGTTTTCTGTTCACCTGTTTCTTTGTTAGCTGTATGCGCCCATCTTCCTGCGCGCTCGTCCTGACCTTCGGCAACCGGCAGGGTGCAGGGTGCGCAGCCGATAGATTTATAACCTTTCGCCACTAACGGATGTTGCGGCAAACTGCGTGTGGCGAATTCGGCTCTCAGTTCTTCTTTCGTTTTATACGCAAGCGGGTTGATGCGGAACACGCCCTGATCGTCGAGCTGGAAATAGGTCAGGTTAGCACGTTCTGCTGTCTGATAGCGCTTGCGCCCGGTGATGAGCGCCTTGATTCCCATTTCTGCCAACGCGCGGTTAAGCGGTTCCACTTTGCGCATCCAGCAGCAGCGGTTTGGCATGAAGCTCCATAAATCCCCGTTCGGGTCGGTGCGTTCAACAAGCTCGGTTGAAGGCTTTAAAAAACGGATATCGGTGAGGCCAAGTTTGTTGCGCAGCGTTTCGACATATTCCAGCGTTTCCAGGAAATGTTTTTCGGTGTCGAGGAACAGGATCGGGGTTGCCGGGTTGATATCCGCCACCATCGCGATAAGCAGCGCGGAATCTGCCCCGAAGCTGGAGAAAAGCGCCACTTCGCCCTTGAATTCCTCGTTGATGACGGTATGCAGCAACAGCCTTGAGTCCATGTCGCCATACATTGTTTCAAGGCGGAGCAGCCTGTCTTTTTTGACAGGGTCAAAACCGTTCAGCGTTTGCAACTGGTCCAGCATTCTCTCTCTCCGCCGTCATTCCCACGGAGGTGGGAATCTTAAAATAAGACCCCCGCCTGCGCGGGGGTGACAGGCATGGTTATAACGCATTATAGCACAGAATTGCAAGAGGATTATGTGAAATATTTATTATCACAGGGATAAAATGTGGTTAAACTAACCAGTTGTTCTTTTTGATATATTCTTTGGTCAGTTCATTCACTTCGTCATAGCTTTTGCCTGCGCTTTTCCACTCCGCGCGTTTTTTGGCGATTTCATCAATACGCTCGCCCCAGATTTCGGGGAATAATTCCCCTAACTTGTCGCGGATGATTTTTGCTGTGCCCGGAGATTGCCCCTTGGTTGAAACACTAAGCAGCAACTCACCGCGCTTGACAAAACTCTGGAAAAAGAAATCGCAAAATTCCTTCTTATCCTCAACATTCACCAGCGCGCCGGCGGCTTTTGCCTCGGCGTGGAGTTGCGCTGAGGTTGCGTCGTCGAGGCCGACGATGAGGACGATATGGTATTCAGAGGGGAAGATTGACCCTCCTCCAACCTCCTCCCTCAGGGAGGAGGCTTTACTATCCCCCCTCCCTGAGGGAGGGGATGGGGGAGGGTTATTCAGGGTTGTAAGTATAGCTAAAAGTACACCTTCAATATTTTCTAAAATTTCCCGGTTCGAAAAACGTATGACCTTAAATCCAAGATTATTCAGCTCTTGCGTCCTTCTTTTATCGTATTCCGCTGAATTTGCATGAGTATCGCCGTCAATCTCAATGATAAGTTTTTTCTCATAGCAGGTAAAATCCGCTATGTATCTGCCGATAGGTTCCTGACGGCGGAATTTATGATTCCCTAATTGTTTTGCCTTGATTTTGTCCCATAGTTTTTTTTCAGGTCCTGTCGGGGTTTTTCTTGCAGATTTCGCTCTTTGTACAAGTTGGTGATTGCCTGGTCGTGAAGTAAACCCTCCCCCATCCCCTCCCTCAGGGAGGGGTATAAAAAGATATTTTCCTCCCTCAGGGAGGGGGGTATCTGATGACGGATAACGGATAACGGATAACTGCTCAACCCCCAGTTCGCGCAGCTTCTTCTCACGTGCAAGGAGCTTCTCGCCTTGCCCGATGAGGAGGACCCTAAGTTTTTCGGTGTTAAGCATTATGGGGAGCATGTTTTTTTAGGGTATAGGATTTGAGATTTAGGATATAGTGTTTTTTATTCACTATTTCCCATATCCTATGCACCATTTCTGGCTAGGCCGCCCATTTTTTGCCCGTAAGGTGGGCTTTGGCGTCTTCCTTCACCTTGTCGATACCAAAGCGGGAAATGAAATCGCCGAAGCCTTCGTCGCCTAATTTATGCGATTTATAAAGCGCGAACATCGGGTCGAGCGCGGCGGGGACGTCTTCCAGCGGGACTTTATCGAAAATATCAGCGCCGAGGCGGGTGCCTTCAAAATCGCCGCCCACAAACAACTTGTAATGCCCCGGCATGCGGCCAACAATTGAGAAATCGCCGATGTAAGGGCGCGGGCAGCCATTAGGGCAACCGGCAATGCGGAAGGTTATCTTTTCGTCAAGGACGTCGTTCTTTTCCATCACCTTTTCAATCTCTTTAATCAGCGGGTCGCGGATGCGTTCTGCATCGGTGAGCGCCTTGCCGCAGGTGGGCAGCGCCACGCAGGCGATTGCCCAGCGGTCAATTTCGGTGATTTCGGGGCGCAGGCGGATTTCATAGCGTTTGAGGATTTTTTCGACGTTTTCCTTCTCGGCAGTTTCGATGTCGCAGAAGATGATGTTCTGATCGGCGGTGAGGCGCAAATCCATGCCGTAGGTTTTAACCACTTCGCGGATGCCTTCGCGGTAATTGTCCTTCACGCGGCCACTGGAAACGAACAGGCCGAGGAACCATTTGCCGTCGCCCTGCTCGAACCAGCCGAGATGGTCTTCCACACCCCATTTCGGGAAAGGGATTGCGGGTTTGAATGATTTTCCGAAATATTTTTCGGCGGTTTCGCGCGTCCAGTCGATGCCGTTTTCCTCAACGACATATTTCAGGCGGGCGTGTTTGCGGTTTGAGCGGTCGCCGTGATCGCGTTGAAGCTCAACGATGCTTTGCGAAGCGGCGATGACGTCTTCCGGGGCAACCGAACCGAGCATGGTTGCCACGCGCGGGTAAGTGTCCGGCTGGTTGTGGTTCATGCCGAGGCCGCCGCCGACGGCGATGTTCCAGCCTTGCAGCGCGTTGTTCCCGAACATCGGCATCAGTGCTAGGTCATTGGTCATGATATCCACGCAGTTGTCGTGCGGCTCGTTGATGGCCATCTTGAATTTGCGCGGCATGTAAACGTCTTTGTAGATCGGCTCGATTTCTTCATTGGTGCCGAATTCCTGCTTTTCCTCATCCATCCAAACTTCAAGGTAAGCGCCGGAGCGCGGGGCGAAATGGGAGGCGAGCCGGTCGGCGGTGTCCTGCATGATGCTGTGCTGGACATCCTTGAACGGGGCGGGGCAGGTGAGGACGTTGCGGTTCACGTCGCCGCAGCCGCCAAGGGTGGAAAGCTCCTGCTCGATTATGGCGCGCACCATCGGGCGCATTCCTGGTTTCAGGATGTTGTGGAACTGGAAGGTCTGGCGGGTGGTGATGCGCAGCGTGCCGTTGGCGAACTGGTCGCAGATGCGGTCCAGCGCGAGGTATTGCGAGGCTTTCAGCTTACCGCCGGGGCATTTCATGCGCAGCATGAACTCCCATTCCTTTTCCAGCCCGGCTTTTTTGCGCTCGGTCTGCGTATCGCGGTTATAACCGAAATATGAGCCGTGGAACTTGAGCAGCTCGTAGGTTTCGTCGGAAACCTGCAACGAAGAATGGTCATCAAGCTCCTGCTTGATGTTACCGCGAAGGTAACGGCTCTCACGCTTATAGCCTTCCTGCGCGGAAAGTTTTTTTTCTTTCGGTTGCTCGGTCATTTAAAATCTCTCTTTGCGCGGAGAATATATATTTTTCGCGCCGAATCAAGCCGAGATTAGCAGTTTCAGGTGCAGAAGTGCAAGAAATTTTTGTGGAATAATATTATTCACATCTCAAATGAGTGGAACACCCTTCATCTTTTTGCTTGACTTTCTGGATAGACTAGTCTAGACTGGTCTATATGGAAAATGATTCAACCAAAAATACTAACCCAGAAAGCAATACGCCTGCCTACACGCCTGTAATCAGGACAGTTGGCGCATATTACGCAAAAACCCATTTCTCCCAATTGCTTGACGATGTCGAGGATGGGAACCATTTCATCATCACCCGCAATGACAGGCCGGTGGGGAGGTTCATCCCGGCTGAAACCGATTTTATCACGGAAAAAAAACGGCGAACGCAACTAGCTATGCAGAAAATGCTGGAGCTTACAAAAGGCACATCGCTTGGTGGCGGAACTATCCGCCAGATGATAGATGAAGGCAGGAAATAGCGTGCAGATCGTGCTTGATAACTCGGTGGTTATGAACTGGGCATTTGAAGCGGAGCGGTTGCCATCATGCATGCAGTTACTGGAAAAAATGCAGAATGGCGAGGTTGAGGCATGTGTTCCTGGTTTATGGGTTTATGAATACTCGAATGTTCTGCTTACCGCGGAAAGAAAAGGGAAATACAGCAGAACGCAATCTGATGCCTTCAGTGAGTTATTGGCATTGCTGCCTGTTGTTCTTCTGCCCGTTCCTGAAAGCGGCGTACTGATGGAAACAGGCAGCAAATATGAGCTTACGGCATATGATGCGGCATATCTTTTTCTCGCGCTCAAACGAAATTTGCCGCTTGCAACCCTGGATAAAAAATTAAGGTTGGCGGCTACCGAGGCGGAGGTTAAGCTGGTGATATGAACGAAAAAATCTTTCTCGAAGCGGCGGATGCCTCGGAGCGGAATTATGGTTAACCTTTAAATCTGGCAACAATGACCAATAATTGTAAGCAATCTTTTTTGCAGTGAAGTTTTCTTGAAGTGCTGATGTCTGTAACTAATACATCTCCGTCCGGGGTGGGCAATTCATAAGTTACATATGCAATATCCCCATTATTCTTTGTGCCGCTATCCTTAAGTTCCCATTTTTTTTCTTTCAATTCTTCAATAATGCTCTTTGCAGGGGCAGGATGTATGTCAAATAACCCTATCTGGCATACGTTCTGGCTGGGTGATGCAAAAAGGAATATATTATCCTTTCTGGCGGCAATCTGGACATCATCGGCCTTAAGAAGTAATGGGATGTGAGAAGGCAGGGCTTGTACCAGTGTCAATCCGGCATTCTCCAAAGATTCTCGGTTCTCGGATGTAAACGGCAGCTTTCCGTTTACATTCGCCAGGCAACCTGACTTAAAGACTTCTAACAGAACGTTTTCCGTATTGCTTTCAGGTTCCGCCATTACGGCGGCAGGAACAAAATACAGGAAAACTGACACGAAAATTGAAAGGAATTTATGGGTTAATGTCATAAACACTCCTGAGATTCCGCCGAAATTTTAAGCGATTGATTGTTAGGGATAATCACATATATAAGTTTAATGGACAAGAAAATCTTTCTCGAAGCGGCGGATACATCGGAGCGGAAGCTTGCCGGAATAGTGGCGGAGAGCATCGGCGGGCTGGATGATGGCGAGTTGTTCATGGAAATTTCCGAGAGCGAATCCTTCGTTTTCGATGACGGCAAGCTCAGGAATGCGAGTTTTGATACCTCACAGGGCTTCGGCCTGCGTGGGGTTGCCGGGGAAACCGTGGGTTATGCCCATTCCTCCGTGCTTTCGGAAGAAGCGATAAAACGCGCGGCGCAAACGGTTGAGGCGGTGCGGGACGGCTATAATGGCGATATTTCAGCGGAAGCGCCTAGGGGAAAGCCGCATAAATTATACACTCCTGAAAGCCCGCTGGGCGGTATGGGGTTTTCGGCCAAGATAAAACTGCTGGAGGAGATTGATGCATATTTACGCGGTAAAGACCCGCGCGTGCGGCAGGTTTCGGCCTCGCTTTCGGGTGAGCATCAATCGGTGTTCATCATGCGTGCCGATGGCCATGTAGTGACGGATTTCCGCCCGCTGGTGCGGCTCAATATCTCGGTCACGGTGGAGGATAACCAGCGCATGGAGCGTGGCAGCAACGGTGTCGGAGGCCGCGCCGGATATCTGGATTATGTCGGCAACTGGCGAACCCAGGCCGATGACGCGCTGAGGCAGGCATTGGTCAACCTTGATTCGGTTCCTGCCCCTGCCGGTGAACTGCCGGTGGTGTTAGGTTCCGGCTGGCCTGCGGTGCTGTTGCATGAGGCAATCGGGCATGGGCTGGAAGGCGATTTCCACCGCAAAAAAACTTCGGTTTATACCGATATGCTGGGTAAGCCGATCGCCGCGAAAGGTGTTACCGTGATTGACGATGGAACTATTGAAGGCAAACGCGGCTCGCTCAATGTGGATGACGAAGGAACGCCGACCCAGCGCAATGTGCTGATTGAGGACGGGGTTCTCGTCGGGCTGATGCAGGACAGGCAAAACGCAAGGCTGATGGGCGTTGCGCCAACCGGCAATGGCCGCCGCGAGTCATATACGTGCAGACCGCTCCCGCGGATGACCAATACTATTATGGCGTCGGGAAACAGCACGCGCGAGGAGATGATCGCCAGCGTCAAGAACGGCATTTACGCGCCATATTTTGGGGGCGGGCAGGTGGATATCGTGAGCGGGAAATTCGTGTTCAGCGCTTCGGAAGCCTACAGGATCGAGAACGGCAAAGTCACCGTGCCGATCAAGGGCGCGACGCTTATCGGCAGTGGGCTGGATGTGATGCATAAAATCACGATGGTCGGCAATGACATGGAGCTTGACCCCGGCATCGGAACCTGCGGCAAGGACGGGCAGGGCGTTCCCGTCGGTGTGGGGCAGCCTTCGCTGTTAATCAGCTCAATGACGGTGGGTGGAACCGAAGTTGCTGCCTGATTTTTTTGGATACCCCCTTGAAATATTCCGGCCTGTTCCTAAATCAGATTTATGGACGCCTTTTTAGGGTTCTGAGATATAAATAACGCTTTAATTACAGGAGGTTATTATGAATACAGCATTTGATTTAGCGCCGCTCACCCGTTCAATCATCGGGTTTGACCGGTTTTCGGATTTAATCGACAAGGCATTCAGTGCCGATGTTAAAACACCGTCATATCCGCCTTATAACATCGAAAAACTCAGCGATACGAAATATGCGATCGTGATGGCGGTTGCCGGGTTCGGCGCGAATGACCTTGAAGTCACCAATCAGGGCAACTCGCTCAAGATCACCGGGCGCATAACCGAAGAAAGTGAAGATAAAGGCAAAAATTATCTCCATCGCGGTATTGCCGCCCGTTCCTTCGAGCGTAACTTCAACCTTGACGACCATGTTAAGGTTGTCGGTGCGGAAATTAAGGATGGCTTGCTGCGGGTTGAGCTTGAAAGGGAGGTTCCCGAAGAAGCAAAACCAAGGATGGTCGAGATCAAGACATCCGGCGCTTCCGGGAAAAAACCGCTTGAGAACAAAAAAGCGCACTAAAAAGGAAGTATAGGACTGCTACGGCCCCGCCACCCCCCGGCGGGGCCGGTTGTTTTGCTATTTTTCCAGCAATTATCCCCTTGACATAAGGGAATAGTCATCCCGGCGCAGGCCGGGATCTATGGCGATAGAATTAAGGTTGGATCCCGGCCTGCGCCGGGATGACTATAGGGCGTATGGTATATATGCTATTTTTCCTTTATAAGCGCCGTGATTGAAAGATTGGTAATTTCCAGACTCTTTCCTTCAACGCCATAGCCTTTGCCGTCTGCTGAATAGATGATTAGTTTTACGGCCAGTTTACCTGATGAACTGCTAAGTTCCAGCGGTTGCTTCAGGTTATAACTGCCATATCCTGCGTCGGTGGCCTTTTCTTTAATAGAGTTCAACACCGGCTCTGCCAGATTGAACGTAACGGACGCTTCCTTGCGTGTTACGGTCAGGGTGTTGTTGTCGAGGGTGAATGTAAGGTGGCCGCTATCAGGGCATGGCGAGGTCTTTTTATGGTCGGTGCTGATATACAGGCGGTTGGTGATGAAGTCATAGCCTTTGACCTCGATGACTTCGTTATCAACCGCATAGAGCCTGAAAATACCGGTGTGCGTGTCTTCATCGGAATAGTAATGTTTTGAGCGGGCTGAAGCAACACCAAGATCATCCATGATAGCACTGCTTGAATATTTGTTGATTTCCTTGGAGTGGATATTGGCATCTTCCGCGAACCACGGTTTTATGTAACTCAGTTTCTCGCTATTCGTAAGATAACCAACAATGGAAGTAATTGTTCTCCTATCCTCAATCTCCACGTTCTCATCGGTTTTAATAACCTTGCCATCTTGCAGGATTCCGTTTTTGAGGAGCAGGGCTTCGAGCCGCGAAACCTGGCTTTTGGCGGAGATGCTTTCCGCGCCCCACGGGCCGAATGAGGCCAGAACCAGCAACGCGGCCAGGATCGCCGGGCCGTATTTCATCGAAAAATTATCGCGGCGGCGGATATAAATCAGCGTAGTGGCGGTGAACCACAGCCCGGCGAGCACGATAGCGTAGCGGCTTTCAGTTACGCCATAGGCATTGATGCGGACATAAACCGCAAGGAAAAGCAGGAAAATCAACGGCAGGAACGCGCGGCAGAAATATTTGTGGAACAGGCGCACCGGCAGTTTGCCGCTCTCGCGCAAGGGGTAGGCGGCAAGCTGGGTAAGGATGCCCGCTATGCCGAACCCGCATATCATCGCGCTGAGCTTGCCCTGCGGGAGTTCCCACAGGAGCAATATCTTCGCGGCATAGGCATAAATTATGATGAAGTAAACCAGGCAGAACGGGACGAGCAGGTAGCTCAGCATGAAGTTGATTCCTTTCGGGATATGCGCTTCGGTATCGGATTTAAAATCCTTTGAGACCCATGAAAGCGCGTAAAACGGCGCAAGGAACAATGCGCCGAATGCCCAGATTGTGGAATAGGTGCGGTAGCCGAAATCAACCCCGAACAGCTCCCTTATCGTGACGACGATCGCGGAAAGCCCGGTGCAGAAGATGATTGAGAGCAGGATGGCATAGGCCGTGCCGATGCATAATTCGCGGTTGAAATTATAAAAGGCGGAGTCGGTGGCGTTGCGGCTCAGGAAGGGCGCGACTGTGACGAAGGTTATAAGCCCGCCGAGGAGGAACAGGATTGAAGGAGTGATTTGCTCGCTCTGGAAAATCCAGTAGGCGATAACGATGAAAACGCCGGTTGAAACGGCAAGATATTCCCTGAAATCCCTTCCCCGCGACTCAAAGAAAAGCTTCGCCCCGCCGAACCAGAAGAACCCGGCAATCAGGGTTGGGACAAGGCGTTCCGTCGTGCTGTCATCAATAAGGTTCCATTTATAAATATCGTCAAGTTTAAGGAGGAACAGGCAGAATGCGGCAATGATGGAAAATGGAAAACGCTGCGCGGTTTCACGCAGGTCATTAATGCTGGATCTGAAAAAATTTCCTATTCTCATATTGCCGCTTCCTGCCTGAAAATCAGTTATTTGCCCTGTGATTCAACCAGTTTCTTGATGTTCTGGTTAATCTCGATCAGCGTGAAAAGGATGCCGAAAGTAATCACGCCGCCGAAAAACCCGACGATCGCGCCGCCGATGAAACCAATGAAGCCGCCGCCTTGACCGCCGGTGATTGCTGCGCCGAGCACGAATAATACAAATCCGATAGTGGCCAGGAATTCGAGCGAGTTAACGATGAAAGAGCGAAGTTTTGCCATGATCTTCTCCTGTTAAGGGTTATGGCAGGAGTCTAGGGATGTGCGGACGGTAAGTCAGGCTATTTCCAAAACTGATGGAAAAACAAAGAGATATTCTTACCTGTTGTTGCGGTCGCGCAATTCATCGCGGATTTCAATCAGCAGGAAGATAACCGCAAAAATGATGATTGCGGAAACCACCCCGATGATGATACCGCCAATAAAGCCGAAGAACCCGCTTGCGCTGCTGATGGCGGAATATAGCACGATGATGAGGAACAATACAGGAGCCAGCGCTTCTGTGGCGGAGACAATGAATTTTTTAAAAGCTTCCATGATTTTATCCGGTATTTAAAGGGAAATTTAGCAGGAAAAGAATATACGGGATTTTTTATTTTTCAATTTGAAATATTAGCTGAAATTTTCCGGGTAAGAAAAAGCCCGCCATGTAGCGGGCTTGAACTTTTTATGCTTCAACTATTTAAGCGTTAGCGGCTTTCCTGCCGTTGCCTTCAACCTGAGCGCGGAGTTCCTTGGCGGAGGCAACCATGCCTTCAAGCGCGGCTTTGGTTTCCGGCCAGCCACGGGTTTTGAGGCCGCAATCCGGGTTGACCCAGATCTGCTTCGCGTCGAGCACGTTAAGCGCTTTGTTAAGCAGGGAGGTCATTTGCTGTTGCGTAGGAACGATAGGCGAGTGGATGTCGTAAACGCCCGGCCCGATCTCGTTCGGGTATTTGAAGTTCACGAATGCATCGAGGAGTTCCATCTGCGAGCGCGAGGTTTCGATTGAGATAACATCGGCATCCATCGCGGCAACTGCCTTAATGATATCGTTGAACTCGGAATAGCACATATGGGTGTGTATCTGGGTTTTATCCTCAACGCCGCTTGCGGTGATGCGGAAGGCTTCAACCGCCCAGCGCAGGTAATCATCCCATTCGGCGCGGTGGAGGGGGAGGCCCTCACGCAGCGCGGCTTCGTCGATCTGGATGACTTTGATGCCTGCTTTTTCGAGGTCAACCACCTCATCGCGGATAGCGAGGGCGATTTGTTTGGTAGTGGCTTCACGCGATTGGTCATCACGCACGAAAGACCATTGTAAAATGGTGATAGGGCCGGTTAACATGCCTTTCATCGGGCGCTGTGTCTGGTTTTGCGAGAATTTTGCCCATTCGACCGTCATCGGTTCCGGGCGGGAAACATCGCCGAAAATGATCGGCGGTTTCACGCAGCGCGAGCCGTATGACTGCACCCAGCCGAAGCGGCTGAACGCGAAGCCGGAAAGCTGTTCGCCGAAATATTCCACCATGTCGTTGCGCTCGAATTCGCCGTGGACGAGGACGTCGATGTCGATGGATTCCTGCCATTTGATGGCTTCCGCGGTTTTTTCCTGCAGGAACTGGGTGTATTCAGCCTCGGAGAGTTTGCCTGCCTTGTTGGCGGCACGCGCGGCGCGGACATCTTCAGTCTGCGGGAAGGAGCCGATTGTAGTGGTCGGGAATAGCGGGAGGTTAAGCTCCGCCGCCTGAAGCTTCGCGCGTTCAGGGTAAGCGGATTTACGCTGCGCCAGCGCCGGGGTGATGGCGGAAACGCGGGATTTAACTTCCGGGTTGTGGATACGCGCGGAAGTGCGGCGGGATTCCATTGCTTTCGCGTTGGCTTCAAGCTCGGCTTTCACCGCGTCGCGGCCTTCGTTAAGCGCTTTGGTAAGAACTGCGATCTCGGTAACTTTCTGTTTGGCGAAAGCGAGCCAGTTTTTCAGCTCCGCATCGAGTTTGTCTTCCAGCTCAAGGTCAACCGGGGAGTGGAGGAGCGAGCAGCTAGGAGCCACGATAATGCGCTCTTTACCCAGTTTTTCCGCTGCCGCTTCAAGTTTAAGCAGCGCTTTTTCAAAGTCGGTTTTCCAGATATTGCGGCCTTCAACCACGCCTAATGAAAGGATGAGGTTGGCAGGGGCTTTATCAATTGCCGCCTTAAGCTGGTGCTCACCGCGGAACACGTCGAGGTGGAGCGCCGCAACCGGGAGGTTGAGGGCGGTTTCAAGGTTAGCGCCTAGGTCAGTGAAATAGGTTGCGACGAGGAGTTGCGGGGTTGCGGAGTTGCGGAGTTGCGAATAAGCGGTGGTGAAGGCTTTGCGTTGTTCGTCGTTGAGGCCGAGCACAAGGGCAGGTTCATCGATTTGTACCCATTCCGCGCCAAGCTCTTTAAGTTTACCAAGGATCTGCTGGTAAACCGGGAGGAGGGCAGGGAGCAGGTCAAGCGGGGAACTTTTTTCATTTTCGGCGCCGTCTTTTTCCTTGCCGAGAAGAAGCAGGGAAACCGGGCCGACGATAACCGGGCGGGTGTTGATGCCCAGCGTTTTCGCCTCATTATATTCATCGAATATCTTGGTTGATGAAAGGGCGAATTTTGTTTCTTTTGAAAGCTCAGGCACGATGTAGTGGTAGTTCGTATCGAGCCATTTTGTCATTTCCATTGCCGGAACGTCTTTCAGTTCACCGGCCCGGCCACCGCGGGCCATTGCGAAGTAAGTGTCAATGTCTACGTTGCCGCCTTTAAATTTATAGCGCGGAGGAACTGCGCCAACGAGGGCGATTGTGTCAAGCACATGGTCATAGAACGAGAAATCGTTTGAAGGGATATGCTGGATGCCCTGTGATTGCTGGTATTTCCAGTTATCGGCGCGGATCTGTTTTGCCTGTTCCTGAAGCTGCTCAAGCGATGATTCGCCTTTCCAGAATGATTCAACCGCTTTTTTAAGTTCGCGTTTAGGGCCCACGCGCGGGAAGCCCAGATTCGATGCTACTGCATTATTGTTAGCCATTTTCGTTCCTATAAATAAATTTGGAAAGGCTTTATACAGTATAATCCCGGTGGATAGCAAGGAAAAAGCGGGGAAATCCGGGGCAGCGGGCTGCCGCCAGATATAAGGCCAAAAAGGCCGCTAATCAGGCCTCTGCGTCAAATAACCCTTCAACGCGGTTTGTCCTTAGCTGCACCATCTCAAAGAGGCTTTTCTGCGGGAAGTATTTTACCGTGCCGTCACGAAGTGAGGTGAAGCGGGTAACGTAATCCCCGGCGAGGTCTTTGAAGATGGTGAAGCGGACATCGGATACTGCGAACATCGTCTTTACGGCTTCGGCGGCCTTCCTGACGCTTTCATATGCAGCTTTGTCCGCGGTTTCGGGAATTTTGACAGGTTCTGGTTCAGGGGTACTGACCGGGGCTTTAACGGCCGCGTGTTTTACGCCCGTTTCCGGTATCCCCCTGCTTTGTACTCCTGCACGTGGCACATTAATGTAATTGTTAATGTCCATCTTTCCCCTCCTGGTCGTCCCATCCGGCACCACGTTCCTGCGGTACCTTAACTTAGAGGCTAAAGGTAACCGCCCCCCGGTGATTACCTATCTTAGCCAATGGAGCCTGTGGCCCCGTCGTCCCCCGTATTAAATTCACGAAGATATCTGGAAAAATATTAGTTTATACTTTTGGGATATCTTGGCGAATCTAACTTGCTTTTCAGCTTTTGGAACCACTTGGGAGTGAGGGGGCTCGCCCCCCTCCACTCCAGCGGTTGCCTAACTTACGGTTATTAGCCGATAAGTTTGAGCAAGTTTTGTGGCAACTGGTTAGCCTGAGCCAACACAGAGATTGCAGCTTGCTGCAATACCTGGGCAGTTGCGAAAGCGGTAGACTCTTCAGAGATGTCTGCATCAAGGAATTGTCCGCGTGCCGCATCGAGGTTCTGGATTGATACTTCAAGAGCTGCTGAAGCATAACCAAACCTTGATTGCAACGCACCCACGTCAGCCCTGATAGAGATCAAAGCTTTGATCGCGTTATCAAGTACGTCTGATGCGGTAACCGCGCCAGTCGCTGTGCTGATGTTAAGTGTTACGGATGTACCTGCATCGTTCAGGTAAATGGCTGTAGATCCCATGTTCCTGATAGAAATGCCGATAGTATCGGTAGACGCTGTACCAACCTGGAAGCTAAGTGGGCCTGGTTGGTCAGTTGCTCCTGCGCCTTCCCCTGCTTCAACAGTAATCGCAGCAAGTTCAGCGGCAAGGAGGGTTTCAAGTGTGCCGAAGTCACCAGCAGTAGAGAACTCTGCTTCGTCAAACGCATCACCGAAGCTGAGGGTGAAGGAGCTTCCGTCATCAGCTGTGAACACAACATCATCGTTCATCGCATCATCGTTGGAGTCCATCTGCGTGGAAACGTAGTCAACACCGTTTATGGTAATGGTGAGGGTAAAGAGTTCACCACCATCATCTTCTGCGGATACGGTCACGCCAGCCCATGAGCCGACGAAAGCGGGTTCTTCAACGCCACCGGCATCAACTGTAGGAAGCGTAGTGAAGTAGGTGTTGCCGTCAGTGTCACCGGTAACAGTGTAAGGAGACGCAGCAGGTGCTTCAATGCCCGGACCGGACATTACAACGTTCTGGATATCGGCCAAAAGTGTAGCCTCTACGCCAGCTATAGCACCACCGTTAGTGCCGTACTCTCCATCAAGAGAGTCACCGAAGCTGATAACGAATGAAGATCCGTCATCACCAGTGAACACGATGTCATTGTTCTCTGCAGCAGTGGTAGAATCCATCTCGGTTGAGAGGTATTCAACATCGCCTATGGTGATAGTCAATGTGAAGTTTTCACCGGCAGTAACATCAAGGCTGATTGTTGCGGTTGACCAGTCACCGGCGAAGCCAGGAGCTTCGAGTTCGTTAGCATCAAAGTCAGTGATGGCTGTAATGATGTCGTTGTCGCTGAGATCGTTAGTAGAGTATTCAGTATCTCCTGTACCTCCAGCGGCACCTCCTACGCTGATAGTACCGTCAAGAAGTTTCACACCGTTGAAGTTGGTGTTGTTAACGATACGGTCATACTCGCTGGTCAGTGCGCTGAATTCCTGTTGCAGATAACCGCGTTCCGTGCTTGAAAGAGCGCCGGAGTTAGCTTGCACTGCGAGTGCTTTCTGACGTTGCAGGATCTCGCCCAGACGAGCAATCGCACCATCGGCGACCTGAAGAAGGGTAGCTGCCTGGTTAGTGTTGTTAAGTGCAGTTTTCAATGTAGATACGTTAGTACGAAGAATTGTACCGATTGAAAGGGCTGCTACGTCATCAGAAGCACGGATAATCTTGTTACCGCTGGATAAACGGGCGATAGACATTTGCGATTTTTCGCCTGCTCTGGTGAGGTTGTTCTGCGCATAGTAAGCAGATACGTTGGTAATAATTGAAGAAGCCATAGTTTTTCTCCTACTTGGATGTTAAATGGAAGGTTTTTTAAATCTTCCGTTTGTCGGGCTACATGCCCTCATTTCCATAGACCAATTCCACAGAAATGTTTTTTATCAAACCTGATTCTGCCATATAAGGGTTAAGATAAGGTTAAAAAGATTAAATTATTTTACAGAAATGTTGCAATCGGGAACAGAATACGGTTTTTTATGGGTTTTTCAGGCCGTTCTGTCTTTGGCATTGAGTATATATTGAATAAGTTAAGATAATCTGATAGGCTGTAAGCATGAACGATGACCCTTATAACGGCGGCCAGGATAACGGCGATGACGGTTATTTTGACTCTAACCTGACTTCCGGGCAGAATATTGAAAATGCCTTCTACCGCAGCGGTGCGGACCTTGAGAACCCTGAAGAATTCAAGGGATTCATGAAGAAGGTGAAGGAGATGTATTCCTCGATGCGGCTGGTGATGAACCAGGTGGTGAAGCATTCGCAAAAGTTGAAAAGCTCCGGCGTAAGTTATTCAAAAAACAAGGTTTTTGAAGAACAGCTTGGTACCGGTGAGCTTAATATGGGTGTCCAGATAGCGGTTGCAGCACCTGCGCGCCAGGCCGAAAAATTCGATCCGCAAGTGCCAACCCGCAAGGGCGGCGGCGGACAGGGCAGATAGGTTCTGATTAAAAAAATCTATAAATCCCTTGAAATCCATTAACTATAAGTGCTAGAACTTGCCGGAAATTAACAGAGGCAGGAATGTCACCGGGAATGCTGGATACTTTATATCATGGGATGTGGATTGTGCATGTGGGTATACTTGGCAAACGCCAGCCCGGCCGGGAATCCGACCAGTTGCAGAACTGGGTAAAGGGGCTTGCCAGACGCTTTTCCAACCAAGAGCCGGAGGAAACTCTGGAGGATGGGCTTGAGTTACAAGGTAGTGGTGCCGTGTATGACACAACCACCCATGACCCTTTTGGTCTTGGGCTTGATGATTGGCAGAAAGAGAACAGGCAGGATGCAAATGAAAGGAAGGCCCTTGAGAATTTGTTACGCCTGAGTAGTGACGTTGTCAGGTCTTACAGGAAAACGGCGGGCAGGTCAGCGCAGGCGGTTATCGCTGACCAGATTTTTCAGGAGGCGCTCACGACAGGTTATCTTGGTGCGGAAGATATAGGACAGCAGGCTATAGTGTTTTGTTTCAAGTTGCAGGCAAACCCGTTAGCTGAAAAATACCTTGATGTATTCGGAATTATTGAACGGATGGCAAACGAAATGAGCAAGACTTTGACCATTACGGATATAAAAGGGCCGTTGGAAGATTTATATGATAATATTCGGGCAAGACAGGCCAGCGCCCGGGAGGCGGATAGGCTAATAAAAAGCGGTAGCGAAGTAGAAAAACTTCAGGCTAAAAAAGATTTGCCGGCATTAAGGGAAGAAATTGATTACTGCACTTTTTTGCTCGGCATAGCGTCAACATTGGATATCCGTGTTTCTTCCATATTTGGTGATCCGGCTGTTTGCTGCGATGCAAGGGCTGAGCTTGAGAATAAACTCGCGGAAAAAATGGATGAAGCCGTACTCCTGCATGGTTTTAATATAGGTGATGGCAGGGGGTTCTAAGAACTTTTTTCCTAAGCCGCCAGCACGCCTTTTTCGGTGAGCAGGATTTTCAACTCGCCATTCGCGAACATCTCGCGCACGATGTCGCAGCCGCCGATGAATTCACCTTTAACATAAACCTGCGGGATGGTCGGCCAGTTGGAGAATTCCTTTATGAATTCGCGGGTGTTGGCATCAGCGAGTACGTTCACGTCAAGGAACTCCACGCCGAGTTGCTGGAAGATATGCGCCACCGCGCCGGAGAAGCCGCACATAGGCATTTTGCCGGTGCCTTTCATGTAAACCACCACGTCATTTTCCGCGATGTCTTTTTTAAATTGGTCAAAATATTGTTCTTTGCTCATGGTCATTCTCCTTTAATGCATATAATCCGGGAACCAGCTTTCATGCTGCTTTTTAAGCTCAGTTACCGATAGCTTCACCTTGTCGTTAATTTTAAGTTCCGTGCCCTTCACCCTGCCGATTTCCACCGCGCTCACGCCGGATTCGGCGGCTTTCGCCAGAATGTCCCGTGGTGATTTCGTGGTGATTATATAACGCGCCTGGTCTTCGCCGAACAGGAATGCATGCAGCGGGATAGTGCTTGATTCGGTGTTGATCTCCGCGCCAAGGCCGGAAGCCATTGCCATTTCGGCAAGGGCGAGGGCAAGCCCGCCGTCAGAGATATCATGGCAGGCGGTGATGTGCTTGTTCACGCTTAAAACGAACCCGGCGTTGTTGCGCTCGGCGTTAAGGTCGACGCGTGGCGGGGCTGCTTTCGGGTAGCCGCAAATTTCGCGGCAGTAAACTGATGAACCAAGCTCACCAGCGGTTATGCCGATAAGTATGATTGCCTCACCTTCTTCCTTGAAGGCAATCGTTTTGCGGTTATCAAGGTCGTCAATCAAACCAACGCCGCCGATTGCCGGGGTAGGTAAAATGCCAACGCCCGAAGTTTCGTTATAAAGCGATACGTTGCCGGAAACGATAGGGTAATCGAGTGCGCGGCAGGCTTCGCCCATGCCTTCAAGGCAGCCCACGATCTGCCCCATTATCTCAGGTTTCTGCGGGTTGCCGAAATTGAGGCAGTTGGTGATGGCAAGCGGGCGTGCTCCGGTCGCGATAATGTTGCGGTAGGTTTCGGCTACGGCCTGTTTCCCGCCCTCTACCGGGTCGGCAAAGCAATAGCGCGGGGTGCAGTCGGTCGAGATTGCGATGCCCTTATTAGTGCCGTGGATGCGCACCAGCGAAGCGTCACCACCGGGGCAGATCACGGTGTCACCGCCGACCATATGGTCATATTGCTGCCATATCCATGCGCGTGAGGCAAGGTTTGGCGAGCCGATAAGCTGCAAGATCGTTTCGTTATAATCCAAAGGTTCGGGGATGGCTTCCGCGTCAACCCTGTCGGTGATTTTATTGATTTTATACGGGCGCTCATAAATCGGCGCAGCGTCGGAAAGTGGCGCGATCGGCATATCCGCATCGATAACATCGCCCATTTTGCAGATAAGGCGGCCTGTATCGGTGAGTTTGCCGATAACTGCAAAATCCAGATCCCATTTATCGAAGATTTTCTTCGCTTCTTCTTCCTTGCCCGGTTTCAGGATGATGAGCATCCGCTCCTGCGATTCGGAAAGCATCATCTCATAAGTCGTCATCCCGGTTTCACGCTGGGGAACCTTGTCCATCCACAGTTCAATGCCCATGCCGCCCTTGGACGCCATCTCGATCGAGGATGAGGTA
This sequence comes from uncultured Rickettsiales bacterium, assembly GCA_964545245.1. Classification (GTDB taxonomy): domain Bacteria; phylum Pseudomonadota; class Alphaproteobacteria; order Rickettsiales; family 21-14-0-20-44-7; genus CAZJFC01. The sequence continues at coordinate 49,635 of CAZJFC010000007.1, forward strand.
AGCCCCGCTGCGCCCATATCCTGAATCGCGACAATCGCGTCGGTCTGCATCAGCTCAAGGCAGGCTTCGATGAGCAGTTTCTCGGTGAACGGGTCGCCCACCTGTACGGTCGGGCGTTTTTCCTCCGAATCCTCGGTGAATTCGGTTGAGGCCATGGTCGCGCCGTGGATGCCGTCACGCCCGGTTTTGCTGCCCACGTAAACCACAGGGTTGCCCACGCCTGCGGCTTTTGAATAGAAAATTTTATCAGCCGGGGCCACGCCCACGGTCATTGCGTTGACAAGGCAGTTGCCGTTATAGGATTCATGGAAATTGGTTTCACCGCCAATTGTTGGCACGCCGACGCAATTGCCATAATGGCCGATGCCTTTCACCACACCGTTAACGAGGTGTTTGGTTTTCGGGTGCGAGGGGTCGCCGAAGCGCAGCGCGTTCATGTTGGCGACAGGGCGGGCGCCCATGGTGAACACGTCACGCAAGATGCCGCCGACGCCGGTTGCCGCGCCTTGAAAAGGCTCGATATAAGAAGGGTGGTTATGCGATTCCATTTTGAATATTGCCGCCTGTCCGTCGCCGATATCGATAACGCCTGCGTTTTCGCCGGGGCCGCATATCACCCAGGGGGCGGTGGTCGGCAGTTTTTTCAAATGCACGCGGGTGGATTTGTAGGAGCAATGCTCCGACCACATAACGCTGAAAATGCCAAGTTCGGTGATGTTCGGCTCACGGCCCATGATTTCGAGCACTTTCTGGTATTCGGCATCATCAAGCCCGAATTCTTTGTAAAGGGGGGTATCCTGTTTTTTCGCTGCGTTTGCCATGGCATTACCTTGTTGCGGGCGGTTTTACACTAATCGCGCCGGGATTTAAAGCACTAAAAAAGACCCCCCATAAAAATAATTATTGACAAAGCTTAATTATTTCACTAATCTCCATAAACTTAATAGGGATTTTGTCAGGAGGCAGGACTCCCTAAGAATAACAGGAACAAAAAAGGAGAGAATTATGAGTGCTGAATCTGATGGTTGCGCGTATGCTGCTGTAGCTACTGTAGTTGCAGTTCCAATTATAGGTGTGGGACTCTATCTAAATAGGGATACTGACCAGTTAAGGGATATCCGTGCCGAATATTATGATAAAGTGCAGCCCGCGGCTGAACAGTTAGTTTCAGAAATTACCCCAGGTACGCCGTTCCGTTTGAAGGTTGAAGTTTTTCAAAAACGTAAATGGCGCACCGTAGTGACGGAATCCGAACAAAATGACCACGCAGACGAAAAAGCTCTGGGGAAGTTAGGGTATCAACAAAAGTTTGATTCTTTTACCGCAAGGCTGGCGGATGAATTAAAGGCGGTTGACCCTGGCGGGAAGGGGCTTGAACAGGTGAAAGTTGAGCTTAAGATCGGAGGGCAAGGATTAAGAAAATCAGGGAATTCTTGGCAGGAATATACAGCGACCAGAACTGCCTCCAGCGCTGCGCTGGAAGCTAATAGCAGGTAAGTTAGCCTGATTTAGCTCTGGGATTTCCAGAAAAGAATTCCGTTACCGCGAGCCAATAATCAGCGCTGATAATCATGTTCGTGCGGCGGATAATAACCTTGCATGGACTGAGGCAAAGCGTTGCGGATGTCCTGCTGGCGGCGCAGCTTCAGGGCAAAGCTGCCTGTACTGTCTTTTTGGCTTTGTACAGGGCGGGAAGATATCTGAATTTTATCCAGAAAGCCTCCGGTAGCGGGAGCGCCTTCCACTTTCCCTTTAACAAGGATTTTATCCCATACAAAATGATAATTCGTGAAAGCCAAAATAGCAGATTAACTTTTTCTTCCGGCGTAAGGCAAGGTTTATCCTTGCGTGTCAGGCTATAGTTAACAGAGCTGATCAACTCATTGACATCCGGCATTTTTATTACTCACGATATAAATATTGCGAGTAACTAACACATCTGGTTAAGATTTGTCAATAATATTAATTATTCCACCCCAACGCTGAAGCGGATGAGGTGGAAAACCGCGGATTTTTTATAATGTTTCAAGAATTCCGGTGATTTGCTTTTTCAATATTTGCAATTCGTTATCCACTACGTTCCAGAGAATTATTTCATCCAGTTTGCCATATTCATGAATGATTTTATTCCGCATCCCGGTTATTTTTGACCATGGGATATAAGCGTGTTTCTCGCGGATTTCCATGGAGATATGGTTTGCCGCCTCGCCAATCACTGCAACCAGATATGCTGCCGCATAGGCCTGATATTTTTCCCTGCCATTGATCTTCTCAATCTCCAAAATGGTATTCAGGATATCCTTCAGGCGTATGAGGTCACGGTTTATTTTCTGCATGGGATTATAATGGACGCGCTTCGCTTAAAATGAAAGGGGCGAATTCATCCTTGATGGCGCGGTCTGAAATAATATCCACCTTGCATCCCAGAAGGGTGCTTAAATCCTCATCAAGCCCTGCCATATCCATAAGGCTGGCATCCGGCCTGAAATGCACCAGAAAATCCACATCGCTTGCGCTGTGGGAGTCCCCACGCGCGACAGAACCGAATACCCTGATATTTTCCGCCTTGTTCTTGTTTGCAAGCTCCAGGATAGCGGGTTTAAGTGATTCTAATGTATTGAAATCCATAGGCTTAATAATAGCATAACTGCCGGAAATATCAATCTATTCCGCGCCCACGCTGAAGCGGATGAGGTGGAACGGCACGCCGCAGCTTTCGGCGAAGTCGCGCTCATAATAATGGGCGAGCATGGTGTAAGGGCAGGCGAGAGTGTAATTCGTGCCCAGCGAAGGGCCTTTTTTCACGGTCAGGTTATTATAATAATCACGCGCCTGTTCCGCCGTTTCAAACTCAACTGAGATAATCCCCCCATAGCCGCCATCCGGTTTTTTATATTTATCATAAACCGGGTTATCTTTTGTATAATATACGTTTTTTACGTTCGGCGTATTCAAAAGTTCCACGTGAAACATTTCGGCATTGGCGTTAATTTTCTTGATTCTTTCTCCGTAATTCCGGCAATTTCTGGCCAGCACTTCCGCATCCGCCGGATAGAGCAAATCCTCATGATCTTTGCTGAGGGCGGTTTTTAACTTGCCGTAACGCGGTGATTCCGCATTCAGTACCAGCGAACCGGCAAGCACATTGCCCACGCCGG
>CAZJFC010000008.1:0-34950 GCA_964545245.1 uncultured Rickettsiales bacterium
GGACTACGCAGATCGGGAAATCACCGGCAATACCACCACCTATCTGGAAAAATCACTTAGTTCTGAGCTTTCCGCGAACGTAATTGACCTTTGCCCGGTTGGCGCATTAACCAGCCGCCCTTACGCCTTCCACGCCCGCCCATGGGAACTCAAAAAAACCGAATCAATCGACGTGCTTGACGCTGTCGGCAGCAACATCCGCATTGATACCCGCGGCAATGAGGTGATGCGCATCCTCCCGCGCAACAACGATGATGTGAACGAGGAATGGATCTCCGACAAAACCCGTTACGCCTGCGATGGCCTGAAAGTCCAGAGGCTTGACCGCCCTTATGTCAAAACCGGCGGCAAGCTGCAACCAGCCACATGGCAACAGGCATTTGACGCTATCCGCAAGAAAATCGAGAAGGTCGAGGCCAATGAAGTCGGCGTTATCGCTGGTGATTTGACTGACACCGAAACCATGTTCGCGGCAAAAAAACTGTTCACCACACTCGGCATTGAAAACATTGATTGCCGTCAGGATGGCTCGCTGATCGATGCCTCTAACCGCGCAGGATATCTGTTCAATACCACAATTTCCGGTATTGAAGAGGCAGATGCAATTTTGCTTATCGGCACAAACCCCCGCGTTGAAGCACCAATCATCAACGCGCGCATACGCAAGGCATGGCTGAACAACAACACGCCAATCGCCAATATCGGCGCAAAACTCGACCTCACCTATGACTACCAGCAACTCGGTGACAACCCTTCAATACTCGATAAACTTGATTTCGCAGAAATTTTTGGCGAGGCGCAAAAACCGATGGTAATAATTGGCGCTGCCGTATTCATCCGCCCGGATGCAAATGCAATTATTTCCGCGCTACAGAAATTGGGTTTCGCACGTAAAGGCTGGAATGGTTTCAACGTACTTCACACCGCCGCAAGCCGTGTTGGCGGACTGGATGTTGGCTTCGTTCCGGGCAAGAAAGGTATCGCAACCGCCGAGATGCTTAAAGCCGTTGAAGATAAATCCCTGAAAATGCTGTTCCTTTTCGGCGCAGATGAGATTCCGGACAAGCATCTTAAAAACACCTTTGTGGTGTATATCGGCCACCACGGCGACCTCGGCGCACGCAACGCAGACATTATACTTCCGGGCGCCGCATACACCGAAAAAGACGCAACTTACGTTAACACCGAAGGCCGCGTGCAACGCACATACCGCGCCGTATTTCCGCCGGGTGAAGCACGCGAGGACTGGAAAATCATCCGCGCCCTTTCCGAAGAACTCAAAAATACATTGCCGTTCAACACGCTCGACGAATTAAGGGCGCTCATGGAAAAGGAAATCCCTCATCTTGCACAGGTCGACGCAATTGTTCCGGCTGAATGGAAGCCAAAAACCATCAACCAAAAACCATCAACCAAAAATTTTGAATACCCTATTCAAAATTTCTATATGACCGACCCTATCAGCCGCAATTCGCGCACAATGGCCGAATGCATCGCCGCCGCCGAAAACCGCGACAGGAAGGAGGCTGCATAATGGAAGCTTACCTTGGTGAATACGCATATCTCTGGACGGACTACGTCTGGCCGCTGCTGAAGATACTTGGCCGCATCCTGCTTATCACCCTGCCGCTGCTCATCACGGTTGCCTACCTCACTTATATGGAGCGCAAGGTGATCGCGTGGATGCAGCTCAGGAAAGGCCCCAACGTGGTCGGCCCGTTCGGCCTTCTGCAACCTTTTGCCGATGGCGTGAAGCTGATGTCGAAAGAGCTTCTCCTGCCGACAATGGCCAATAAAGCGCTGTTCATCCTTGCGCCAATGATAACCTTCACCCTCGCCCTTGTGGGCTGGGCGGTTATTCCATTTGACTACCGCCTTGTGCTGGCGGATATCAACGTAGGCGTACTTTACCTCCTCGCCATTTCCTCGCTCGGCGTTTATGGCATCATCATCGCAGGCTGGGCATCAAACTCCAAATACCCGTTCCTCGGCGCGATCCGCTCCGCCGCGCAGATGGTTTCATATGAGGTTTCGATCGGCCTTGTCATCATCACCGTGTTGCTTTGTGCAGGTTCGCTCAATCTTTCCGCCATCGTCGAAGCGCAGCGCAATATGTGGTATGTCATCCCGCTTTTCCCGATGTTCGTCATCTTCTTTATTTCCATCCTCGCCGAAACCAACCGCCACCCGTTTGACCTCCCCGAAGCCGAAGCCGAGCTTGTCGCCGGCTACAACGTTGAATATTCCTCAACCACCTTTGCCCTGTTCTTCCTTGGCGAATATGCCAACATGATTTTAATGTCGGCCTATGCCACCGTGCTGTTCCTCGGCGGCTGGCTTGCACCGCATCCTTCGCTTGAGTTCATCCCCGGCGTGGTGTGGTTCTGCCTCAAGATATTCCTTTGCCTCTTCGTGTTCATCTGGGCGCGCGCTACGCTTCCGCGTTACCGCTACGACCAGTTAATGCGCCTCGGCTGGAAAGTGTTCCTCCCGCTTTCGCTCATTGCGGTAGTTGTGGTTGCAGGCGTATTGTTATATATGGGCTGGCTGCCTAATCAGGTGAGGGTTTAGTTATGTTCCAGGCAAAAGCATTCCTGATTCTTGAAATTGCCGCAGGGTTCATGAAAACCCTGAAATATTTCCTGTTCAAACGCGCGGTAACACTCAACTATCCTTATGAAAAAGGCCCTATCTCCGCCCGGTTCCGCGGCGAACACGCACTGCGCCGTTATGCCAACGGCGAAGAACGCTGCATCGCCTGCAAACTCTGCGAGGCAATCTGCCCGGCACAAGCCATCACCATTGAAGCAGAGGTACGCGAGGATGGTTCACGCCGCACCACAAAATATGATATCGACATGACGAAATGCATCTATTGTGGTTTCTGCGAAGAAGCCTGCCCGGTCGATGCAATAGTCGAAGGCCCGAATTTTGAATTTGCCACCTTCACCCGCGAAGAGCTTTACTACAACAAAGATAAGTTACTCGCCAACGGCGATAGATGGGAGCGTGAAATCGCTTATAACATTGCAGAGAGGGCTAAATTCAAATGATAGCTACACTCGTATTTTATGTTTTTGCTACACTGCTCGTCGGGTCGTCACTCGCGGTGGTAATCCTGCGCAACCCGGTGCATAGCGTTCTTTTTCTTATTCTAGCCTTCTTCAACGCCGCAGGTCTGTTCGTGATGATGGGCGCCGAATTCCTCGCTATGCTGCTGGTTATCGTATATGTTGGCGCAGTTGCGGTTCTGTTCCTTTTCGTGGTGATGATGCTCAACGTGGAGGCGGAAACCTTCCGGCGCGGGCTTTCCAGATATTTCCTACCGGGCACGCTGGTTGCCCTGCTCCTTCTGGCAGAATTCGTCATGCTCTACTCGGTGAATGACTCGATTGCGACTTCTTCACTGCGCCTTCATGCGCCGGTCGACCGTTCAATCACCAATACCGAAGCGCTTGGCCGTATCCTTTACACCGATTATATCTTCCTGTTCCAGACAGCGGGGCTGGTTCTGCTGGTCGCAATGATCGGCGCGATCGTGCTGACCTTCACCCCGCGCCAGCGTATGCGCAAGCAGGTGATTGCCGCGCAGAATTCGCGCAAACCTTCTGAAACCATGGAAGTTGTCAAAGTCGAAACCGGGAAAGGAGTGGATTATGAATAGCGCTGTTGAAATCGGCCTCAACCATTATCTCATCCTTAGCGCAATCATATTCGTGATTGGCGTCTGCGGGCTGTTCATCAACAAAAAAAGTATCATTACCATCTTAATGTCGATTGAACTGATGCTACTCGCCGTGAACATTAACATGGTCGCGTTCTCCACCCATTTAGGCGATTTGACGGGACAGATCTTTACATTATTCATTCTCACCGTTGCCGCTGCCGAAGCTGCAATCGGCCTTGCGATTCTGGTTGCGTTCTACCGCAACCGTAACACAATCCATGTCGAAGACATTAACGAGTTGAAGGGATAAGATGGGGTTTTTAAGCAGCATACTCAAACTTCTGGTAGTCGGCGCAATAGTATTCGCCGCATATGTCGCCGTATACAGCCACATCAACAAAGCTGAGAACATAACCCTGACCTTTGCCGACGGCTCAATTGCCACTGTAAACATCCCTCAGGGATGGGAAAAACCGAGCGGTTCATTCGTTGCAAATTTTATTGCCATAAAATCATATCTGTTCAATTGCGTGTTCGGCGATTATTGCGGAAGCAAACCTTTCAGCAATGAATATTCAAAACGTCTTGCAAGCAGGACAGGGGCAAAATCGCCGGAAGAATATGTCTCCTTTACAGTTGAAGCCGTAGATGAACCAATAACCCGCTGTGACCACAAAATCCGCTTTGCTGATGGCGGGGTATATAACTGCCAGTGGGACAGGAACACTAAACTCATTACCTTCGTTCCTGATGCCGCAGACGTTTTTGCACGCAGGAAGGTCAGGGTTCGCATCCGCGTTTCCAATGATAAAATGATTGTTTTCAATTCAAGTTTCCGCAGCCCGCCGGTAGATCATGAAGATATTATCAAAACAATCGCCGCAGCGGCAGGCTCAATCACTTACAGCAGGGCAACAAAATGATTGAAAAACTTATCCTTTTCCTGCCATTAATCGGCGCGTTGCTTGCCGGGCTTAATTCCGGACGCATGAACTTCCGCCTTGCGCAGGTAATAACCACTTCCCTGCTGATGATTTCGGCCATACTTTCGGTTATCGTATTCAACGACGTTGCGCTGAATGGCAACGAGCGTACCACTACAATTGCTTCATGGATAGCCTCCGGCGACTTCACCGCAGACTGGTCAATCAAACTTGATTCCTTAACCGCCATCATGCTGGTAGTCGTCACCGGGGTTTCTTCCCTCGTCCATCTTTATTCAATCGGATACATGGATGAAGACCCGCATAAGCAGCGCTTTATGGCCTATCTTTCGCTGTTCACCTTCTTCATGCTGATCCTCGTCACCGCCGATAACTTCATCCAGATGTTCGTAGGCTGGGAAGGCGTGGGGCTTTGCTCATATCTGCTTATCGGTTTCTGGTTCAAGAAAGAATCCGCCAACAATGCCTCGATGAAAGCTTTCCTTGTCAACCGCGTGGGCGATTTCGGCTTTATCCTTGGTATCGCGGCAATTTTTGTCCTGTTCGGCAATGTAACCTTTGCCGGGGTTTTCCCTAACGTCGAAACCTTCAAGGATACTAACTGGCAAATCCTCGGCTATGAAGTCCACGCCTTGACCCTCATCTGCATCCTGCTGTTTATCGGCGCGATGGGTAAATCCGCCCAGCTTGGCCTGCATACATGGCTGCCGGACGCGATGGAAGGCCCAACCCCGGTTTCCGCCCTCATCCACGCCGCAACAATGGTTACCGCAGGCGTGTTCATGGTTGCGCGCTGCTCACCGCTGTTTGAATTCGCGCCGGATGCGCTGCTGGTCGTAACTGCCGTTGGCGCGGCAACCGCCCTGTTTGCGGGAACTGTCGCCCTCACCCAGAATGACATCAAAAAAGTTATCGCATATTCCACCTGCTCACAGCTTGGATACATGATTATGGCTTGCGGCCTTTCTGCCTATGGCGCGGCAATATTCCACCTTGCCACCCACGCATTCTTCAAGGCGCTGTTGTTCCTTGGCGCTGGTTCCGTAATCCACGCCATGCACCATGAACAGGATATGCGCAATATGGGCGGATTGTGGAAAAAAATTCCGTTCACCTATGCCATGATGTGGGTTGGCTCGCTTGCGATTATCGGTGCACCGCTGCTCGCCGGATATTACTCAAAAGAAGCCATCCTTGCAGCGGCCTCTGTTTCCGCAAAGCCGCTGGCTGATTTTGCCTTCTGGATGGGTTTTGTTACCGCGCTCCTTACCTCATTCTATTCCTTCCGCCTGCTGTTCATGACCTTCCACGGCAAGCCGCGTGACCATCACGCTTATGACCACGCGCACGAATCCCCCCTCGTTATGCTCATTCCTCTGGGCATCCTCGCATTCGGCGCTGCCCTGTCAGGCTATTATGGCCAGGAAATCCTCGGCATAATCGATGGCACCAAGAAATTCTGGAACGAGGCGATTTTTGTCCTGCCGGAAAACAACATCCTGAAAGGCCTGCACCACCATGTTGAAGAAATCCACAATGGCCGCACCGACGCGCTACACATGATTCTCCAGCTTTCAGCGGTGGCGGTAGCGCTGGCTTATTTCATCTATGCCATCAAGTTCGATACCATCCCGGCGAAACTCGCGAAAATGTTCCGCCCGCTCTATAATTTTTCGCTCAATAAATGGTATTTCGACGAGCTTTATAACTTCCTGTTCATCCGCCCGACTCTCTGGCTTGCGGATAAATTCTGGAAGATCATGGACATAAAATACATCGACGGCATGCCGAACGGCGCAGCCAATATTTCCAAACGCCTCGGCGCACGTATGAGCAGTTTCCAGACCGGGTACATCTTCCAATACGCTTATGTCATTATCGCCGCCGTAGTTATCATCCTTGGCTTTTACGTATTCCTGAATAGCGGCAACGCGCCGGGAACTAATACATTGCCTGTAACCAGGGGAGGTGTTAGTTAAACCGCATGTTAGGATTACCGATATTATCAATTGCGATTTTCCTCCCTATTGTCGGCGCACTCGGCATATTGCTGATGATAAAAGGCAATGATGAAATCGCCCGCCGCAACGCGCGCAACACCGCTGTTTTCACCACAATCGCCACTTTCATCTGGTCGTTGCTGCTTTGCATTTCGTTCGAGCCTGCGAATGCCGGTTTCCAATATGTTGAAAAATACCAGTGGCTCGCCGGCTATAAAATCTATTACCACCTTGGCATTGACGGCATCTCCCTCACCATGATTCTACTCACCACCTTCCTTACCCCGCTTTGCATCCTTGCAAGCTGGAGCATCAAGGAGCGCGTGAAGGAGTTCATGATCTGCTTCCTGCTGATGGAGGGCCTTGTCATCGGCGTGTTTGCCGCGCTTGATATGGTCCTGTTCTACCTGTTCTTCGAGGCGGTGCTTATCCCAATGTTCCTTATCATCGGCATCTGGGGCGGTAAAAACCGCGTATATGCCGCGTTCAAATTCTTCCTCTACACCTTCGCTGGTTCGGTCCTGCTCCTCATCGCCACAATCTACATGTATGGCGTGGCGGGAACCAGCTCAATCCCGGTGCTGATGGAGGTTATCCCAACGCTTGGGCTTAGCGTGCAATGCTGGCTGTGGCTGGCGCTGTTTGCTTCCTTCGCGGTTAAAGTCCCGATGTGGCCGTTTCACACCTGGCTCCCGGACGCGCACGTTCAGGCACCAACCGCAGGTTCGGTGATTCTGGCGGGCGTGCTCCTGAAAATGGGCGCTTATGGCTTCCTGCGTTTCTCGCTCCCTATGCTTCCGCAGGCAAGCATCGTGTTTGCCGATATGGTTTATATCCTCAGCATTATCGCCATTATCTACACCTCACTGGTAGCCCTTGTGCAGACCGACATGAAAAAGCTCATCGCCTATTCATCCGTTGCGCATATGGGTTACGTCACCCTCGGTATTTTCTGCTTCAACCAGCAGGGTATCGACGGCGCAATTTTCCAGATGATAAGCCACGGCCTTGTTTCCGGCGCGTTATTCCTTTGCGTCGGCGTGGTTTACGAACGCCAGCACACACGTGAACTTTCTGATTTCGGCGGCCTCACCGAGCGCATGCCGCGTTACGCGCTGCTGTTCATGGTGTTCACCATGGCTTCGGTCGGCCTTCCTGCGACTTCCGGCTTCGTGGGCGAGTTCATCACTTTCATGGCCGCATATCAGGTCAGCCCGTTCCTTGCCGCTTTTGCCGCAACCGGCGTTGTTTTCGGCGCAGCCTATATGCTCTGGCTTTACCGCAAGGTCATGTTCGGCGAACTTAACCCTTCCTGCAAAAACATCCGCGACGTGAATGACAGGGAATATATCAGCCTCACCATCCTTGCCGTGCTGGTGATCCTTTTCGGCCTGCAACCTAACATCATTTTCAGCGTTACCGACGCACCGGTCAAACAAATACTATTTCAGATGGGTAAACTAAATGGATAGCGCGAATATCTCATCGGCGATTCTGGCGGCCTTACCGGAAATTATTCTGGCAGTTGGGGCAATGGCCATGCTTATGACCGGCGTTTTCATCAAGAATTCCGGCGCGGCTTCGCTTGCTGTTTCCCGTTTTGCCCTGATAACGCTTTCAGTCGCGCTGGCCTCAATTTACTTTGTGCCGCAACTCAAGACCGATTATTTCAATGACCTTTTTCTCATTGACGGCTTTGCGCTGTTCTCAAAAATCGTCATTATCTTCAGCGCGGCGATTGTGCTGATGATGAGCATTTCCTACCTTGATGACAAAGCCAACAACATCGGTTTTGAATATTCCATCATCGTCATTCTTTCGGTGGTGGGTATGCTCATCATGGTTTCCGCGAATGACCTGATGACGCTTTACCTCGGCCTTGAGCTGCAAAGCCTTAGTCTTTACGTGCTTGCCGCAATGCGCCGGACAGACCGCTACAGTTCCGAAGCCGCGATCAAATATTTCGTGCTGGGCGCACTGGCGAGCGGCATATTGCTTTACGGCGCTTCGCTGGTTTATGGCTTCCTCGGCAGCACCAATTTCAACAACATTTCACAGGTTCTTGCTTCCCATGAACAACTCCCTAAAGCTGTAATCGTCGGCCTTGTTCTGGTCGCTACCGGCCTGTGCTTTAAAATTTCCGCCGCGCCATTCCATATGTGGACGCCGGACGTTTATGAAGGCGTGCCGACACCCGTCACCGCGTTTTTTGCCATCGTGCCGAAGCTTGCGGCGATGAGCCTGATTATCCGCATTTTTGTCGAAATCTTCCATGAATTCTCGGCTGTATGGCAGCAGGTCATTATCGCAATTTCGGTAATGTCCATGTTCGTTGGCGCGTTTGGCGGCTTGTGGCAAGGCAATATCAAACGCCTTCTGGCCTACAGCTCAATCGGCCATATGGGTTACGCGCTGCTTGGCGTTTGCGCCAATACTGAATTGGGCGTGCAATCCGTCCTCGCTTATTTCATTATCTACATCCTCAACTCCATCGCTATCTTCTCCGTCATCCTTTCCACCCGCGTGCGTCAGGGTATTGACGAAAACATGGTTGAGAAGATTGACCACTTCAAAGGGCTTTCCCGCTCACATCCGGTTATAGCCGCCCTGTTCACGCTGATGCTCGTTTCCATGATCGGCCTGCCATTCCCTCCATATCCGGGCTTCTTCGGCAAGTTCTTCGTGTTCAGCGCCGCAATCAGCGCAAACCTTTATATCCTCGCCGTGCTGGGTATGGTTGCCTCGGTCATCGCGGCTTATTACTACCTCCGTATCATTAAACTGATGTATTTTGATACTCTGGAAGAAAACATCCGCGTGGAAGTCAGGCTCGACCCTCTCAACGCCTTCGTTACCGTCCTTGCCTTGATCGGCAGCGCGGCGGTTTTCCTTTATCCTTCCCTGATACTCGACATTGCCGGGAAAGCGGCGGGAAGCTTGTTCTAGTTGTAATCTAATGTGTTTCAGGCTATTTTCCGCGCATGATAACGGCACGGCATGAAATAATCGAATTCGACACGATTGACAGCACCAACGATGAGTTGCGCAAACTCGCCGAGAATGGCGCAAAGCATTTCACCATCGTGAGCGCGAAAAAGCAGAAGCGCGGCAAAGGGCGTTATTCCCGTGTATGGGACTCCCCCGCCGGGAACCTTTACCTTTCCATCCTTATCCGCAACACCCGTTTTGCCACCGCCTACCAGCTTTCATTCGTGGCCGGCCTTGCCGTGCTTGACGTGGTGCAGAACTGCCTGCCCGACAAGCGCGTTGAACTGAAATGGCCGAATGACGTTCTGGTAGATGGCAAAAAGATCGCCGGGATATTGCTAGAATCCGCCACATCTTCAAATGGCAAACTGCAATACCTGATTATCGGCTTCGGCCTCAACGTGAAAGCCTCGCCCGAATATGCCACCAACCTTAAAGCCAACGGCAGCAAAAAAAGCTTTGACTCCATCAAGCGTAATATCATCGAACGCTTTGAAAAGCATTACACCGCGTGGCTGGAAGAGGGCTTCGGCAGCATCGGCGAAATCTGGTTGCGCAACGCGGCCTATATGGGCGAGAGCATCCGCGTGAACCTCCCTGAAAAAGAGGTTGAAGGCATTTTTCTTGGCCTCACACCGATCGGCGAATTGATTCTGGAAACCAGGGAAGGGAAGCAACTCATTTCATCCGGGGAAGTATATGCCGTCTAACAACCTGCTGCTTGCGATTGACGCAGGCAATACCAACATCAACTTTGCCGTCTTCGATGGCAATAGCATAATCGCCAAATGGCGCATCGCCACCATCCATAACCGCACCGGCGACGAATACGCGGTCATCCTTGCCCAGCTTTTGCAGAATGAAGGGCTGGATAAAAAACGCATCAAACACATCATCATCGCCTCGGTTGTGCCGCCCATCATGCTCCAGATAAACAAGCTGTGCCAGGGCCTGTTCAGGATAAAACCCCTCATAGTGGGCGAGAATATTCAGGTTCCGCTGAAGGTGAAGATCGACAACCCGAAAGAAATCGGCGCGGACCGCGTAGTGAACGCTATCGCCGCCCGCCTCAAATATAAACGCCCGGCAATCATTGTTGATTTCGGCACCGCGACTACTTTCGACGTGCTGGATTCAACCGGCGCATATCGCGGCGGGGCGATCGCCCCCGGCATCAACCTTTCCCTCTCCGCCCTTCAGGAAGCAGCGGCACGCCTCCCTAAAGTATGGATTAAAAAACCGGCAAAGGTCATCGGCACCAATACGGTCAGCGCGATGCAATCGGGCATTTACTGGGGCTACATAGCCATGATCGAAGGCATGGTTGACCGCATTAAAAAAGAAATGAAGGCCAACCCGCTGGTCATTGCCACCGGCGGCCTTGCCCCGATGTTCTCCGAAAGTACGAAATACATTGAAAAAATCGAGCCAGACCTTACATTGCTCGGCCTTAACGCAATATTCCAATCACAGGAAAAAAGCAGGAAATCATGAACCTCAAAAAACACAAAGACGATTTACTGTTTGTCCCTCTCGGCGGCTCCGGTGAGATTGGGATGAACCTCAACCTCTATCACCTTGGCGGCAAGTGGATAATGGTTGATTGCGGCATCGGCTTCGCGGACGATTATTACCCCGGCGCGGAAATCATCGTGCCGGATATAAAGTTTGTCGAATCCATCAAGAATGACCTGCTCGGCCTCGTCATCACCCACGCGCATGAAGACCATGTCGGCGGCGTGCCGTATTTATGGGAACAGTTCCGCTGCCCGGTTTACACCACAAAATTCACCGCCGAATTCCTGAAACTGAAACTGCTCGAAACCAGCTTCGGCAAGCAGGTAAAAATCCATGAAATCGAGCCGGGCAAAAAATTCGAGCTTGGCCCGTTTGAGATCGACCCGATAAACCTCACCCACTCCATCCCCGAAATGCACGCGATGTCCATCAAGACCAAACATGGCACCATCATGCACACAGGCGACTGGAAGTTTGACGCCAACCCGGTTATCGGCCCTTCCTCCAACAAGAAAGCCCTCAAGAAAAAAGGCGAGGAAGGCATACTCGCCCTCGTCTGCGACTCCACCAATGTTTTCTCGATGGGTGAAAGCGGCTCGGAAGAAGAAGTCCAGAAAAGCCTCACCAAGCTTATCAAATCCTGCAAACAACGTGTTGCGGTGGGAACCTTTGCCTCAAACCTTGCGCGGGTCAGCTCCATCATTCAGGCTGCCAAAGCCGCCAACCGTGATATAGTCGTTTGTGGCCGTTCTTTCTGGCGCCTGATTGAAGCCGCCCGCGAAAGCGGCTATTTCAAGGATACCCCACGTTTGTTCAGCGAACAGGACGCTGCAAAAGTCCCGCGTTCCCGCGCCCTTTACCTTTGCACCGGCAGTCAGGCGGAACCCCGCGCCGCCCTCTCACGCATCGCGGAAGGCACGCACCCTCACCTGAAACTTTTACCCGGCGATACGGTGATCCTCTCTTCAAAAATCATCCCCGGCAATGATATTTCCATTTTCCGCATGCTCAACCTGTTCACCAAGCAGGGACTGGAAGTAATCACCGAGAAAGACCATTTCGTCCACGTCTCCGGCCACCCATACCGCGATGAACTCACCAGCATGTATGAATACACCAAACCGAAAATTGCCATCCCCGTGCATGGCGAAGCAAGGCACATCCACGAACATGCTAAACTCGCAAAAGGACTTGGTGTTCCGCACGCAGTTGAGATTGAAAATGGTGAAGTGCTGAAACTCGCCCCCGGCAAGCATGAAAAAATCGGCGTTGTCCATGCCGGAAAACTGGCGATTGACGGTTTCACCTTCCACACCGGCGATTCCGACATCATGAAAGGCCGCCGCCGCCTGCGCAATTCCGGCGCGATATTCATCACCGTCCTGGTGGATAAGAAAGGCCACAGCGTCACCCTGCCCCAGCTCAGCGCCCCCGGATTGCTTGACGTGAAGCATGACCGTGAACTGTTGGCAGAGATATGCGAAGATGTGGAAGCGGCCATTGACGGCAAGAAAGATGTCGCCTCAATCAGCGATGCCGCCCGCCGCGCCGCACGTAAATTTGTCAAAACCGAACTTGATAAAAACCCGATAATCGAAGTCCATGTGCTAAAGATTTAGGTTATGCAGGTAGTCCATATTATCGTCTTTTTCATGATCTGCTGGTGGATGGTGTTTTACATCATGCTGCCAATCGGCGTTAAGGACGACGAAAACCGCATTACCGGCCAGGCCAGCTCCGCCCCGCGCAACCCTTACATAAAGCGGAAAATAATCATCGCCTCAGTAGTGACAGTGATTATTACCTTGATTTTCTTCACCTTAGTCAGTAGTCAGTAGTCGCTGGTCGCTAGCTTTATGGTTAACAAAACAAAAAGATATGAAGATTTGCTCGTCTGGCAAAAGTCCGTGGAGCTATCCGTACAAGTGTTCAATTTAACACGGGAATTTCCCAAAGAAGAACTGTTTGGCCTTGCGCAGCAAATGCGCCGTTGCGCTGTTTCCGTCCCATCGAATATCGCTGAAGGCAGTGAAAGGGGCAGTGACAAGGAGTTTTCACGCTTCCTGAACATTAGCCTTGGCTCGCTTGCGGAACTGAAAACACAGATAATCATTGCAGACAAAGTTAATTTAATATCGAATAAAATCTCATCCGAATTAAAGAATAATATTGATGAAATTGCCAAAATGCTGAAATCTTTAAAAAATAAACTATGCTAGAGACAAGTGACTAGGGACCAGAGACTTAAAAAATGAAATTAGTAATCGTAGAATCGCCGGCGAAGGCGAAGACCATCAATAAATACCTCGGCAAAGACTATAAGGTTCTGGCCAGCTACGGCCACATCCGCGACCTTCCGAGCAAGAACGGCTCCGTTGAACCGGAAAATGATTTCTTCATGCATTACGAAGTCGATGCCGACGCGAAGCGCTTGAAGGAAATCACCACCGCCGCCAAAGACTCCGATGAGATCATCCTCGCAACCGACCCTGACCGCGAAGGGGAGTCAATCTCATGGCACGTGATGGAAGTGCTGCGCGAGAAAAAGGCGGTCAAGAAAGACACCAAATTCAGCCGCGTCGTGTTCAACGCCATCACCAAATCCGCGGTGCAGCAGGGCATCGATAACCCGCGCGAAGTCGATATGGACCTCGTTAACGCCCAGCAGGCACGCCGCGCGCTTGATTACCTTGTAGGCTTCACCCTCTCCCCCGTCCTGTGGCGCAAACTCCCCGGCGCGCGCAGCGCTGGCCGCGTGCAGTCCGTCGCGCTCCGCCTGATCTGCGACCGCGAGGCGGAAATCGAGCAGTTCATATCGCAGGAATACTGGGATGTGAAAACCATCCTCGCCAACGGCATCAACGCCCGCGTCACCCATGTTGAAGGCAAGAAACTCGACAAGTTCGACATCCCCAACGAGGAAGCCGCCCGCCGCATAGAATCGCGCATAACCGGCAAGGATGTCACCGTAATTTCCATCGAGGAAAAACAGGCAAGGCGCAACCCGAAAGCTCCTTTCATCACCTCCACCCTTCAGCAGGAGGCCGCACGCAAGCTCGGTTTCGGCGCGAAGAAAACCATGCAGCTCGCGCAAAAACTCTATGAGGGCGTGAACGAAGAAGGCGGGCTCATCACCTATATGCGTACCGATGGCGTTTATGTCGCGCCGGAAGCGATCAGTGCCGCACGCTCGCTGATTGAATCAAAATACGGCAAGAATTACCTCCCATCCTCCCCGCGCCTTTATTCCAGCAAGGCCAAGAATTCTCAGGAAGCGCATGAGGCGATCCGCCCGACAGACATGAGCCGCACGCCGGAAAGCGTCGCCAAATCGCTCGACAGTGACATGGCTCGTCTTTATGAACTCATCTGGAAGCGCATGGTCGCAAGCCAGATGGAATCCGCCGTGTTCGACCAGGTTGCGGTTGATTTTGAAACCTCCGATAAATTCGCCATCCTCCGCGCCAATGGCTCGGTCGTGAAGTTCGACGGCTACCAGAAAGTTTACGAAGAAGGCCGCGACGACGAGGAAGACGAAGAAAGCCGCCGCCTGCCGAAGGTCGATAAAGGCCAGCAACTCGGCATCGAGGAAGTAAAGGCGGAGCAGCATTTCACCGAACCGCCACCGCGTTATTCAGAAGCTTCGCTGGTGAAAAAACTTGAGGAAATGGGCATTGGCCGCCCTTCCACCTATGCCAGCATCATCTCGGTGTTGCAGGACAGGCAATATGTGAACCTCGATAAAAAACGCTTCACGCCAACCGAGCGCGGACGCATCGTAACCGCGTTCCTCACCAGCTTCTTCACGAAATATGTCGAATTCGACTACACCGCAAAGCTTGAAGAAGAACTCGACGAAGTCTCCGAAGGCAAAATTGAATGGAAACAGGTTTTGCGTGATTTCTGGAGTGAGTTCATCACCAAGATCGAAGACGCGCAAAAGCTGAAAATCTCCGAAGTGCTTGAGAAAATGAACGAGCTTCTCCAGCACCACATCTTCCCGAACGGCCGCAAATGCCCTTCCTGCGCGGATGGTACGCTTGGCCTCAAGGTCAGCAAATTCGGCGCGTTCATCGGCTGCTCGAATTACCCGGATTGCAGTTACACCACAAAACTTTCCTACGAAACCGAGGAATCAAAAGCCGATGGCGACGCCCCGGCAGCGGCCAGCGAAGAACCGCGCAGCATCGGCGCAGACCCGGATTCCGGCCTTGAAGTCACCGTCCGCAAAGGCCCTTACGGCTGGTATATGCAGCTCGGCGAAGAAACCAAGGAAGGTAAAAAGAAGATAAAACCCAAGCGTTTCCCGGTGCCGAAAACCATGCCGCCGGATGACGTTACGCTCGAAATCGCGCCGCGTTACCTTTCCCTCCCGCGCGAAGTCGGCATCCACCCGGAAACGCAGAAACCGATCGTCGCCGGGCTTGGCCGTTTCGGCCCTTACCTGCTGCATGACGGCAAATACACCAGCCTAAGGGGTGACGACATCCTCGAGATCGGCATCAACCGCGCCGTGGATGTTATCGCGGAGGCCGCCAGCAAATCCGCTGCCGGTGGCGGGCGCGGAGGCTTCGGCACCATCCGCGAGATCGGCGAGTTCGAGGGCGAGAAAATCGTTCTCAGCAAAGGGCGTTACGGGCCTTACATCAAATATGGCAAACTCAATGTCGCCCTCCCGAAAGGCACGGATACCGACGCACTCACCCTCGAAGAAGCAGGCGAGCTGGTTAAAAAGAAAAAAAGCAAATAACATGAAAACCAAAACCGCCCTCCTCACCTTAATAATGGCCGGCGCTGCCTCCCCTGCGCTTTCGCACGGCACGCACCTGAAAACCACCCACATCGAAGCCGGGCATTTTGAACTGCACAACATCATGGGCTTTTCCTCCGATAAAAAAGACGGCGACAGCTTCGACAACGAAGTTGAGTTATCCTACAGCTTCACCGACAGGTTCAAGCTTGAACTCAGCCTTTCCTCCGAAAACCACGAGAACGAACCGGCAGACTGGGTAAGCGCAGTTGGCGTGGCAGCGCAATTCGCCGTCCTGACCGAAGGTGAATGCACACCGGGAATGCATCTTTACCTAGGCTATGAATTCAACCGGGAACACAACTCCCCCGGCCCGGATTCACTTGAACTGGTTGCCATTTTTGAAAAGAATTACGGCAAATTCAACGGCCTGCTTAACCTGAAATTCGCCAAAGAAATAGGCGACCACGCAGAAGGCGGAGTTGAATTCAGCCTTGCCGCACGGCCCAGCTATTCAATCACCGAACATTTCGCCGCAGGGATCGAATATTTCGCCGATTTCCACCAGATCGACTCAATGCCGCGCTACAGCGAACAAAGCCACCAGATCGGCCCTGTAGTAATGTTCTCCCCATTCCACGATGCTCATGCTTCGCTTGCATGGCTGGGCGGAATTTCAGGCGATGCGCCGGACAGCACCGTTAAATTTGAACTCGGCCTTGAGTTTTAATTTTCAGGAGTCATGTCATTGCGAGCGAACAGCGTGAGCGTGGCAATCCAGTCTGGATTGCTTCGTCGGCGCTGCCTCCTCGCAATGACAAAACAAAGAATAATACATACAACTATACAATTTTACTAACATCACACAAAGAACTTTATTTTCCTTAAGCTTTATGCCATAAGCTGGTTATGGGCAGCATTTCACCACCTCTCAACAAAGCAGCTATACGCAATGGAACAAAGATTTTTGCCTCTTTCATTTTAGAAAAAATCCGTGGCTCACTGCCAACAGAAGCAACGGGGCTTTGTGAACCTTTCCTTTCACCGTTCCGGTCACCTGAAGTTGCCTCAAAAGGCCCGCACCGCGTATGGGGAGAACTGGCGGGCACAAGGAGGGAATTTAATAAGCAGGCGGCTACATTTCTTCCGCCGGAATCATTGGTTTCGACAGAAAGACTCCTTCATGTCCTGGCGCGCATATATTGCATTAATGCAGAGCAACCAACAATTTATACGAAAGAAGAAAACCCTGAACGCCATCAGGTAAAGACATATCTGAGCCTGCTCCCCGGCCTGAATGGCGATGCCGAAAAAGCCTGCGAAACTTTGGTTGAGCAGCAATTAAAAGTCATAGACAGAAAACTGGCAGAACGCGACGAGTTACTTGACGCAAGAAGAAAACAGCACACAAGGATCAACCCCGATGGCGGAGCATTCCACAGCCGCTAAAACACCGTCCTGCGCTCTTCGCCTTCGGGCAGTTCCAAATCCTTCTTCACCCCGCAGGATGTAGTGAGTGCGGCAATAAAGACAATTACACCAAGTATGATAATGTTTTTAAACATATTATTTCCAGTTCTGCGCCGACTTAATCTGCTTAATTTGCTCCAGAACATTCTCCGGCGCGGTTCCGCCATATGATTTGCGCGAGCGAACGGAGTTCTCAACCCCCAGCACCTCAAAAATCCCCTCATTGATGCGCGGCTCGATTTCCTGAAGCTCTTTCAGCGAAAGCTCTTTCAGGTCACACTGTTTGGTTTCCGCCAGCTTCACCGCCTTGCCCGTAATATGGTGCGCGTCGCGGAACGGGATGTTAAGCTCCCGCACCAGCCAGTCGGCAAAATCCGTCGCGGTGGAAAAGCCGGAAGAAGCAGCCTTAAACATATTCTCCTCATTCACCGCCATATCGTCGATCATGCCTTTCATGACTTTCAGGCAGATATGCAGCGTATACGCCGCGTCAAACACCGGCTCCTTGTCTTCCTGCATATCCTTGTTATAGGCCAGCGGCAACGCCTTCATGGTGGTGAGCAGCGCCACCAGCGAACCATAGACGCGCCCGGTTTTTCCGCGCACCAGCTCCGCCGCGTCCGGGTTACGTTTCTGCGGCATGATGGAACTTCCGGTGGTATATTTGTCCGAAAGCGTGATGAACCTGAACTGCGCCGAGCACCAGATGATTATCTCCTCCGCGAAGCGTGAAAGGTGCATCTGGCATATGCTTGCCGCCGAAAGGAATTCCAGCGCGAAATCACGGTCGGAAACCGAGTCCAGCGAGTTATTGGTCGGCTTGTCGAACTCAAGGTCTTTCGCCACCGCGAAACGATCGGTCGGGAAGGAAGTCCCTGCAAGCGCTGCCGCTCCAAGCGGTGATTCGTTGAGGCGTTTGCGCGCATCGGCGAACCTTCCCGCATCGCGCGTGAACATCTCATAATAAGCAAGCAGGTGATGGCCGAACGTCACCGGCTGGGCGCTTTGCAAATGGGTGAAACCCGGCATGATGGTGTCATGATGTTCCTCCGCGCGGGCAACCAGCGCCTTCCTAAGCTCATCAATCAACAAAATGGTTTCATCAACGCGGTTGCGCACCCAGAGTTTGAGATCCACCGCCACCTGGTCATTGCGGGAACGCGCGGTGTGCAGCCTTCCGGCAGATTCGCCCGCGAGTTCTTTCAGGCGGGATTCAATATTCATGTGGATATCTTCAAGCTCGGTGCGGAATTTGAGCGCGCCTTCCTCGATGAGCCGCTCGATGCGCTTGATGCCGTCGACAATATTATTCCCGTCCTCAGTCGAAATTATACCCTGTTTAACCAGCATTTTCGCATGGGCGACCGAGCCTGCGATATCCTCGGCATAGAGCTTCTGGTCAAAGCCGATCGAGGCATTGATCTCCTGCAAAAGCTTATCCGGCTCCTGTTCAAAATGCCCGCCCCACATAGGGTTTGATGTTTTACTGTTTTTTGCCACGTTTCTTTTTCCCGGCGGTTTTCTTTCGTATTTTCTTCTTCGGGGTCAGTTCCACTTCATTTGAGCCTGCGACGCTTTGTTCTTCCAGCGCAACCTGCTCTTTCTGCTCGATTTTATGACCCAAAGACCTCTCTAACAGATAATTAAATTCCGCGCCATAGATAAACACGATGTTCTGGATATAGAAAAACACGAGGAAAGCGATGATATTGGCAAGCGAGCCGTAAATGATGTTCATCTGGTTGAAATTCATCAGGTAATAGCCGTAAACCCTTGCGACAATTAGCCAGCCCAGCACCACGATAAGCGCCCCCGGCAAGGTTCTGCGCCATCTTTGCTTTACGTTGGGCAGCGTATAATAAAGCGCCGAAACGAAGAACAGCATCACCGCCGCCGCCATGAGTTTGCCGATTATTTCCCATTGCGCCTTGATGAAAGGAAACACCTGCTGGGTTTCGCCGGTAAGATAAGTCGCGGAATTGAAGGTGATGAATATCCCGGCGATTTTATTCATGACGATAGGCGCGAAAACCAGCGCCATCATCGCGACAATCAGAATCACCGTCAGGACAAGCATCTGCAAAATTGAAAGCGTGCGCCGCCAGTAATAGCTTGGCGGGGTCACCACATGGTAAGCGCGGTTGAGCACGGTGCGCACCCCCTCCACAATGGATGAAGCCGTCCACAATGCGCCCAGGATAGCCACGGTAAGGAGCGTCATCGGCGGGCCGGAGACAATTTCATGGATGCGCGGCAATATCGCGTTGAGGACGTTCGGCGGCGCGTTTTCAACCACAATGGCGATATACCTTGTTCCCAGCTCGGTTTCGCCGATTGCGCCGAGGATGGCGAACAGGAACACAAGGAACGGGAAGAATGCAAGCATGGTGAGGAAGGAAAGATAACCGGCAAGCTCCACGCCGTCATGGGTAAGCAGGTTATCGCCCGCCTTGTAGAACATATATAGTGTTTTCTTCGTCTTTTTTATCATGCCGTTATTTTGCGCCGAAAGATGAGTAAATCAAGCTTTTGCGACGAAGAAGCATATAATAAGGATTTATATTTCGCCCCCGTGCGGCGCTCCTGCGCCTTTATTAGATGACCACAGGGTTTTGCTCTTACTCCCTCCCCCGCAAGCGGGAGAGGGTCGGGGTGGGGGCAGGCCCAGGGCAGGAACGCTCCTGCCTCGCTACTTACGACTTATGACTTACGACTTACGACTCACTCCGGTTTCCACGCCGAATAATCGCCGGTGGCCGGTGGCCTTTTCCCGCCTTTCAGGATATGCCCTTCAGGGACATAGGCGTTTTTGGTGCCGGTAAGGTTCGGCAGATGCGGTTTTTCCCAGTCACGCGGTTTGTGCGGGGCTTCAAGCGGGGTGTCATCAGTGGTTTTATGCAGCCATCTGTGCCAGTCACCGGGAACTTTTGAAGCTTCGGGGATGCCTTTATAAACTACCCAGCGGCGGCCATTTTTTGAGGTGTAATAACGGTTGCCGAACTCATCCTGCCCGATCTTTCTGCCGCATAACAGCGTATATAACCTTGTGCCTAAATTCGCCATTGGCCTTAACCTACTTAGCTTTCTTTTCCTTGGTTTCAGCTTTGGCCTTGCCATTGTCATTGACCGGAGCGCCTGCTTTGGCAACGGTGCTGATGGAGCTGGCGAGGACTTCAATTTCCACATCCTGCGCGATTTCCACATCAATGGTTTTGGTATCGGTGTTGACCTTGGTGACCTTGCCGAGGATACCACCTGAAGTGACCACCTTGTCACCGCGTTTAATGGCCGAAACCATTGCCTGATGCTCCTTGATTTTTTTCTGTTGCGGGCGCAGGATTAAAAAATAGAACACCACGAAAATGAGCACGAACGGCATGACGAAGCCGAGCGGGCTTTCCTGCGGGAGACCTGCTCCGGCGGTGCTTGCGGTTTCAGCGTAAGCTTGCGTAATGAATGACATAAACTCTCCGTAATGATTTCAAGGCTGTATATATCAATAATCCGCAATAGTCGAGCGGTTTTGCCCTCAGCGGGAAACTTTCAGCACGGTCAGCGAATGCGCCTCTCCCGCCGGGGTATACCATGTTATGCTCTGCCCGGTTGCAAGCCCCACAAGCGCTGCGCCGACCGGCGTCATGACAGAGATTTTATTCTGGGCAATATCGGCGTCTATCGGATAAACCAGCGTCACTTCACGTATCTGGTTCGATTTATCATCCTTGAATTCAACCTTTGAATTCATGGCGACAATATCCGCGCCCAGCTTGCCGTCATCCAGCACCACGGCACGGTCCAGCTCGCGCGATAAATATTCATACACTTCCGGTTTGCCCAGCGCCTGCGAGCCTGCAAGGTCGAAGAGCCTTTCATAATCACTCTCACAAAGCGTGATAGGAGGAAAATTTTCATTCTGTTTCTGGTTTGGTGTTTGCATGGTAAAATCCCTTTGTTTGTAATTGTTGAAATAAGAAACCGAAAAAACGAGTGTGTTTAAGCTATGAAACTTTGCTTAAAATTATGCCTGCATTAAAAACTTGAGATACAGGCTAGTTGCGTAAATTCTTCTGGGGCAGCAGCACCTGCAGCAGGAAATTGCTGTTTATCCGGTTCCGGTCTTGGCGCTGGTTATTAGTCATAAGCGCCATAATAGCCCTTTTCCTTCGCCTGACAAATATTTTATTATCGTTCAGTCGCCACTAAGGCTAACGCGCTCAAAAAATAGATTTTTGGGCTTGCCTTCGCTTCGCTCGGAATCGTTCTCTCTCCAAAGCGAGGCAGGAAACCCTGTGACCTGTCCCCTGTCACCCGTCACCTCAAAAGGCACAGCAGCAGCGAAGGGAATAAGAAATAAATTATTCATACGGAATTATAAGGAAATTCAATTACCGCACTTGAAACTTAGTTTTTAGCCTCTACATTTAGCTTATGTTCAAACGGATACTCAAAGAAGTCTATCCAGTCCTCCTTCTCCGGGATATTGTCATTTTCCCGCAGATGATTGTTCCGCTTTTTGTTGGCCGCGCCAAATCGGTGAGCGCGCTTGAGAAGGCCCTCAACGAGGGCAACCGCAAGATATTGCTCCTCACCCAGCAGAACCCGACAGAGGACGACCCGCCGCTCGACAACGTATATTCAACGGGCATTATCTGCTCCGTGCTCCAGCTTTTGAAACTGCCGGACGGGACGGTGAAGGCGCTGATAGAAGGCGACAGGCGCGCCCGCGTCAGGGATTTCATCCAGCAGAAAGGTTTCGTTGAGGCGGAAGTCGAATTGCTGGAGGAAACAACAACTTCCAGCGAGGAGCACATCGCGCTTAGCCGCACCATCATCAAGCAGTTCGGCGAATACATCAAACTCAACCGCAAAATCCCGCCGGAAATGCTTTCCGCCGCCAGTTCAATTTCGGAAATCGGCAAACTGGCTGACACTCTTGCCGGATACCTCCCCGTCAAAATCCATGAAAAGCAGAAACTGCTTGAGGAACTTGACGACGGCAAACGCCTCGAATTTGTTTCCGAGATGATCGAGAAGGAGATCGCCACCGCGCAGGCCGAGGTCAAGATCCGCGGGCGCGTCAAAAGCCAGATCGAGAAAAACCAGAAGGATTATTACCTCAACGAACAGCTCAAGGCCATCCAGAAAGAACTTGATGACGAGGACGAGCGCAACGAGATCAACGACTTTGAGAAAAAGATCAACGCACTGAAACTTTCCGACGAGGCGCGTGACAAGGCCAAGGCCGAGCTGAAAAAACTAAAAACCATGTCGGCGCTTTCCGCCGAGGCGACCGTTGTCCGCAATTACCTTGACTGGATCACCTCGATCCCGTGGAACAATAATTCCAAAATTAATAACGACATCCTCCACGCCGAGGAAGTCCTCGATAACGACCATTTCGGGCTGGACGCGGTTAAGGAAAGGATACTCGAATACCTCGCCGTGCAAAGCCGCACCAACAAAATGCGCGGCCCGATACTCTGCCTCGTCGGCCCTCCCGGCGTCGGCAAAACCTCGCTCGTGCGCTCAATTGCGGAAGCGACCGGGCGTGAGTTCGCAAAAATTTCACTCGGCGGTATGCGCGACGAAGCGGAAATTCGTGGCCACCGCCGGACATATCTCGGCTCAATGCCGGGCAAGATCATCCAGTCGATGAAAAAGACGAAGCACTCCAACCCGCTCATCCTCCTTGATGAGATCGACAAGATGAGCCATGATTTCCGCGGCGACCCGTCCTCCGCCCTGCTCGAAGTGCTCGACCCGGAACAGAACCACAAATTCAACGACCATTACCTTGAGGTTGACTATGACCTCTCGGATGTGATGTTCATCGCCACCGCGAACTCGCTCAACCTGCCGCGCCCGCTGCTCGACAGGATGGAGGTCATCCGCGTTTCCGGCTATACGGAAGACGAAAAAATCCAGATCGCCAAGCGCCATTTGATACCGAAAATCATCAAATCGCACGGGCTGAAACCGGGCGAATGGAAAGTGAGTGACGATGCCCTCACCGACCTCATCCGCTATTACACACGCGAAGCCGGGGTGCGCAACCTCGACCGCGAGCTTTCCAACCTCGCCCGCAAATCGGTGAAACAAATCGTCGGCGGCAAGAAAGAAAAAATCGCCATCACTCGCAAGAACCTTTCCAGCTTCGCGAAGGTGAGAAAATACAAATACGGCGAAACCGAGAAAGATGACCTTGTCGGCATCACCACCGGCCTTGCCTACACCGAAACCGGCGGCGACATCTTGCAGATTGAAGCCGTCAGCATGCCGGGCGGCAAAGGAAAAGTTTCCTATACCGGCAACCTCGAAAAAGTGATGAAGGAATCAATCGAGGCGGCGGCAAGCTTCGTGCGTTCGCGCGCGCTGGACTTCGGCATCATCCCGCCGAAATTCCTTGGGCAGGACATCCACGTCCACGTGCCGGAGGGCGCAACCCCGAAAGACGGCCCTTCCGCCGGTGTCGCCATGTGCACTTCAATCGTTTCCATCCTTACCGGCATCCCGGTGAAGAAATCAATCGCGATGACCGGCGAGATAACCTTGCGTGGCCGCGTCCTTGCTATTGGCGGCCTGAAAGAAAAACTTCTCGCGGCGCTGAGGAGCGGGATCAAAACCGTGCTTATCCCGGTTGATAACGTGAAAGACCTAGCGGAAATTCCCGACAACGTAAAAAACAACCTTGAGATAATTCCGGTCAGCACGGTCGATGAAGTCATCAAACACGCGCTCACCAAGCCGACCACGCGCGTGGAATGGGACGAAAAAGCCTATAAACTCAAAATGTTAGAGAAAGAGTCGGATAGCGGCCACTCATCTCTCCCGCATTAATACGGTTTTTATCTGTTATTACATCCCTGCTGCAACCCGCAAAAATCTGCGCTTTTCTGCATTTTTTGTGTTGACAATATTCCGCGTTTAAGATTAAGTTCATAAATCTTCGCAAACTGGCTCTCAGCC
Organism: uncultured Rickettsiales bacterium; assembly: GCA_964545245.1. Lineage (GTDB taxonomy): Bacteria > Pseudomonadota > Alphaproteobacteria > Rickettsiales > 21-14-0-20-44-7 > CAZJFC01. The sequence continues at coordinate 24,304 of CAZJFC010000008.1, forward strand.
TAGCTTTGCGAAAGGTTTAATCCACTTAACCAATAGGGTAATACAAATGAACAAAAATGATCTTATCACTACAGTTTCAAACCAAGCAAAACTGTCTAAAGCTGATGCAGCACGCGCTGTTGATGCAATCATCAACTCAATCGGTTCTTCACTGAAAAAAGGCAAAGAAGTCCGCCTCGTCGGCTTCGGCACTTTCCTTGTCCAGAAACGTAAAGCTACAACCGGTCGCAACCCACGCACTGGCGCGACAATCAAGATCCCTGCTTCCAACCAGCCTAAATTCCGCGCTGGTAAAGCACTTAAAGAAGCAGTTAACTAAACTTTTGAAGGCCCTTCCGGGGCCTGTTTCTTTAAAAAAACGCTGCAACAAAAGTTGTGGCGTTTTTTGTTGCCTAAAATAATTTTTCTTGGTAGAAACCCAGCCTCTTTAGAAATAAGGGGCGATTAGCTCAGTTGGTTAGAGCATCTCGTTTACACCGAGAGGGTCTGCGGTTCGAGTCCGTAATCGCCCACCATTTTTCCTTATCACCGCTTCTCACAGATTGTCGGAAAGCCTTGGCATTTCAAGGGCTTTGGCATACCTTTTCACATCAGAAGACCTCGGAACTTCTCACCGCTTCTCACAGCAGAATGGGGGATTTTTTGGGGTACCTGATGCAATTCAATAAAAAAGGTACCCCAACTATGCCACTTAACAATAAAACCATTGAAAATGCAAAACCCCGGAACAAGCAGTACAAGCTCTATGACTCAAAAGGACTGTTCATTCTCATAAAACCTAATGGCGCGAAATACTGGAGATTCAAATACCGCTACGCCAACAAAGAGAAAGTTTATGCCATGGGCGTTTACCCGGAGGTAAGTTTAAAAGAGGCTCGTGAACTGCAAGACGAATTAAGAGCAAAGGTACGCAAAGGCATTGACCCCATGTCGGAACGCAAAGTAAAAAAGCGTGAGCTAACCTTCAAACATAAAAATACCTTCAAAGACATTGCAACTTCTTGGATGAAGGAACAGGAACGCCGCTGGAGCAAAAAACATTACGCCACAACCCGCAGAAGATTAGAGAAAAACCTGTTTCCCGTACTTGGCAACCGCCCTATCTCTGAACTAAGCCAGCCGGAAGTTCTGGATGCCCTTAAAAAGATTCAGGACAGGGATGCCATAGACTTGGCACACCGTATTAAGTATACGATTGGCCAAATCCTCCGCTACGCCGTAGTTAAGGGCCTCGCCAGCCGGGATTTCACTCCTGACCTTAAGAGCGCCCTAGAAACCAGACCAAAGCAGCACCATACACGCTTACATCACGATGATTTGCCAGACTTCCTGAAAGCACTGGAGAATTATGATGGCGAGCCCCAGACGGCTATCGCAACGAAATTGCTGCTTCATACTCTGGTTCGCACCGGGGAGCTTCGCAAGGCCAAATGGTCAGAGTTCAATATTGCGGAAAAAACATGGCGTATCCCGGCAGAGACGATGAAGATGAAAACAGAGCATATCGTCCCCCTTTCAAATCAGGTGATAGAACTTCTGCGCCAGCAAATGCAGTTCTCCGGGAATTCTATCTATGTTTTCCCCGGCAGAAGCAATTTACAAAAATGTATGAGTGAAAACACCATCCTCGGATGTATCAAAAGGCTTGGATACCAAGATAAGACCACAGGCCATGGCTTCAGGGGGTTAGGCTCAACCACGCTGTATGAAAATGATTATCCTAATGACTGGATTGAGAGGCAACTAGCGCACCTTGAGAGGAACAAGGTACGGGCAGCCTATGATTTTGCCAAATTTCTGTCCCAACGCCGGAAAATGATGCAATGGTGGTCAAATTATTTGGATAAAGCCGCTCAGACAGAATAAGCATTGAGATTGCATAAGAACGCGTGAGAAGTTACATTACTCTTCCGATGACCGCTGCACCAATCAATGTTCTGGATAAACCAAGTATCAAGTCCTTATTAGATAAGGTTGATGTGTGGCCGCTCGAAGAAATTCTGTGCTTTGCACACGGAAAGACTTACTCCGAGGATGAGCTTAATATTGGCCCAAATGATGATTTGTCTCGGAAATATAAGTGGGCGTTGAAGGCTGTTGCTAAACACCGCTTTAAGTCAAATGAGAAGGACGTTCAACCTTTGCGGTGTGTAAAATATATTGAAACACTAGAAAAAACCATCTGCACCGTTGACAAAACAGACTTCATGCCATGGGTTTACCCTGCTTGCGTTGTTAACAGTCAGAAGTTAACCTCTAACAAGCCGCAGTTGAAGAACTCGGCTTTTCCCCTTAATTTCAATGAGATATGGCTCATAAAGTCTACATGAAGCCTGATTGTAACAAATAAATCATCTTGAAATTAAAATACAATTTACCATTTATACGATATACTATAGTAGTAGCTAAGTTTTTACGTGGACAGAGCAGATGAAATTTACAGAATATGAAAGAAAAGAGTTCAGAATCAACACCTTATATGAGGTGATTTTTCAAGCTCGTTTCCCAGAAATATTTAAAATTGCCAATTCCGTACCTGTAGAATTTCAAGAAGCTATTAGGCAGGATTATCCTGAAACTGCCACTCCTCCAATAAATCAACTACCTGTAGGATTACCCATTAATCAGATGCCTCAAGAACTCCAAAATCTGCTGGGTGTAAACAATAAAGAATACCAATTTTTAAACGAGGGCGGAACATGGAGAGTGAGCCTTCACAAGAATTTCATTGCCCTTTCAAGCATAGGTTCTTATGTGAATTATGAGGACTTTGAAGCCCGCGTAAGAAAAATAATGGATGTATTGCACACTGTTTATAAGCCAAGTTATTATACACGTGTAGGACTTAGGTACCGCAACGCCGTCTGTAAAGAAATCCTAGGGATTGAAGAAGCGGATTGGAAAACCTTAATTCCTAAAGAAACCGCACCAGAATTATGGGATGATAGCGCAGATGAATTGGAAATATTTGATAAAATCTCTCAATACAAGGATAATGAAAAGAATGGCATGACAGTGATGACCGCTTTCCAGATGATGAGCGGTATACTTAAAGGAAAGACCGTTAATTCAAAAACTTACTTAATCGACACAGACTGCTTTAACGAAGAAAAAACCCGAGATGTAGACAATGTACTTACAAAAACTAGAGAATTCAGAAAATGGGCCGGAAGCATCTTCATTAAAAACACCACGCCAGCACTTCGCGACCTCTTGGACAGGAGCGAACCTAGCAACGCAAAAGAATGAAGAAACTTCAAGCAAAGCCCCCCTTCATAGCTTTCTACGGAACGACAGAACTTGGGGCGGATTAGGTAAATGCGCTCTTTCTTCTGCGGCTCTTGCAGCGGTTGGAGCAGTACAAATATGTGGCCCCGTTGGGTTTCTTGAACGTGGTATAGCCCCAGAACCTATATTCATAAGCTGCGCTACATCTATTGAGCCGACTCCATGCTATAGCCCTGAATTCAGGGGGCATTCTGTAGTTCGCACCACACTTAAACCAAGAGTTGGGCATCCGGTGACTCTTACGGAGGAACTCGTCTTAAGCGAATTGAACCGCTCTCTTACCACTGAACTACGCAAAGCTAGCGTCGAGAGAAAACTTGCTACTCTAGCAAAAAAATCCGAGACATTAGTTTCTCCTGCCATGATTGAAAAGAGCCAACAAATCATTAACGAGTTTTTATCTGCAAGTGATGAGCAGCATAACTGGGCTATACCCGCAATAGCAGCCACTGACGGAGCGATTGAGGCTTCTTGGTGGAATGGCGCAAATGAACTCCATCTATTTATAGAAGAAGATAATATTGAATACGTCCGGGCTTGGGGCACAAACATACATGAAGAAATGGTAAGCGGCCATATCGCAAGCGATGACGTCTCAAAACTTTGGAACTGGCTTTCATTGGGATAGAAATCCATGATATTTAATTTTGAAATATTGTATCGCAGTATCCGGGCTGATAGTGAGGAGTATACATACGAAGCAGGTAAAGTTCATTTCACACCATCTGCTTTTAGGGACAGAAGCCTAGAACCATCAGTTGACCGCGCATTACTTAGACTATCCCAACCCAAGAAATCAAGAAAGAGCTTAACTGATGGAATTACGGCACTAAAAGTAAGTGAAGTTAAAAAGATTGGGGAAGTAAAAGGGCCAGATAACGAAAACAAGAACATTACCCACATTGTAAAGCCGAAATATAAGCCCATTTTGAGTAAGCCACGCAATATTTCTCATGCAGTAATATCTGTCTCCCCTCAGTACATGGGCAAAGAGAAAAGACAGGAAAAAACTTTTCGCTTATTGAGAGTAGCTCTTGCGAGGCAAGCCACGATAAATGGCTGGTTAGTTCATCCAGTGGAAGAAAGGAAACCCAAACACTAGTTGCTAGGGGTACCTCTTGGGGTACTCACTAAAACCAAACTCATATTGACATTATCATTCAACAGCTTAGACTATCAGTTGGTATGACTCATCGCCCACCAGCCTTCGCACTGTGAGCTTCGGCCCGGCAAGCCGGAGGCCAGGAGCCGAAGGGACTAACCCCGCACGGTAAAAAATTTTGAACAGCATGGATTTGTCGTCTATAAGTAACTCATGCTGATAGACTCCCACTGCCACCTCAACTTCCCCGACTTCAAGGATGACCTTGACGACGTGCTTGCCCGCGCGAAGGAAAACGGCGTAGGCAAGATGGTTTCCATCTGCACCAGGCTTTCCGAGTTCCCGGAGATCGCCGCGATCGCCGAAAAATACGACGATGTTTATTGCTCGGTGGGCGTGCATCCGCATGACGCGAAAACCGCGCTCGAAACAAAATCGGAAGACATCATAAAACTCACCGCGCACCCGAAATGCGTCGGTATCGGTGAGACGGGGCTTGATTATTATTACGAAAACTCCCCGCGCGAGGAGCAGAAATATTCCTTCCTTGAACACATCAAAGCCGGGAAGGAAACCGGCCTGCCCATCATCATCCACACGCGCGACGCCGATGGAGATACGATTGATACCATCAACCGCGAATCCGGCTTCCGCGGCCTGCTGCATTGCTTTTCCAGCTCTTATGAAGTCGCGAAAGCGGGAATGGATAAAGGTTTATATGTCTCCATTTCCGGCATCATCACCTTCAAAAAAGCCGATGAACTACGCGAAACAGTTAAAAAAATCCCGCTGGAATTTCTGCTGGTGGAAACCGACTCCCCGTTCCTCGCTCCCATACCTCACCGCGGAAAGCGCTGCGAACCTGCCTTCACGCGCCACACGGCAGAATGCCTCGCTGAACTGAAAGGCGTTTCAATCGCAGAGCTTGAAGAAAAAACCACGGAGAATTTTTACAGGCTTTTCTCCAAAGTCCCCCGAACGACCAATGATTATAAGCACCTCACCCCAACCCTCTCCTGATAGGAGAGGGTGATAATCACTTACGACTTATGACTTACGACCTGCGACTCCCTAACGACCAATGACTAACGACTAATGACCAGAAAATGAAAATCACCATACTAGGCTGCGGCGCATCTTCCGGTTCCCCTCCCATCGGCGGGGCGGTTCCCGCCAACCCGAAAGATTTCCGCACCCGCGCCTCGATATACATTGAGGGCGAGAGCACGAAGATCCTTGTCGACACCTCGCCGGACCTGCGGGCGCAGGCGCTCGCGAACAACATCACGCGGGTGGATGCGATCATCTACACCCACGCCCATGCCGACCATGTGCATGGGATAGATGACGTAAAATCGCTCAACTACAAGCAGGAAAAACCAATCCCCGCTTATGGCGACAAAGCCACGTTGCACGAGTTGCAGGAGCGTTTCGCTTATTGCTTCAGGCCGCCCGTGCCGGAATATGGCTGGTTCCGCCCCTGCCTTGCGCCGAACGTGATTGAGCCGCTGGTGGCATTCACGGCGGGCGGGTTCGAGATTCTCCCATTCCGGCAGGCGCACACCAAAACCATGGATTCGCTCGGCCTCCGCATAAAGCACAACGGCAAGGTGTTCGTATATTCCACCGATGTGAAGTTCTTCCCGCCGGAATCGGAATCCGCGCTACGTGACATCGACCTCTGGATCGTGGATTGCCTGCGCATAGACCCCGCCCCCACCCATTCCGACATCAAACAAACCCTTGGCTGGGTAAAAAAATTCTCCCCCCGCCGCACCGTACTGACGCATATGGGCCACCAGATGCGCTATGACGAGTTGGTAGCGCAGCTCCCCGCCGGCGTGGAACCGGGATATGACGGGTTGGCTCTGGAATTATAGTCATTAGGGGCACCTCACCCCAACCCTCTCCTCATAGGAGAGGGGGTACTATTCTCCCCCCTATCAGGGGGGACATAAGGGGGGTGGCCACTTACGACTCCCTAATGACCAATGACTAACGACTAATGACTACCTAATAAATCCCCGAATCGACAGAGTGCGACGAACCACCCGCACCGCCGTCATAAATTCCCATATATTGCTGGCGGTATTCGTCGGAATACTGGATGTTGCTCGGCGCTTCCGGGTTCACCACTTCCACGCGGATATTGGCCGGCGAGCTGTATTCGTCCGGCGGCAACCCTGTCGCAAGGTCGATTTTCTGCAATTTTGTCCCTGGCGGCAGTGGGAAAGGTTTGGCCGGGACGTCTTTCAGCGCCGCCTGCATGAAATCAACGAAAATCGGCAGCGGCACGCTTGCGCCGGTTGAATCCCTGCCGAGGGTTTTCGGCCTGTCGAACCCGACATAAGTCCCCATCACGAGGTCGGGCGACATGCCGATGAACCACGCATCGAAACTGTCATTTGTGGTGCCGGTCTTGCCTGCCATCGGGCGGTTAAGCACTTTTGCGCGGGTTGCCGTCCCTGCATCCACCACCGCCTGAAGCATGGAGAGGAGCTGGTAGGCGGCAGCAGGTTCAATGACCTGCTTGCGGTTATCAATGATCCTCGGCAGGGTTTTGCTGACATCCCCCTGGCATCCTTCGCATTTGCGCGTATCGCCGATATAAATGGTTTTGCCGTTCCTGTCCTGCACGCGGTCAACGAGGATGGGGCTTACTTCCTTGCCGTAATTATCGATCATGGCATAGGCGTTGGTCATGCGCAGCAGCGTGGTTTCCTGCGCGCCCAGCACCATCGAGTAATAAGGCCGCGGCTTATCGATAACGCCGAGGCGGCGGGCGATCTCCTGTATTTTGTCCACGCCGAGCATCAGCGCGAGCAGCACCGTCACGTTATTGCGCGACTTGGCAAGCCCGACTTTCAGCGGGATGCGCCCAAGGTAATCATGCGAATAGTTTTTCGGCGTCCACATCGGGAGTCCGGGGCCTTGCGAAATTTCAATCGGCCCGTCATTCACCACGCTGGTAGGGAGGAAACCGTTCTCAAGCGCGGAGAGGTAAACGAACGGCTTGAACGCGGAACCCGGCTGGCGGTAAGCCTGCGTCGCGCGGTTGAAATCGCTCTTGCCGTAGGTGTAGCCGCCGACCATTGCCAGCACGCGACCGGTTTCCGGGTCCATCACCACGGTTGCGCCGTTCACATCGGGGATTTGCTCAAGGCTGTAATATTCTCCCTTGTCACTGGTCTGTTTCCCGGCAGCGATGACATCGCCCGCTTTCAGGATTTCATTCACGGTGCGCGGAGCCTGCCCGACTGCCTGCCCCTTATACCACCTTTTTGCCCATTTCATGCCGTCATACGGGATGTAGGATTCGGTACCGTCCTTGAAGCCGATTTTGGCACGCTGCGCGTTTGACTCAATCACCACTGCGAGGCGGAACGGCTGCAACCCTTCCGGGTCGGGAATTTCGTTGATGAGTGCCTGCCATACATCCACATCTTCAATGCGGGTTATCGCGCCGCGCCAGCCGTGGTTGCGGTCATAGCGGGTGATGCCGTCGAAAAGCGCTTTCTCGGCGATTTTCTGGTATTTCGGGTTGAGCGTGGTGCGCACGTTAAGCCCGCCGGTATAGACCATGTCGCGGCCATATTTATCGATCAGCCAGCGGCGTATTTCTTCGGAAAAATGCGTGGTGATGATTTCCCGCGGCTTGCCCTCGGCGAGTTCGATAGGCTTGGCTTTAGCGATCTCGGCTTCCTCGGCGGTGATAAAATCCTCGGCGTGCATGCGGTCAAGCACCCAGTTGCGGCGGATGATAGCGCGCTCGTAATTGCGTTTCGGGTCGAATTCGGATGGCGCTTTGGGCAGCGCGGCGAGCAGCGCGGCTTCTTCCACGGTCAACTCGTCGATTGATTTGTTGAAATAGTTATACGCCGCGATAACCACGCCATAGGAGCGGTTGCCGAGGAAAATCTCGTTGAGGTAAATTTCAAGGATACGGCTTTTCGGCATAATTTTAGTCACCCTAACCGCGAGGATAGCCTCCTTGATTTTCCTTGCGAAAGTCCTGTCCTTGGTGAGGAGGAGGTTTTTCACCACCTGCTGGGTGATGGTCGAACCGCCGCTGATACCACCCTGCCCGGTAAGCTTTGCACTCGCGTTCTTTATCACTGCGCGGAAAATACTGGTCGGGTCAACCCCGCCGTGGCTGTAAAAATTCTGGTCTTCCGCCGCGATGAAGGCGTTCTTCACCACATCAGGAATCGAATCTATCGGCACGAAAACGCGTTTTTCATCGGCGAATTCGGCAAGCAGCCCGCCATTTGCGTCGAACAGCCTTGTCGCCGTTTTCGGGCTGTAATTACGCAGCTCCGCCGTGCCGGGGAGGTCTTTGCTGTAATAGGAAAAAACGCCTACCACGCCCAGAATACCCAGGCAAAGCAGGACAAAGAACCAGAAAGCCGCTTTAACTATCCGGTTGCCGATAATTTTTGGAGTGCTCATAAAATATATTCCAGCACAATATGAGATTTTCCTTGTATTTCAAGAAGGTTTTAGCTAGACCATAAGCCAAATCAAAAAACCATCGTAAAACAATACGAATCAAGGGATTTATCGCCATGTCAACCAACACTAACGCACCTTTCATGCCGAAGGCTTCCGCCAAATGGCTCATTGAGAACACCGCGCTCACCTTCGACCAGATCGCCGATTTCTGCCAGATGCACCCGCTTGAAATCCAGGGCATTGCCGATGGCGAAGTCGCTGCCAGCATCCAGCCGAATGACCCGGTTAAATCCGGCGACCTTACGGCGGAGGAGATCACCCGCTGCGAAGCCGATGAAAAAGCCCGCCTGAAAATGAACTCCTCGGCGGTTGAATTCATGGCACGCAAGCGCAAAGGCGCGCGCTACACCCCGGTTGCCCGCCGTCAGGACAAGCCGGACGCAGTTGCATGGCTACTCAAAACCCACCCGGAACTTCAGGATTCGCAAATCGTGAAACTTGTCGGCACCACCAAGAAAACCATTGAAGCAATCCGCGACCGCACACACTGGAACGTCAACAGCCTCAACCCGCGCGACCCGGTTCTGCTCGGCCTCTGCACGCAAACCGCGCTCAACCAGGCGATTGAAAAAAGCCAGAAGCGCAAAGACTCACAAGAATCGGCAGCATAGGAAATTCCCCAAATGAAGGCATATCTGTTACGCCGCCTTCTGCTGATAATCCCGACGCTGTTCGGCATCATGCTGCTCAACTTCCTTATCGTCCAGTTCGCGCCCGGCGGGCCGGTGGAGCAACTCGTCGCGCAGCTTGAGGGCAAATCCTCCACCACGCATATTTCCGGCGGGGGGATGGAAACCGCGGCGATGCACAGCGAGTCATATCGCGGGCGCAGCGGGCTTGAGCCGGATTTGATAGCCCAGCTCAACAAACAGTTCGGCTTCGACAAACCCGCCCATGAGCGTTTCTGGGATATGATAACCAATTACGCCACGTTCGATTTCGGCTCCAGTTTTTATCAGGATAAAACCGTGATCGACCTCGTGCTTGAGAAAATGCCGGTCTCCATCTCGCTCGGCCTGTGGACAACCCTGCTGGTTTACCTCATCTCCATCCCGCTCGGCATCAAAAAAGCCACGCATGACGGCGAAAAATTCGATATCTGGACGAGCTTCATCATCGTCATCGGCTACGCCATCCCCTCATTCCTGTTCGCCATCTTGCTGGTGATTGTTTTCGCTGGCGGCAGTTTTGTTAATCCTTTACGGGACGGAGTATTCCTTCTTTTCGTATTCTTCGCAGGTTGCGGCTTATTCAGGATAATCTCTCTGCGAAAGACCCTGACGATCATTGCATTACTTGGGGTTTTATTCGGCCTTACCTTCCTCATAAAAGACCCGTCCCAGCCTTTCCCCCTGCGCGGCATCGTTTCGGAGGATTGGGACACGCTCTCATGGCCGATGAAGATCCTCGATTATCTGTGGCACATGGTGCTGCCGGTTTCGGCGATGGTTATCGGCGGGTTTGCCTCGCTCACCATGCTCACCAAGAACTCCTTCCTCGATGAGATCAACAAGCAATATGTGATGACGGCGCGCGCCAAGGGCCTTGCTGAGCGGCAGGTGCTTTACGGCCATGTTTTCCGCAACGCGATGCTTATCGTGATCGCCGGTTTCCCCGCAGTTATGGTTTCGATGCTGTTCACCGGCGCGCTGCTTATCGAGATAATCTTCTCGCTCGACGGTATCGGCCTGCTCAGCTATCAGGCGGTTGTCACGCGGGATTACCCGGTGTTTTTGGTGCGCATG
>CAZJFC010000008.1:34960-46495 GCA_964545245.1 uncultured Rickettsiales bacterium
CATTTTCACACTGCTGGGGCTATTGCTCACCATAGTGCGCGACATCATGTACATGATCGTTGACCCAAGAATCGATTTTAGCAAGAGATGACCACGATGGAAAAACCCTTTATGTCATTGCGAGGAAGCAAAGCTGACGAAGCAATCCAGCGCTGGATTGCCGCGCTCCCTGCGGTCGCTCGCAATGACGGGAGTCTTGGCGCATGACCCCGATAACCCGCAAAAGAATCGAGAATTTCAAGGCCAACAAGCGCGGTTACTGGTCGCTGAAAATCTTTCTGCTCCTGTTCGGGCTTAGCCTTTTCGCCGAATTCATCGCCAATGACAAACCGCTGCTGGTCTATTACGATAGCGGCATATACCTCCCGGTTTTCCAGAAATACAATGAAACCGAATTCGGAGGCACGTTCGAGACCGAAACCAATTACAAAGACCCGGAAGTCCGCAAGCTCATCAAGGAAAAAGGCTTCATCGTGATGCCGCCGATCGAATACAGCCATAATTTCAGCCTCGGCTCCGTAGTGCTTGCCAAGCCTTCGCTTGAGCACCTCATCGGCACCGACGATATGGGTCGCGACATCGCCGCCCGCACGATCTACGCCTTCCGCCTTTCCATCCTGTTCGGCCTCGCGCTCACCATCGCCAGTTCATTCGTAGGCATTGTCGCGGGTTCCATCCAAGGCTATTTCGGCGGGTGGATTGACCTCACCATGCAGCGCTTCATGGAAATCTGGGACAGTATGCCGCTGCTGCTGGTGCTCATTATCCTTTCCAGCATCATTTCGCCGAGCATTGTTTCGATATTCATCATCATGCTCGCCTTTAGCTGGATGAAGCTGGTTGACCTTGTGCGCGCCGAATTCCTCCGCGCCCGCAACCTCGATTACGTCCGCGCCGCCCGCGCCCTTGGCGTTAGCGAAATAACCATCATCTTCCGCCATATTTTGCCGAACGCGCTGGTTTCAACCTTCACCTTCCTGCCGTTCATCCTCACCGGGGCGATTACCGTCCTTGCCGTGCTCGACTTTTTGGGCTTCGGCCTGCCGCAGGAATACCCGTCGCTGGGCGAACTCACCATGCAGGGCAAGAACAACCTCGACGCGCCGTGGATCGGCCTCACCGCCTTCGTGGTGCTTTCGGTGCTGCTCAGCCTGCTCATCTTCATCGGCGAAGCGCTGCGCGACGCGTTCGATTCCCGTAAGGTAAGGAGGATGAAATAATGGCCGCCAGCCTTGTCGAAATCAAGGATTTATGCATCAGCTTCGGCCACAACGCCGTGGTGAAACACGCCAACCTCAAAATCCGCAAAGGCGAAATGGTGGCGCTGGTGGGCGAGTCCGGCTCCGGCAAATCCGTCACCGCGCTTTCCATCCTCCAGCTTTTGCAGGGGGCGGAGCAATCGGGCAGCATCAGGTTCCACGGCGAGGAACTCATGAACCAGAAAGAAGCTGTGCTGCGGAAAGTGCGCGGGGCAAAAGCCGGGATCGTGTTCCAGGAACCGATGACCTCGCTCAACCCGCTGCACCGCATCGGCGACCAGATTGCCGAAATCATCCGCACCCATAACGACGTTTCCCGCAGTGAAGCGCGCAGCCGCGTGCAGGCGCTGTTCGAGGAAATGGGCTTCAAACGCCTTGCCAAACGGCTTGACGCCTACCCGCACGAGCTTTCCGGCGGGCAGCGCCAGCGCGTGATGATAGCGATGGCCATCGCCAACAACCCGGAACTTCTCATCGCCGATGAGCCGACCACCGCGCTTGATGTCATCGTCGCGGCGCAAATCCTCAAAATCCTGAAAAAAATCCAGCGCAAGATGAAAATGGCGATTTTGCTCATTACCCACGACCTCACCATCGTTGAGAAAATGGCCGACCGGGTTTATGTGATGCGTAACGGTGATATCGTCGAGGACGGCAAAACCTCCGACATTTTCACCCGCCCGTCCAATGTTTACACGCGCCATTTGATTAACTCCTCGCCGAAAGGCGTTGCCGTGCGCCACGCCGCCAATGAGGTGAACACGAAAAACCACCTTGTCGAGGCAAAAAACCTTTCGGTTTCCTTCCCCATCAAAGGCGGGTTGTTCGGCAGGCAGACAGGCACGATTGACGCGGTGAAGAACGCCGGCATCATCGTCCCGGAAGGAAAAACCATCGGCATCGTCGGCGAATCCGGCTCAGGCAAAACCACGCTGGGCATGGCGATTCTGGGCTTAAGCCGCAGCAAGACCAGCGGCGAGATTTTCTTCTGCGGCAACCGCATCGATAACCTCGCGCTGAAATCCATGCGCCCGCTTCGCCACGAAATGCAGGTAGTGTTCCAGGACCCATACGCGAGCCTGAACCCGCGCATGACGGTGGGGCAGATAATTTCCGAAGGGCCGCGGGCGCACAGCATCCCGGTTGATGTCGAGAAAGTGCTGGGCGAAGTCGGCCTTTCCGCCGAGATGGCGAACCGCTACCCGCATGAGTTTTCCGGCGGGCAGCGCCAGCGCATCGGCATTGCGCGGGCGATCGCGCTCAACCCCAAATTCATTTTGCTCGATGAACCCACCTCCGCGCTCGACCTCTCGGTGCAGACGCAGATCATCGACCTGCTCAAAAAACTCCAGAAAGAGCGGAAAATTTCCTATATTTTCATCAGCCATGATTTGCGCGTGATGAAGGCCATCGCGCATGAGATCGCGGTGATGAAAGAAGGCGAGATAATCGAATACGGAACCACCCGCCGCATCTTCGACCACCCCGCAAACGACTACACAAAAGAGTTGATAAAAGCCGCATTTCCTGCATAGGCAATAAAGAAAACTCATTGTCATTCCCGCGGAGGCGGGAATCTTGGCTTAAAACCCCCGCCTGCGCGGGGGTGACAGGTAACGGGAGTAATGGCACGGATTTACAAGCTTCGCTGACTAACCGCAGGAATAATATTTTTTCCCTGAAAATCCACCGCTAGCGAACTGAAATATTCACTGCCCACTGTTTCGCGGATTTTGGCTATCCAGAGTTTTACATCCTCTGCATTCGGCTTTAAAACGCTATGCCCGCGGATCTCGATCTTGCCGCCCACAATCAAACCGGCAATAGCATTGCCGCCGCCGTCCTTGTAAGTAAGGCCGTTACTTCCCAGCTCACGGTGCTGAAGGCTGAACATGCCGAAATTGACCGCCTCACGGTTAAAGATAAACTTCAGCAATTGCGGGTTACTCTCAAGTAATGCTTGCCCTGATAATCTCATGCTTCTATTTTAGCGGGCATGATTTTCAAACGCAAACATCTTATCCTGTTGTTTATACCGCTTTTTCTCGCCTCCTGCTACACCCCGCCGCAGCGATATGATGTGGACAACCACCGTGAATACAACCTTGGCAAAGACAAGGTGTGGGAACGCGTGGTGCAGTTTTTCGCTGAGAAGAACATCCCCATCCAGACGATTGAAAAAGACAGCGGCATTATCTACGCCGAACCTGCATTTTTTGGCAGGAAAATCGCGAGCTGCGGGAATTTCGGCAGTTATGAGGCCGAGGACGAAGCCGAGGGAATCGTGATGATGAACGTTTTCGTGAGGCCGCTCGGCGCGCGCAAAACCGCAGTGACCGTGAATGTTTCCTTCCGCGATATCGTCTACCACGACCATTTCATCTATGGCCGCAAACGCATCAACTGCGAATCGAAAGGCATAGTTGAAAAACACATACTCGATTATATCGATGCCGAATACCGCTGAGCAGCGGGAAGTCAGCCTTAATGATTGAGTTTGAGAGTCATAAGCCGGGCGCCACCCCCCTTATATCCCCCCTGATAGGGGGGAGATTTATGGTAACTCCCTCTCCTATGAGGAGAGGGTGGGGTGAGGTGCCAGGAGAATTGGAGCTTGAATGCCAGTGATGAATTCCAACCTTACCATCCGCAACGCCGCAATCGAGGATCTCCCGGCGCTGCTCGGCATACGCAAAACCGCTATCCTCGCCCAGCCGGAAACCATCTGGACACGCGCGGGGCTTGAACGCGCCGCCGGTTTTTATGACAACGCAACCGCCGGGGATTTTTCCGCTTACCGCGTATTTGTTGCGCAATATGGCGGAAAACCCGCCGGGTTTGTCGGAAGGGAAAAGGATTACCTCGGCTTTTTATTCATCCTGCCCGAATTCCAGGGCAGCGGTTTAGGCCGCCAATTGCTGGAACTTATCGAGCAGGATATGCGGGTGCAAGGGCTGGGCGGCGCGTGGCTGTGGGCGCACCCTTACGCTGAGAGGTTCTATGCCCGGCATGGTTACCAGCAGGCGCAGGAAACCAGTGCGCCGTTCGGCCTCACTTTGAATAAATTTCACAAACGATTTCAAATAACAGAAGCATAACGCCGGGCAAAACCCCGCGCCACACCTCACCCAAAGCCCCCGGATATTCCCGGTCTTTCATGTCACGAACTTTGGATATGCCCCTAGTATACCATCTCCAGTTGCAGCTTGTCAAGGGATTTTTCCACAATTATTCTTAATAATTATCAGAATGTTATGGTGGCATGCTGAAAAGCATATGTAGGAAATATCCCTTTTTTATGGCGTATCAACAGTTGTGGCGGTCAGGGCTGGAAAATCCATAGATAAAACTTATCGATTTTCGATTATTGATAGGTTTTATTTATAGATAAAGAAAGTCGGTAGTCTGTGGTCTGTGGCCGGTAGCTTGTTTGCTGTTATCCAATTAGAAATCCCGCCTTCCCCCTGACCAAACCCCGGATCCCCGCTCGGAAGCGGGGATGGCATGGTGGGGGTGAGGGGACGTAAAAGGGGCGGCGGTGATAATTACTGAAACTGGCAACTGAAACTAAAAACTAATCCCCACTACCTTTCCCCCGCTCCAGAACCGCGCAGATAATCTCTTTCAGGAAATAAAACGGCGCAATGGTTGCAGCTATCAGCCCAACCCCCAGAACCGCCTGTATCCAAGGCGTTAGCTGGCTGTATTTATTCAATAAATCCGCAAAGAAATTATATTCCATATGATACTCCCGTTAGTTAAAACGGCCACCAAGTTTCCTTGGCAGCCGGGGAGTTTACAAACCGCGCTAAGACGGTCGCATTGGCCTTTAGGCAAGCCCTGGACATGCGCCAATGCCCCCCCGGCCTTGAGAAAGCTAGGGAGGCACCATTACGGCTGGTACCAGCCGCTTAGCGAGAGGTTGTAAAGCCCCGGAACTGCAATACGCAGCTCTGGTTTCAGGATAGGTTATGGGCGGGTAAAGTCAATACGCCGTTCCCTCACCACACGCTACTACTTAGGCCCAAGCATGTCCTGCGGGCGCACCCATTGGTCGAATTGTTCGGAAGTAAGCAGGCCAAGCGCGATGCCTGCCTCCTTCAGCGTGGTGCCTTCCTTATGCGCTTTCTTGGCGATTTTCGCGGCGTTGTCATAGCCGATATGCGGGTTGAGCGCGGTCACCAGCATCAGCGAATCGTTGCACAGTTTTTCGATATGCTTCACGTTCGCCTCGATGCCGTTCACGCAATTGTCGACAAAGCTCACGCTCGCATCGGCGATGAGTTTGAGCGATTGCAGGAAGTTATAGATCATCACCGGCTTGAACACGTTCAGCTCAAAATGGCCGTTCGAGTTGGCGATGCTCACCGTTACGTTATTGCCCATCACCTGCGTGCAGACCATAGTCAGCGCCTCGCATTGGGTCGGGTTCACCTTGCCCGGCATGATGGAACTGCCAGGCTCATTCTCAGGCAGCGAAAGCTCGCCAAGGCCGGAACGCGGGCCGGAGCCGAGGAAACGGATGTCATTGGCGATCTTCATCAGGCTGGTGGCGATAACGTTGAGCGCGCCGTGCGCTTCGAGTATCGCGTCATTGGCGGCCAGCGCCTCGAATTTGTTTTCCGCGGTCACGAACGGGTGCTTGGTGATTTTCGCAACTTGAACCGCGAATTTTTCGGCGAAGCCTTTTTTCGCGTTGAGGCCGGTGCCGACAGCCGTGCCGCCCTGCGCGAGCTGGTGAAGGCGCGGCAACACACCCAGCACGCGCTCAATGCCGAAAGCCACCTGCTGCGCGTAGCCGGAGAATTCCTGACCGAGCGTGAGCGGGGTTGCGTCCTGCGTGTGGGTGCGGCCAATCTTAATAATGTTGGCAAATTCTTTTTCCTTCTTGTCGAGCGCAGAATAAAGCTTTTGCAGCGCCGGGATAAGCGTGGAATGTATCTCCTGCACCGCCGCAATATGCATCGCGGTGGGGAAAGTGTCGTTCGACGACTGGCCGTTATTCACATGGTCATTCGGGTGGACGGGTTTCTTGCTGCCCTTCTCGCCGCCCAGAATTTCAATCGCGCGGTTGGAGATGACCTCATTGATGTTCATGTTGGTCTGGGTGCCGGAACCGGTCTGCCACACCACCAGCGGGAAATGCTCATAGCCGATTTTGCCCTCAATCACCTCATCCGCCGCCTGCACGATTGAATCGGCGATTTTCTTGTCCACCGCGCCAAGGCCGACATTCACCTCAGCCGCCGCCTTCTTGATGATGGCAAGGGCTTTGATGAGCGGTTCCGGCATACGCTCACCGCCGATTTTGAAATTCTGGAGGGAACGCTGCGTCTGCGCGCCCCAGTATTTATCGGAGGGGACATTAATTTCGCCGAACGAATCGGTTTCAATGCGGAATGACTGGTCGATTTTTTCTGCTGCGGACATAAGCGGGTGGATGGTTGTTGGTTGATGGTTGATGGAAAGATAGCATCAATCGCTAAACGGTCAACGCTGAACGCACGATGCTTGGTTCTGGTACAAATCAACCTGTCACCTGTGGCCTGTGACCTGTCACCTAACCTATTTTGAGCTTTCCCTTCACCACGCCGAACTTGACCTTGCCGCTCAGGAAATCATCGGCGTATTTGCCGAAAACCTCGTAGCGCCAGCCCTTGCTGAACGGCACGCGCTCGCCTGCCGCATATTTATCAATTTCCTCGTTGCTCGCCACCAGACGCGGCACGACTTTTTCTTCCGCCGCACGCACCTTAAGCAAAATCTTCAGCAGTTCCACCACGCCCTGGTCGGCCTCTTTTTTCGGGCGGGGTTTCAGCTTCGGCTGCTTGTCCTTCGGTATCGCCAGCCCACGCGCAATTGCGGCGAAAACCTCCTCCCCGTGCTGCAAACCGCCGTTCAGCGTGCGCAAATTCTTCAAATCATCGCGGGTTTTCGGCTTGCGCATCGCAAGTTCCATCATCACCTCGTCCTTCATCACCCAGCGGCGGGGGCGGTTCACCTCACGCGCCTTGAGGTCGCGCCATTTCGCCAGTTCCATCAGCACGCCGAGATGGCAGTTTTTCTTGTCGCGGTGGCGGATCTTCTCCCATGCCGTGTCCGGGTCCTCGCGGTAATTGTCAATATCCATCAGGTCTTTTTCTTCCTCGATGAGCCATTTCTTGCGGCGCTCTTTTTTCAGGCGGGCTTCCAGCGTTTCATAAATTTTCGGCAGGTGCAGGACATCGGCCAGCGCGTAATTTACCTGCCCGACAGAAAGCGGGCGGCGCGACCAGTCGGTGAAACGGTGGGATTTATCGATCTCCGCCCCCACAATCGCGCGGACAAGCTCCTGATAGCCCACCTGCTCGCCGAAACCGCACACCATAGCGGCGATCTGCGTATCAAAAATATTCTTCGGCAGCCTGCCGGTGAGGTTATAGAGAATTTCAAGGTCCTGGGTGCCGGAATGGAAAACCAGCGTTTTCTTGCCCGTAAGTATCTTGAGCAAAGGCTTTAAATCCAGCCCCGCCAACGGGTCAACCGCATAGCAATCCTTCCCGTCGGAAAGCTGTATAAGGCACAAAACCGGATAAAACGTCCGCTCGCGCATGAATTCGGTATCAAAATAAATAATTTTCGCCTTATCCAGCGTTTTACAAAGTTTTTGCAGTTTTTCGTCGGTGTCTATATACATATCAGCAACATTTAACACAGGCCAAATCACAATGCACGCATATAGAACGCATAACTGCAACCAACTCAAAAAATCCAACGTGGGTGAGACCGTAAAACTCTCCGGCTGGGTTCACCGCAAACGCGACCACGGCGAATTGCTGTTCATCGATCTGCGCGACCATTTCGGTGTTACGCAGCTAGTGGCGGAATCCGGCGCGGCGTTCTTCGACGCGGCGTCAAAAGTTCCCAATGAATCGGTTATTTCAGTAACCGGAACGGTTGCCGCACGTGAACCGGAAACCATCAACCAGCAACTATCAACCGGCGAAATTGAAATTCGCATAAGCGAATTTCACATTGAGTCACAGGCTGAACCATTGCCGCTGCAGGTGAATGCCGATAAGGACGAGAATGAGGAACTGCGCCTGCGCTACCGTTTCCTCGACCTGCGCCGCGAGGGCCTGCATAAAAATATTATCCTGCGCTCGCAGGTCATCAATTCGCTGCGCCGCCGCATGATCGAGCAGGGGTTTATGGAATTCCAGACACCGATTTTAACTGCCTCTTCGCCTGAGGGTGCGCGGGATTTCCTTGTCCCGGCGCGTTTGCACCCCGGCAAATTCTATGCGCTGCCGCAAGCCCCGCAGCAGTTCAAACAGCTTCTGATGGTTTCGGGTTTTGATAAATATTTCCAGATAGCGCCTTGCTTCCGCGATGAGGATGCGCGCGCCGACCGCTCACCGGGTGAGTTCTACCAGCTCGATATCGAGATGAGCTTCGTGACGCAGGAAGATGTTTTCGCGGCGATTGAGCCGGTGCTGCATGGTGTGTTCACCGAATTCGGCAGCAAGGAGGTGACGGATTTCCCGTTCCCGCGCATCAAATATGCCGAGGCGATGCTGAAATATGGCAGCGACAAACCAGACCTCCGCAACCCTATCGAAATTGTGGATGCGGGCGATGTGTGGCAAGGTTCCGGTTCGGGAATCTTCAACTCCATCCTTGAAAAAGGCGGCACTGTGCGTGCAATCCCTGCACCGAAAACCGCCAGCCAGCCGCGCAGTTTCTTCGACAAGCTAGTCGCCTACGCGCAGGAACTCGGCGCGAAAGGTTTGGCTTATATCGTGTTTGATGAATCCGGTGAGGCGAAAGGGCCGATGGCGAAATTCCTTGCCCCGGAAAAGCTGGAAGAACTTAAAGCCACTGCGAAGCTGGCGAATGGCGATTCGGTGTTTTTCGCGACCGGGGCGAATGCGGGTGAGGCCGCGAAGATCGCGGGTGCGGTGCGAGTCAGGCTTGGGCAGGAATTGGGGTTGATTGAGCAAGGGGTTTATAAGTTCTGCTGGGTAACTGATTTCCCTTATTTCGAGCTTTCCGACGAAGGCAAAATTGAGTTCTCGCACAACCCGTTCTCGATGCCGCAGGGCGGGATGGAGGCGCTTGAGAAACAAGACCCGCTAAGCATTCCCGCGTATCAATATGACATCGTGTGCAACGGCGTTGAACTTTCCAGCGGCGCGATCCGTAACCACAAGCCGGAAATTATGTATAAGGCGTTTGAGATTGCAGGCTATGGCCCGGAAGTCGTCGACGCGAAATTCGGCGGGATGATTAAGGCATTCAAATTCGGCGCGCCTCCGCACGGCGGCCTCGCCCCGGGTGTTGACCGCATCGTGATGCTCCTAGCCGACGAGCCGAACATCCGCGAAGTAATCGCCTTCCCGATGAACCAGAAAGCCGAGGATTTACTGATGGGCGCGCCTTCGGCGGTTGAGGTTAAACAGCTAAGGGAGTTGAATATTGAGTTGTCGCCATCAGCCAGGAAGAAGTTGGAAGATAAGGCGGCTTAGCAGTTGGTTGATGGGGAATAGTTGATGGTTGATGGATTTATGCCAAAGAATACAAAAAAATCAGTTGATGATTTTTTTAGGGATGTAGTCCTGTGGGCAAAGCAAAACTTGGTGCTGGCCGTGATTCTATTAGGTTCCCATGCCCGTAACGAACAGACCGCGGATTCCGACATTGATTTGGTGATAATCAGCCCAAACCCTCAAAAGCTTTTATCCGAGCAAAACTGGCTCAATGATTTTGGGGATTTTGAACATGTCCGGAAAGAAGATTATGGGCTGATAACATCGTTACGGGTTCATTATGATTTTGCCGAGGTTGAATTCGGCATAGGCTCACCGGAATGGCTGGAAGCCACCGCATATGACAGGCAAACCAGACAGGTTATCAAAGACGGTTACAAAATCCTTTATGACCCGGAAAAACTTCTCAAGCACGCGGTGACACGATAATTATAACGTCATCGCGGGGAAACGAAGTTTATCCCGCGATCCGGTTCATTACCGCCCACAATTAAGAATATTGCCGAAAGAAAAACACCGTTGTAGCATATACCACATGCAGCCTTGCGTTTACATAATGGCAAATTCAAGAAGGGGTACTTTATACACAGGTGTAACTTCTGACCTTATAAAACGTGTTTATGAACATAAGGCCGAATTAACCGGAGGCTTTTCCGCAAAATATAATATTAAGAGCCTAGTTTACTATGAAATCCATGAGAATATGGAATCGGCAATTTTAAAAGAGAAGAAAATCAAAAAATGGCCGAGAGAATATAAATACAATCTTATTGAGGAAAAGAATCCTCAATGGGAAGATTTATATAACTCTCTTACAGAGAATAGCTAACCGGATCGCGGGACAAGCGGCGTTGTTGCATGGCTCCCGCCGCCCATTGAAATATAAGCATAATTTTTGTCATTCCCGCGGAGGCGGGAATCTTACCTTGTCTGATAAGCCATTGATTATATTAAGATTTATCTGCACGGGAATGACAGGAGGGACGAGCCATGCAACAACGCCGGGACAAGCCCGCGATGACGATAATCACTTCTTCCCCTTCGCGCTCCCGACGCCGTTCATGACCAGCGCTTTCGCTTCTTCGGGGCCGACCCAGCCTTTGATCTTTACCCATTTACCCTGCTCCAGATCCTTGTAATGCTCGAAGAAATGCGCCATCTGGCCGCGCAGGATTTCAGGCAGGTCTTCATAGGTTTTCACGTTGCTGTAAAACGGGTGCAGCTTGTCCACCGGAACCGCGACGATCTTCTCGTCATGGCCGGACTCATCCTCCATCAGTATCGCGCCGATCGGGCGCACCGCAATCACCGCGCCGGGGATGATCGGGCGGCGGCCAACCACCATCACATCGCACGGGTCGCCGTCATCGGAAAGCGTGTGCGGGATGAAGCCGTAATTCGCCGGGTAATGCATGGAAGTATGCAGGAAACGGTCAACGAACATCGCGCCGGATTCCTTGTCCAGTTCATATTTGATCGGCTCGCCGCCGATAGGTATCTCGATTATTACGTTGAACTCCTCCGGGATGTTCTTACCCGCCGGGATTTTGCTGATATCCATTATTTTATTGCCTTGTTTATGAATTTGAGGCGGCCTGAATAAACCATACCGCGCCGGATTGCAATAATTGTTTGTAATAATATTGCAATAATCCGCTGCTAGATTGGGTTTTCAATATGAGCGCAACCGCAACATCCATACGCGATAACCTCGTCCGCATCATGGGCATTACCCCTGAACGCATCCT
>CAZJFC010000009.1:0-21715 GCA_964545245.1 uncultured Rickettsiales bacterium
TGTTTACGGATACCGGATATTTTTTTCTCCTGAAAAAAATTCCGGTATGACGAATATGGGCGCTATGCCGTTGATGACAATTTCCAACATCGCGGAGGAAAAAATCCGCTGCCGGGGATTTTTTGGTAGACATCGGATTCATATGGGTTTCTTATGACTTTTTAAAGAGAATAAAATTGAGGGATGATGAGAAAAAAGAACAGGATATTAGATGCGCTGATGAGCTATCTGCCGACTTCCGGCAAGACCGAGGATATTGAGTTCAAATCCGCCGGGGAGCTTACCCTTGGCGCAGAAATTGAATTGCAGATAATCGACCCGCAAAGCTTCAACCTCGCCTCCCGCGCGGAGGAAATTTTCAAAAAGGCGCAAGGGCTGGAAAGGATCAAGCCGGAGCTTTACCTCAGCACCGTCGAGATAAACACCGATAAATGCGAAAACGTGCATGAGGTGGAGGAAGATTTGCGCGAATATTACGACCATATCGAAAGGATCGGCGGGGAGCTGGAAGTTAAATTCGCCACTACAGGCTGCCACCCTTTCGCGCGTTATGACAATGCCGAAATCACCCCAAGCCCGCGCTACAACGACATGATCGACCGCAACCAGTGGCTCCTCCGCCGCCAGACGGTTTATGGGCTGCATGTGCATATCGGCATGAAATCGGGCGATGACTGCATCAGGTTCAATAATTTTTTTGCCGGGTTCACCGCGCATCTGCTCGCGCTTTCGGCAAGCTCGCCTTTCTGGCAGGGGCGTGACACCGGGCTTGCATCCTGCCGCCCGACAACTTTTGAGGCGCTGCCAACCGCAGGCCAGCCCTATAACGTGAGGAACTGGCGCGAATTTGAATCGCTTTATTACACCCTCAAAAAATGCGACTCCATCCGCTCGCTCAAGGATCTATGGTGGGATTTGCGCCCAAGCCCGAATTACGGCACGCTTGAGATCCGCGTTTGCGACGGCCCCGCCACGCTCGATGAGGCGCTCGCCATCACGGCGTATATCCATTTGCTGGCGCACTGGTTCCGCGATAACGGGAGCTGGCTGGAGCAGGTTCCGCCGCCTTCGCACTGGCAACTGCGCGAGAATAAATGGCGCGTGATGCGCCACGGGCTGGAGGCAAGGCTGGTGAAAAGCCTTGATGGCGACACGAAAATGGTTCGTGATGACATCGGCGAATGGCTGGAGAAACTTGCGCCTTATATCGAGAAGCTGGGCTATGGGAAATATGTGGAAACTATCCGCAACATCATGTCGAACGGCAACAGTTCCGCCCGCCAGCGCGCGATCTATGAAAAAACCGCCTCACTGGAAGAGGTGAGCAAGTTCAACACCGAGGAATTCTTCGCCCGCTCGCCACTATGGGCAAAAACCGGAACTAATAACGCTGAGCCGGAGAAGAAATCGGCTTAGGTACTTTTGCGACTGTGGCAACGCCACCCCCCTTAAATCCCCCCTGATAGGGGGGAGAGTTAATCTCCCTCTCCTATGAGGAGAGGGTTGGGGTGATGAGGTGCTAAGGGAGTGACACTGTCACTGATACCCTCTTATCTGCGGCCTGATGCGTCGCGCGGTTCTTCGGCTTCAAACTGGTCAAATTCAGTCTGCCAGTCGCTCACCTGTTTTTCCGCTTCTTCGCGGGCGATGCCGTATCTTTCCTGGATGCGTCCGGCGAGTTGGGTCGCGTTGCCTTCAATCACGTCGATATCGTCATTGGTGAGTTTGCCCCATTGTTTTTGTACCGAACCTTTAAGCTGTTTCCATTGGCCTTTGAGTGTGTCGCTGTTCATATGAACTCCTGTTTTGGTTAGGATGACAGGTTACAAGGGAAAGGGTAAAGGCACGATGCGCAACGGGAAGTTGTGAAGTCAAGATGCCATAAAGATGGCAAAAAAAATTGGTAATACCCCCAGTTTATCTGTCACCCCCGAGTAGTCGGGGGTCTTAACCTTAAGATTCCCGCCTTCGCGGGAATGACAATAAGTTTGTGTTTTTCAAACCGGGACACTGCTAAAAAACCGCCAGGCTTGACGCAAGTCAGTTTTTTCCTTAATCCTTTGCGGGCGAATGCGACTCCGTAGCTCAGCTGGATAGAGCAACAGCCTTCTAAGCTGTGGGTCAGAGGTTCGAATCCTCTCGGAGTCGCCACCGGGTTTTTGGATGAGAACGAAGTTCGAAGCCGAGGCCAACAGGCCGAGACACGACGAAGCGTAGCGCAGTCAATCCTCTCGGAGTCGCCACTTCATGTCATTGCGAGGAGTTTACGACGAAGCAATCCAGACTGGATTGCCGCGCTCACGCTGTTCGCTCGCAATGACGGAAGATAGGTATTATTCTTTCTTTTCAGCTTTAGGCTCTGCTGCGTCCTTCTCCGCATCTTTTTCAAGGGCGCGGTCGGCGGCGTCTTTTCCTGGGGTTTTTGGTTCGTCTTCAGGTTTTACAATGGTTATCTCGAAAAGCGAAATGCGGTCTTCGGGTGAAAAAACCGGTTTTTGCCGGATTTTCTCAACATCGGCGGCGCGGATGTCGAGCAGTATCTTTTCGCCGGGCCGGAAGGTTTTCACCTCGCCGGTGAGGCGGTTGGTGACTTTCAGCGTGGCGGTTTCAAACCCGTAGGCAGGGGCGAGTTTCTCCTTCCTTTCGCTGATGAAAAGGTAAATGATGAAAAGGATGAGGCCATAGGTCAGGACTTTCTGGACCGGGGTGATTGGCTGCTGCGGGTTTTTATTTCTTGTGAACATAAAACTTTGAAAAATAAGGTTAAACGTTGAACCTGAAATGCATTACATCGCCATCATTAACGATATAATCTTTTCCTTCAAGGCGTAATTTCCCTTTTTCCCTCGCGCCGTTCTCGCCGCCCAGCCCGACATAATCGCCATAGGCAATGGTTTCCGCGCGGATGAAGCCTTTCTCGAAGTCGGTGTGGATAACGCCAGCCGCGCCGGGGGCTTTGGTCGAGCGTTTCACTGTCCACGCGCGCGCCTCTTTCGGCCCGATGGTGAAATAGGTGATGAGGTCGAGAAGCTCATATCCGGCCTTGATGAGCTTGCTGAGGCCGGTTTCGCTGAGGCCGAGGTCTTTCAGGAACTCGGTTTTTTCTTCGTCGGTGGCAAGCTGCGCGATCTCGGATTCGATCTTCGCGGAAATGACCACGAACAACGCGCCTTCCTTCTTAGCGTGCTCCTCGACGGTTTTTGTGTATTTATTTCCCGTTCCCGCCTCGTCCTCTTTCACGTTGCAGACATACATGAGCGGTTTCGCGGTGATTAGCTGGAGGTTTTTAAACGCCTGTTTATCTTCATCGGAAACTTGCAAAGTCCGGGCAGGTTTGCCCTCGAATAGAACCGGTTTTACCGCCTGCAATAGCTCAAGCGCGGCGGCGGCTTCCTTGTCAGCGCCGCCCTTGGCTTTTTTCTCCAGCGCCGGGATGCGCTTTTCAACGCTTTCAAGGTCGGCAAGGACAAGCTCGGTTTCTATGATCTCCGAATCGCGCAGCGGGTCGATCCCGCCTTCGACATGGGTGATGTCGTCATCTTCAAAGCAGCGGAGAACCTGCGCGATAGCGTCAGTTTCGCGGATGTGGGAAAGGAACTGGTTGCCAAGCCCTTCGCCCTTGCTTGCGCCGCGGACAAGGCCGGCGATGTCGACAAACTCAAGCTGGGTCGGGATTATCTGCGCGGAACCTGCAATTGCTGCTAGCTTTTTCAGGCGCTCATCGGGAACGCTGACAATGCCCTTGTTCGGCTCGATGGTGCAGAACGGGTAATTCGCCGCTTCCGCCGCCTGCGTTGAGGTGAGCGCGTTGAAGAGGGTTGATTTCCCGACATTGGGCAGCCCCACAATTCCAATTGCCAATCCCATATATAAAACTCCTTCTGGCCGGTTTTTAGTTTCCTGTCATTCCCGCGGAGGCGGGAATCTTAAGACCCCCGCCTCCGCGGGGGTGACAGTAAGTTTAAGTCGTTAGCTTCTGACCAGCCTATTCATCTTTTTTTGGCGGCTTTTCCGGTTTCGGCTCAAGGTGATACCGCGTCAGGAATAGCTCGCGCTCGCCTTTTAGCAGCAAACCAATGTTTCCGGCAATCTTTTTCGTTACATTTTCGGCGGTTTTGCGTTCTTCGGAGGTGAAGTCGCTGAGTACGTATCCATGCACCAGTTCGCGGTGGCCGGGGTGGCCGATACCGAGCCGCACCCGCCAATAGGCTTTGCCGAGGTGCGAATCAAGGCTTTTGATGCCGTTATGCCCGCCATCCCCGCCGCCGCTCTTGATTTTTATCTTGCCCGGTTCGACATCCAGCTCGTCATAAAAAACATAAACGTCGTTCAACTGGATTTTATAAAAATTCGCAAGGCCGGATGCCGGAATGCCGGAATTGTTCATGAAGCTGAGCGGCTTGAATAGATATGCGCCATCTGCTTTCGTCAGCAGCCCGCCGAATTTTTCGATATAGTCCGGGGCTTTCAGTTCCCGCGCGATCTCGTCAACCGCCATAAACCCGAAATTATGCCGGTTCTTTTCATATTTTTTGCCGGGGTTGCCGAGTCCGATAAATAATTTCATGGCGATTGCGTTTTTTTCTTCGCTGACTTTCTGGTTTTCCCGGCCTTTGTTTCCTTTGCCTTTTCCGGCGCGGGCAGGGGCACGGTTTCGGTGCTGTTATATATCTCGCTTTCTTCGTATTGCTCAATCACGAAGCGGATAAGAACCGCGATGATGGCGGTTAGTGGAACCGAAATGAGAACGCCCACAAAACCAAGCAGCGAGCCGCCCGCGAGCATGCCGAAAATCAGCCATGCGGGATGGACGCCGATCTTGCCACCGACCAGTTTCGGGGTGATGAAATTGCCTTCGGCAATTTGCCCGATAACGAAAATCGCAAGGATGATGCCGAGTTGCGTCCAGTCCTCGCCGAACTGGAAATAGGCGACGACCATGCCGACCAGCCCGCCGGTGAGCGGCCCGACATAAGGGATGAAGGTAAGGAACCCCGCGCCAAGGCCGATAATGAAGCCGAAGTTAAGCCCGGCAAGGGTGAGGGCGGTGCCGTAAAAAACGCCGAGAAGCAGGCAGACATTGAGCTGCCCGCGCACAAAGCTGGCGAGGGTGTCGTCGATTTTTTTCGCCTGCGCCCGCACGATCGGGGCGTAGTTGCGCGGCAGGAGGTTGTCCACCCGCGCGAGGAACTTGTCCCAGTCACGCAATATGTAAAACGCGACTATCGGCGTGATGAGGATGAGCGAAGCGAGGTTGAGGAATTTGAACCCGGTGAGGACAATCCCCCCGGCAACCGAGCCGAGCTTGGCCGGGATTTTATCGGTCTGGTCACTGACGCCCTGGGCGAATTGCGGGTCGATGCGGGCGAGTTTTTCCTGGATAAGCGGCAGGATTTCAGTGTTGAATTTGTCATAATAATCCGGGATTTTGGCAAAAAGCCCCTCAAGCTGATGGTATATCAGCGGGAAGATCAGCAGGCAGAAAGCGACTATTATACTGAAGAAAAGTATGGTGATGATCCCGGCGGCGGCGTTGCGGCCAAACCCGTTTTTGCAGAGCTTGTCGGCGGCAGGGTCAAGCATATAGGCGATGCCGATGCCCGCCACGAATGGAAGCATTATGTCGCTCACGGAGTAAAAGAAGGCGAATAACAGGCCAAGTGCCGCAATTACGAATATCAACTGCTTGCTCATTATTTATTCTCCTTTTCCATGCCGGTGTTTAATATGCTTTTAATATGTTTTCTCCGCGATGCTGAGCGATGAGCCGTCATTCATTACGTGAAAACCCTGCGCTTCCAGCGCGCGCTGCAAATCCGCAATGCTGTTCGTATGGCTCACGGAAACGCGGGTCGCCCCGGCGGTCAGCGAAAGAATATTCATCTGGCGTACGCCCGGCGTTGAAGCAAGACGGCCACGTATGCGGTTCCATGTCAGGAGGTCAGGCGCGGTGACGACGATCTCGGTGCGGTTCATATTCGCGGTTGCGTCCTGCACGGCGGTGGTTGGGGGTGCAGCGGGCTGGCCGGAAGCCGGTGGGGTTGCCGGCCTTAGCGGGGCTTGTGGCCCTTTATCGAATTCATAGATCGGGGTTTGCACCGGGCCTGTTGTGCCGCTGCGGTTTTGCGGGGCGCCGATAATTCCCGGAGCGGCCTGCGGCGGGGTGGTATTGATCGGGACATCATTACCCGTTGCGCCGTCGTCAAAAATAACGTTGCCTTGCGGAGCATCGGCCTGCGGTTCAGGTTCGCTTGCCGCGGTGGCCGATTCTTCGGTCAGCGCATTGTTTTCAAGCCTGTAGGCGAGGTCGCTGGCTGCTGCGGCATATAGCCCGGTTCCCGTCACCCTGCCGTCGCTTGGGTATTCATAATTCACCACGGTTTTCTGGTTGCCCTTTATACGTTCAAGCTGGACTTCCAGCGCATTCACCTGCGGCTTATATTCCGCGCGGACTATCACGATGTTATCTGCCTTGTAACGCGCCGCCATTCTTCTCAGGCCTTCGATATTGTTTTGGGCGATGTCATCTTCACGCAAATCCTTGATGTCTTCAAGGTCGCGCACGGGAAGGATTATCGCATTGCGCCTGTGGCTGCTCCATGCTTCCCACCACAGGTTCTTCCACAGCTTCGCCTTGCCTTCTTCAAGAATGACCGGGATCACGAGGAATTTCTCGATTTCTTTCGGTGTCGCTATCACGCCAATGCCGATCAGCCGCGAGACTTCCTTCGGGTTGAAGGTGTAATTAAGCTGCGCGCGGTATCCGTCGCCGGTGAATTTTTCCTCAACCACGTCGATTGAATCAACCGCGGCGGAAATATTCTGCGGCGGAACCCTCGTTATGCGGCGGATGATGTTTTTCTCGATCATATTCGCCTGCATCAGCTCGAACGCCTTGGTTTCTCCCTGGGTGATTGCCTGCGTGCGGGCTTTTGTGGGGTCAGTCACCGGGACGAAAACATCCACGTTCCTGACATAGTAAACATTTTCGGCAAGCGCCGGGAAGGAAAAAAAGGCAAACAGCAGGAGCGCGGAAATAATTTTTCTCATGGCATGGAATTTAATTCATGCGGGTAATAAGTCAATTGATGTTCTGCCCCCGTGCGGCGCTGCTACCCAAAGGGAATTTCAGAATTTCAGAGATTCGGAACTTCGGATATACCTGAATGTCATCGCGCACTTGTTGCGCGATCCGGTTAGCGAAGCTTGCTTTGGCGTTGCCACCTGAACCGGACCCCGTGACAAGCACGGGGTGACGAAGGAAAGGGCTGGGTATAATCAAGGCTGGTTCGGCTCTTGCCTCGCTCTCCTCCATTCGTCATTCCGGAATTTTTCGCAGGAGGGGAAAATATCCGGTATCCGTAAACATTAGGGTTTAGGCAAAAAGTCAGGAGACTTTTTGCGTAATAAAATATCTGCTGATATTTTATTACCGGATCCCCGCGTATTTTTGTCTACTGACAAAAATCACGGGGATGACAGGTTAGTGGTTTGTGACTTGTGGATTGTGGCTAGTGGCCGTTCAGGAGAACGGCACAGCCTTGAGTGCTCCCGTATAGCCTCCTCCCTGAGGGAGGAGGTTGGAGGAGGGTTTAAAATCGATAAAGGCAGTTTCCCCTAACCCTCCCCCATCCCCTCCCTCAGGGAGGGGTGAAGAAAAATAGTTCCCTCCCTCAGGGAGGGGGAAGATTTATCAGCAGCAGTGCCGCACGGGGGCAAAAAAAGTCATCCCCTAAAACAATCTTTCAGGGATGTTCGGGCGGGTGCCGTTGATGTTGCCTACTGCCGCGAATGTCATTTTGCTGGAAAGGATTTTTTTCGCGGTGCGTAGCGCGTCTTCTTTCGTGACTTTGCGGATCTGCTCGAAGATTTCCGAGTTGGTGATGAAACGCCCGTGGGTGAAAAGTGATTTCGCCGCTTCTTCCGCGCAATGCGAAGTGCTTTCAGAGGACATTGCAATGTTGGAAATAAGCTGGATTTTCGCGCGTTCGATTTCTTCCTCGGTCATATCTTCAACCGATTTGCAAAGCTCATCGAAGGTAACGTCAACCAGTTCGCGCAGGTTTTCCTGCGAGGTGCTGGCGTTCACCCCGAACAGGCCGGAATCGGCATAGGCGAAAGTGAATGTGCCGATATGGTATGCAAGGGCGCGTTTTTCACGGATTTCCTGAAACAGGCGTGAGGACATTCCGCCGCCGAGGATGGTGGCTACAATCTGACCCGCGTAATAATCGTTGTCGGTGTGGTTTTGCCCATCGAAGCCGATATTCACATGGATTTGCTCGTAATCTTCGTCCTGCAGGCGCACGCCGCCCTCATATTGCGCGATTGAATTTTTCGCGCGGCCATTGATGGGTTTATAGTTAAAATATTTGCTCACCTCATCAAGCGTTTCGTTGATGTCGATATTGCCGGTCACCGCCACCACGATATTCTCCGGGTGGTTGGACTCGATAAGCCGGTGGGAGAGTTCGTCGCGCGTGATGCGGTTGACTATTTCCTCAGTGCCGAGGATGTTGCGGCCAATCGGCTGGTCGGGATAGGCAACTTCCTGGAACAGGTCGAAGATGACGTCTTCAGGGTTGTCGCGTGCTTCGAGTATCTCCTGCACGATGACGGATTTTTCTTTATCAAGCTCATCCTGCGGCAGCGTGGAGTTGATGAGGATGTCGCTCAAGACTTCCAGCCCGTATTTCCAATGGTGCTTCATCAGCTTCGCGTGGTAGCTTGTTGTCTCGCGCGATGTGTATGCGTTGAGATATCCGCCGAGGCTGTCGAACTCCTCCGCGATTTTTAACGCGCTGCGTTTTTCGGTTCCCTTGAACGCCATATGTTCAAGCATGTGAGAGATGCCGTTATTGTAATCATCTTCAAAACGCGAACCGACGCCGAGCATTACATTTACCGCTACGCTATCAACATGCGGAATTTTCTGGCACACTAACCTGACACCGTTTTCTAACTCAAATATTTCTGTCTGCATACCTCTAGGATATGCAGATTCCCTAGGCTTTTCAAGGTTTATTGGGTAAAATTTTTATGTATTTTTTTTAGCTGGCCAAGTTCAAGGCAGGAGGCGGTGGACTACTACCCTGCTAGGCTAGTAGGGTTCGGATTTGCCGGAATTCTCTCGGCGCTTATGATATTTCGTATGTAAACATCATAATCCTTAGGGTTTTCAATGGGTTCTGTCACCATATCGAGCTGGGTGAGCTGCCTGCGGGTGAGGGCGTCGTATATTTTCTTTAAGCCATGTCCTTCGATGGAAATTTTGAGGCTGCTGGTGTGGATGAATACCTCCTCAAAACCTTCGTTGTTCCTCTCGAAGTAATCAATAAAAAAAACATCCCAGTAGCTGATCGCTGTCCTGCCGATGCGTCCATCCTTGAAGCGAACCTGCAAATTAAGCATCATTTCACCGAATTCATTCGGCGAGATAACGTACAGGTCTTTATGCTGGAAGGTGGAGTGGATTACGAAGGGTTTCTTTTCCATGAAATTTATCTTAACACCGCCCGCACGGAATTAGCCAGAAAAATTTTTTGAAAATTCATAACGGGTTGAATTTTATGAAGGTGAGTTGCTTTGTTGATTTAGTCACTGGTTGCTAGTCGCTAGTCTGTAGCTTGCCACCTCCCCCATCCCCTCCTGATAGGAGGGGTGAAAGAGATATTTCCCTCCTGATAGGAGGGGAGAATTGTAACTCCCTCTCCTATCAGGAGAGGGTTGGGGTGAGGTGCTGCTGGTCTTCGTCATACCGGAATTTTTTTCAGGAGAAAAAAATATCCGGTATCCGTATTAGTGGCTTGTGGTTAGTGGTTGTCATTTCATTCCTCGCAATGACTATACTACGCCGCTTGCGAAATTTCTTCGTTCTGTTTGTTGAACTCGCGCTCAATCAGCCCGTGGAAGAAATCGGTGATTGATTGTTTTACTTCATTCGGGTTTTCGATTTTATTCACGCGGTGGCGGAATTCGGCGGAGTTGAATTTGCCGGAAGTGTACCAGCCGATATGTTTGCGCGCCATGCGAACGCCGGTGGTTGTGCCGTAAAGCCCGATCATGTCGTCATAATGGCGTAGGATGATCGCGAGTTGTTGCTCCAAAGTTGGCGATGGTGGGATTTTATTATCCTTGAGGTATTGGATGACCTGGTTCACGAACCACGGCTTGCCGTAAGTTCCGCGACCTATCATGATGCCGTCCGCGCTGCTTTCGGCGAGGGCGGTTCCGGCGGATTCAAAATCGACGATGTCGCCGTTGGCAATCACGGGGATTTTTACCGCGTCTTTCACGTTGCGGATGAATTTCCAGTCGGCATTGCCGTTATACATCTGGTTGCGCGTGCGGCCATGCACGGTAAGCATTTTAATGCCGAGGTCTTCGGCGATGCGGGCAAGCTCCGGCGCGTTGAGGGAGTTGAAATCCCAGCCCATGCGCATTTTCATGGTGACGGGAATTTTTACCGCCTTCACGGTCGCTTCCATGATTTTTGTGGCGAGCGGAACCTGCCGCATCAGCGCGCTGCCCGCATCGCCGTTGGTGACTTTCTTCACCGGGCAGCCGAAATTTATGTCGATAACATCCGCGCCCAAATCCTCGTTCATCTTCGCCGCTTCGGCCATAACTTCCGGCTCACAGCCAGCAAGCTGCACAACCGATAAATCCTGTCCGGTGGCTTTTTTGAGCTTGTCCATCGACTGGCGCGTTTCCAGCACCATCGCGCGGCAGGCTATCATCTCGCTCACCACCAGCCCCGCGCCGTATTCACTCACGAGCTTGCGGAACGGCACATCACTCACCCCGCTCATTGGGGCGAGGAAAACGTTTTCCTTAACTTCGATGTTGCCGATTTTTAGCATAGAATCCAGAGTTCAGAGTCCAGAGTTTAGAAAAATTTCCTATACTCTAAGCGCTGGACTCTATACTCTAATTCTAATGAAAAATCCAGCTTTAATCGTTGATTTTACCCTAATGCGGGGCCGGTGTCTTTTTCTATTTCACCAGCAATTTTCTGTAGCAATTTTATGAAATCCCTTGAGTGGGTGTCTTTATCAACTATATAATCGAAATAATCTTCATATCTGCTTCTGACACGGGATATAACTCCATCCACCTGTGAGTTATATCTGTTAAGTACCAGCGCTTTTTTATTGGGGGTAACAACATTCTCCCCATCATCAGCCAATGCAAAATTCTTATGCGAATGCGCGTGTATTACTTCGGTTACATCCTCTTCTTCCCCTATGTTTCCCGTGTATAATACCAGCTTTGCATCAGGGTTCGTTCTCCTTGCAATATGGCTAAGCTCAAGACCTCCATGAAAATAGCCTGTTAGTTTCATATCAGTAATCACTACATCTATTTTATTGCTTTCGAGAGCTTTTTGCGCATCTTCAAAGTAGCATGCCGTTAATATCTCGCAATTACTGATCATACGCCTTAATGTGCCAGTAAGTGCAGATGTGATATCGCTTCTGTCTTCCACAAGTAAGATTTTCATTTCCAGAACCTTTTTTTATGTTTAGATTTTATTTCTCCGCTCTGACGGCGGGTGTGAGTATTAAGAAATTTAAATTATTGATGCTGTTTATACTGGAAAAATAATGAAAAATCTAGCTTTAATCGTTGCTGGTGGCTCTGGGCTTAGGGTTGGTGGGGAAATTCCCAAGCAATACTTGCCGCTTGGCGGGAAGGCGGTGCTGCGGCATACGGTTGAGGCGTTTCTTAGCCACCCGGAAATTGAAGCGGTGCGCGTAGTTATCGGGCAGGGGCATGGGGAATTGTATAATGGTTGCGTGGTTACGTGGTTACGTGGTTACGTGGGGTTGTTGGAGGCTGTGACAGGCGGCAAGGAACGTCAGGATTCGGTGCGGTTGGGGCTGGAAAGCGTTAAGGATTTAAACCCTGAGAATGTGCTGATCCATGATGCGGCGCGGCCATTTGTTAGTGCGGAGGTTATCTCGCGCGTGCTGGATGCGCTTAGGGAGCATGAGGCGGTTATCCCGGCGGTTTTGTGCAAGGATTCGGTGCGGGTGGATGGCGCTGCCATCCCGCGTGAAAAGGTGAGGCTGGTGCAGACGCCGCAGGGGTTCCATTATAAAAAAATTCTCCACGCGCACCAGCATAACATGACGCATTGGGTAGCCGCGACTGATGACGCGCATCTTGCCGAGGCGATGGGGATGAATGTATTTATTGTTGAAGGTGATGAGATGAACAAAAAAATAACGACACAAGCTGACTTATCAACCATCAACCATCAACCATCAACCAGAGTGGGTTTCGGCTTCGATGTGCATGAATTCACTACCGGCACGCATGTCATGATATGCGGGGTGAAAGTGCTGCACAGCCACGGGCTGAAAGGCCATTCCGACGCCGATGTTGGGTTGCACGCGCTGGTGGATGCGCTGCTGGGTGCGATCGGCGAGGGGGATATCGGCCAGCATTTCCCGCCGAGTGACCCGGAGTGGAAAGACGCCGATTCGGAAAAATTCACCGCCCATGCCGCAAAGCTGGTGAAGGAAAAGGGCGGGGTGATAAATAATGTGGATATCACCATTATCGGCGAGGAGCCGAAAGTCGGCCCGCACCGCGCGGCGATGAAAGCGAATGTAGCGCGGATTCTGGCGATTGAGCCGGACAGGGTGAACATCAAGGCCACCACCACCGAGGGGCTGGGTTTCACCGGCCGGAAAGAGGGCTTGGCAGCACAGGCGGTGGCGAGTGTTTTGCTAGGTTAGTTATTGACTTCCTTGGTTAATAAATTTATATAAACGTGTAAAAATTTTAAGGAAGGTAGAGTAGTTGACAGAATTTCTTACTAAATGGGCACTGGGTCTTTTCCGCAGTTCTGCCAGTTCTGCTCGTCTTGTTATGGCGGACAAACCATATGAATTACCCAATGGTCAAAGCTGGAGATACTGCGCGATTGCTTCAACTGCTAAGGAAGTAAAAAGGGGGAATGAGTATGTTGCTCAAGGGCTTGTCCAGGGTGTAAGCTTCACCTTTGCATTATCCAAGAGTAAGCCTTGCGATATCGAATATACTGTATTTATCGACGCCAATCACCTGCTTTATCATATCACGCGCGATACTCTATCCCAGACAGAGGACGGATGGGACACACATATAGACAACTATTTATTGGGAGTGCATGAATTAGCGGAATTTCAGAGTGCTTACGAAGAGCTAAGGCAAGTGCTCAAACCCATCATAGGTGAGAAGGGGGTGGGCATAAAAAATGATCACCCTTTGCTCAATCGCTTCAATTCAGGAGGCGCGGCCTTTTATGAGAAGGAGTGATTGAATTTGCTTAGTTGTGTGATTACAATTTACTGCCGGAAGAACTGAGCCGTACAGGCTGCCGGGAGGGTCTTGCCGCACAGGCGGTGGCGAGTGTTTTGTTAAGATAATTATTGATATATTTAAACCATATTTGTAGTTTCTTTTACTATGGATTATCAGTTGGTTTACCGTTGGACAAATTTTGGAGAAAGGAGCAGCTTCGGACGTACCTTAAAGGCACCGGATTTGGAAGGTAAAAAGTTATGTCATGCTTCATTACATATATATACTCCCCGCGAAGAAATAAGTAAAAACAGGATATTCACGGACTCGACAGTGACAGGGGAAATTAAAGATTTAATTTTTAGGGGGCTGGAATGCGACCCGACATATGTTAAGATTGAGCGTTATAGTTCCGGTGATCGCGGTTATATTACGACAGTATTGGTAATGAGTGCCGACCGTCGTTTATGTTCCGACCGTGATTATATGAAAGAATATATGGGGAAAGTTAAAAAGATATTTTCGCTTGGTGACCAGCCGGATTTGATTGAACGGGTACTGCAGTTAGTAATAAGTCACTTCCAGCAGCTTTCTGCAATGAGCACGGAGGAATTTAAGGAACATAGAGCCATAGCAAGCGTATACCGGGAAAAAAGTGAAAGACGTCAGGCTGAAAAAACGGTAGATATGATTGTTGAATCAGATGAGCGCGGCTGGCGTAATTTGATTAATGCTGAACAACTGCGCGCATACGGCCCGGATGGGCTGGGGATTTAGCAATTCGTTTGCAAGCATTCGTGGGATGAAGTAAATTCCGCAAATGACGCTGAAACACATCAAGTCAAAACTCCTTGTCTGCGTGGACGACCAGCCGCACTCGATCGTGGCGCTGCATTTCGCGTGCAGCAAGGCGCGGCACCTCAATTACGCGCTGGAGCTGATACATGTGGTGGATTCCTCGGATTATAATAACAGCGCCCTGTTCGGCGTGGCCGATAAAATCCGCGATGAACGCCGCGAAGTTGCCGAAAAGCTGATGAGCGAAATGGCTGCCGAGGTGCAGCGCTATGCGGCAATCACCCCAAGCTGCATCATCCGCGAAGGGCTGGTGAGCGAGGAGGTGGTGAAAGTGGTGAAGGAAGATACCGATTTTAATATGCTCATAATCGGCAAAGCCCCGCAGGAGGCGAAAAAGAACGATATGATAAGCCTGCTCACCAGCGAGCTTGCGAGCAAACTTATGATTCCGATGATCATCGTGCCGGGGAATTTGAGTGATAAGGATATTGATGATTTGATATGAATCAGAGTCCAGAGTCCAGAGTCCAGAATCCAGAAAATAAAAAAATCTCCTTCTTCCATCCGGCGAGCCTTGTTTGCACTGCGTTCGGTGTCGGGCATATCCGCCCCGCGCCGGGGACGTGGGGGAGTTTGTTCGGGATAATCCTGTTCGCGGTTATCGTAATAGGCTGGCATTACAGCTTATTGGAGTGTGTAGCTCAGGCGTGGAACTGGGCGGCCCATGAAACAAAAAAATGCGTTTATGACGATGATGATTTCGAGCTGTATTTTTATGGCGGTTTGCTGGTAACCTTTCTCCTTTCGATTTATGCGATAAGGGTTTACCAGAAAAAAACCGGGAAAAGCGACGCGCCGGAAATCGTGATCGATGAGGTTTTTGGGCAGATTCTGGCGATTCTGGTGTTTGCTTCCATCGCTGATTTTTATAAGATTGATTATGAATTTTCGCCTATACAAACGTTCCTGCTGTTGTTCATAACCTTCCGCCTGTTCGACATACTCAAACCCGGCCCTATCGGCTGGCTTGACCGCAAGGTGAAGGGCGCGTGGGGCGTGATGCTGGACGATCTGCTTTCCGGCGTGTTCGCGGGGGTTGCTGCGGCGATACTTGTATTTTGACTGCGGAAGGAGTATATAATATTATAATATTGTCATTCCCGCGGAGGCGGGAATCTTAGCTAAGACCCCCGACTTCTCGGGGGTGACAAGGAAAATAAGGAATTTTGACCATGTATATCCAGACCGAAGAAACCCCGAACCCTAACGCACTAAAATTCATTCCCGGCGAGGCGGTGCTGAAAACC
Organism: uncultured Rickettsiales bacterium; assembly: GCA_964545245.1. Classification (GTDB taxonomy): domain Bacteria; phylum Pseudomonadota; class Alphaproteobacteria; order Rickettsiales; family 21-14-0-20-44-7; genus CAZJFC01. Next base: position 15,399 of record CAZJFC010000009.1, read on the forward strand.
GGCACGCTGTTCATCGCCAACCGTGATGATGCTCACCGCTCTCCGCTGGCGCAAACGCTGTTCCGCATCCCTAATGTAGAGGCGGTTTTTCTGGGTAGTGATTTTATCACCGTCACCAAATCGGAAGATGCGCGCTGGGAGATTTTGAAGCCGATGATCCTTACCGAGATCATGGATTTTTATGTTTCCGGCAAACAGATCGAAACGGCTCAAAACGTGGAATCGGTGGAAGAAGAAAAAGACCCGGTCATTCGCCAGATCAAGGAACTTATCGAAACCCGCGTGCGCCCCGCTGTTGCGCAGGATGGCGGCGATATCATCTATAAAGGTTTCGTGGATGGGGTTGTCCAGCTTGAGCTTCACGGCTCATGCAGCGGATGCCCAAGCTCAACTGCTACGCTGAAAGACGGTATCGAGAATATGCTCAAGCATTATATCCCGGAAGTCCAGTCGGTTGAGGCGGTGGCTTAATCTAACAGCTAAAACGAAATGCAGGCTCCGCAACAATATCTCCGCAGTTTCGGGCGGAAGAAATCCCGCAGGTTGCGCCCAAATGCCGAAGCGGCAATCACCAGTGTTTTGCCTGAACTCACAATTCGTGAAATCGCCGACCTGCCGCAAGGCTTTAAGGAAACATGGCTCGAAATCGGCTTTGGCGGCGGGGAGCATCTTATCCATCAGGCAAAAAATAACCCGGATGTGGGGTTCATCGGCTGTGAGCCGTTCATCAACGGTATGGCGAAACTGTTGCGTGAGATTGAGGAAAATAACCTGAAAAACATCCGCCTGTTCGATGATGATTTTCGTTTGCTTGCCGAAAAAATGCCTGATGATTCAATTGATAAGGCGTTCATCCTGTTCCCTGACCCGTGGCCGAAGAAAAAGCAGAACAAGCGCCGCCTTATCCAGAAACCTTTGCTGGATATTCTTGCGCGCATCCTGAAACCGGGTGCTATCTTACGCGTTGCAACTGATGATATGGATTACGCGAAATGGATAATGACGCATCTGCTCGCGCGGGATGACTTCACGTGGCTGGCGGAATCAAAGGCGGACTGGCAAACGGTTCCGCCCGACCACACGCTTACGAAATACCAAAAAAAGGCTTGTGAGGCGGGCAGGATTCCTGTATTCATGCACTTCTCCAAAAAAATCAAAAAATAACGGTTTGAGAAAATGACTTACAAAGTTGCAGTTGTCGGCGCTTCAGGAAATGTCGGGCGCGAAATGTTGAAAACCCTTGCTGAGCGCAAATTCCCGGTGCGGGAAGTGGTGGCGCTTGCCTCCGCGCGTTCTGCCGGCAAGGAGGTCAGCTTCGGCGACAAGCAGATTTTAAAAATTCAGGACCTCGCTAAATATGATTTCCGCGGCACGGATATTGCGCTTTTCTCGCCGGGCGGCAAGGTTTCCGCTGAATACGCCCCGAAAGCGGCGGCGGCGGGCTGCGTGGTGATTGATAACACTTCCCATTTCCGCATGGTGGAGGGAATCCCGCTTGTGGTGCCGGAAGTGAACCCGGAGGCGATTGCCGGATATACCAATAAATTCATCATCGCTAACCCGAACTGCTCAACCATTCAGATGGTGGCGGTGCTGAAACCTTTGCACGACGCGGCAAAAATCAAGCGCGTGGTGGTTTCGACCTACCAGTCGGTTTCCGGCGCGGGCAAGGAAGGTATGGACGAGCTTTATGACCAGACAAAAGCAAGTTATATGGCAGACAAAAAGCCGCCGCAAAAATTCCAGAAACGCATAGCTTTCAACCTGATCCCGCAAATCGACGTGTTCATGGATGACGGCTATACCAAGGAAGAATGGAAAATGATCCATGAAACCAAGAAAATCCTCGCTTCGGATATTCTCCTCACCGCAACCTGCGTGCGCGTGCCGGTGTTTGTCGGCCACTCGGAATCAATCAACATCGAGTTTGAGAATGAGATCAGCGTGAATGAAGTGCATAAAATCCTCTCTAAAGCTCCGGGTATTTCCGTTTATGATAAACCGGGGGAAGTGGGCGGTTATGTTACCCCGATAGAATCTGCCGGTGAGGATGCAGTTTTCGTTTCGCGCATCCGTAAGGATGAAACCGTGAAGAACGGTATCAACCTCTGGGTTGTGGCGGATAATTTACGCAAAGGCGCAGCGCTCAACGCGGTGCAGATCGCGGAGCATCTGGTGGAGAATTATAAGCTGGTGCCAAGCAGCGAGAATTTAGCGGTTAATTAATTTTTTTGCCCCCGTGCGGCGTTGCTGCGCCTTTTTAGGTGACGGGTGACAGGGAACAGGTCACAGGGTTTTCTACTCCCTCTCCCGCTTGCGGGGGAGGGTCGGGGTGGGGGCATACTCAGGGCTGGCGGCTCCTGCCTCGCTCCCCTCGCTGTTATCCCCATGATTTTTATCAGTAGATATTTTATTATGCAAAAAGTCTCCTGACTTTTTGCCGAAACCCCAATGTTATGGATTCCGGATATTTTTCCCTGCTGGTAAAAATTCCGGAATGACGAATGGAGGAGGGGAGGCGCAGCAACGCCGCACGGGGACAAAAAAATCCCACAAAAAACCCCGCCGGGAAGCGGGGTTTTAAAAATCTCTGAATAAAAGAATTACTTCAGTTTTTCTTCTTTGAACTCTACGTGTTTTCTGGCAACCGGGTCATATTTTTTGAATGACAGCTTGTTCGGGTAACGCTTCGGGTTGCGCTTTTTAACGTAGAAAAAACCGGTATCAGCAGTGCTGACGAGTTTAACCAATAATGCGTCTTTTTTAGCCATAAAGCCTCGGTGATCCTTATCTTATTAATTTTGTGGCGTGGTTTCTAGCTTAAGCCACGGGCTTTGTCAACAACAACTTGTTGGGCTTCTGGCTTTAGCCGCAGCTTGTTGCATTAATTATAGGTATTTTTTATCAACCCTGCGGAGAAATAATTCTTTACATTTTACAGTGCGTCTTTGATAATAACCAACGGAACCGCGTTGGTTCCGGGGCGTCGAAACCCCTTGTAAATTGCGATTTAGTGGATCGTTAAAGCACTCTCCGACCTGGTCGGGGAGGCGTAGGCGTATACAACAGGCCATCTGGCTAAAGGCTTGCGCGAACCTTTCAATTTACAGGTTTTTCGAACTCCCCGACATCAAGGAAGGGGAATAAGATATGTTCAAAATGTTCAGGCCGGAAAGGGTTAAGGGAAACCTCAAGCACGAAGACTGTATATCCCTTAACGACGCATATGTATTCGGTGAGTGTGAAGTCGGCAAATTTTCTTATTTCGGGAATAACTGCACCCTGCATTTTGCCAATGTGGGAAGGTTTTGCTCGGTTGGGCATAACGTAACGATAGGCGCGCCGGAACATCCCGTGTATTTTATATCTTCCAGCCCTTTTACCATATCAGGCAGGAATGTGCTGAGTAACTATGCCGAGTTTGAAACAATCCAGAAAAAGAATAAATGGACGGTGAACAGGAAGGTGACCAATATCGGGCATGATGTCTGGATAGGCAATAATGTGGTGATAAAAAAAGGCATAACCATAGGAACGGGAGCCATAATCGGAGCAAATGCAATGGTTACAAAGGATGTCCCGCCTTATGCCATAATGGGAGGAGTTCCGGCAAGGGTGATAAAACACCGGTTCAAACCGGAAATCTGCCGGGAACTGCTCAAATCCGAATGGTGGGAAAAAGACCTGAGCGGAATAAGTGATGAGGCCATCCGCGACCCAAAAAAGTTCCTTAAGGAAATACAGGGGCGAAAACCCTTCAGATTCTCTTTCAGGAAACAACATTCTGGTTGACGCTTCATGGGTTGCGGTATACCGATTATGCGTTAACAGTTTTTACCAGAAGCGCATATGAAACTTTCGCAATATCTTCTCCCGGTCATCAAGGAAAACCCGCAGGAAGCGCAGATCGTTTCCCACCGCCTGATGCTCCGCGCGGGGATGATACGCCAGCTCAATGCGGGGATTTATAACTGGCTGCCGCTTGGCCTTCGCGTGCTGCAAAAAGTTGAGGATATCGTGCGCGAGGAAATGGATGCGATCGGGGGGCTGGAAGTGCTGATGCCGACCATGCAGCCTGCCGAATTATGGCAGGAATCCGGGCGTTATGAAGCTTACGGCAAGGAAATGCTGCGTATTAAAGACCGTCATGACCGCGATATGCTCTTTGGCCCGACCGCCGAGGAAGTTGTAACCGATATTTTCCGCCAGAGTTGCAAATCATATAAAGACCTGCCGAAAATTATTTATAACATCCAGTGGAAGTTCCGCGACGAGGTGCGCCCGCGTTTCGGCGTTATGCGTGGCCGCGAATTCCTGATGAAAGATTCTTACAGCTTCGATATTGACGAAGAAGCGGCAAAAGTGAGCTATTACAAACATCATGCCGCATACCTAAAAATCTTTGAGCGGATAGGTTTAAAAGCGGTTCCCGTGCGGGCGAATACCGGGCCGATCGGCGGTGATTTGAGCCATGAGTTCCACATTATTGCGCAAACCGGTGAATCGGCGCTTTATTATACGGATGATTTCTCCTATGCGATGGCGGATGAAATGCACGACCCGGCAAAAGCCCCGGAAGGCGTGAAAGAAGCCCGTGGGATTGAAGTCGGGCATATTTTCTATTTCGGCGATAAATACTCAAAAGCCATGAACGCGAAGCTGCAAGGCAAGGACGGCAAGGAGATCTTCCCACAGATGGGTTCATACGGTATCGGCGTTTCCCGTATTGTCGGGGCGATAATCGAGGCCAGCCATGACGATTTAGGCATTATCTGGCCGGAGGCGGTTGCGCCTTATAAAGTTGGCTTGATTAATATTAAACCGGGCGATGCCGCGACAGATAAGATTTGTGATGAGATTTACGCGAAACTGCCAAGCGTGTTATATGACGAGCGTGAAGGGGCAGGGGCAGGCGCAAAATTTGCAACGATGGATTTAATCGGCCTGCCTTGGCAACTCGCAGTCGGCCCGCGCGGCGCAGCGGCGGGAACTGTCGAGCTTAAAAACCGCAAAAGCGGCGAGAAGCAGGAAGTTTCTGTGGAAGCGGCGCTCGCCCGCGTGCTTGGGTAAGTTTCTAACCAATTGAAATAATTCTAGATAATCGCTTTGTAAGCCGCTATAGTGCTCCATACTCAACAAATGGGATGGTTATGGGAAGGAACTGGGGCGAACAGGCGGATTACAGGGGAAGCTTGCCGGACGGCAAAAAACCGGGATGGGTGGCAACCGTTTCAAGATGGGCATTCGGTGCGTTGACGGCTTTTGGGTTATATCACGTTGCCACGACCATTAATGAAAAACCACCTGAAGGAAAAAATTCCGCACCGGAAAATATTCCTTCTGAAGCTGAGAATGATGCTGCCAAAGCATCTTCGGTTCAATCCCAAGAAATAGCTCTACCAAACCACACAAAAAATTTTGAACCTTCAAATGGTTATGCTCAAGATGCGCTGAGTCCGCGCGGTTCCACAAAATTAGACCGTTAAAATATTGTTGGATGAATCTGGTGAGGGAAATGCAACACAGTGTGCAAATAAACCTCTTTTGGCAAAATTCAGGTCGATAAAAGTTCCAATCAGGATGCTCCCTTACTAAAGGGAAGGCCCCTCCAATTTACTACTTGAATTACGACAAAGACCAACAACCAAAAATGACCAGCCTACATCCACAATTCTATTTTGAACTGACCAGTCAGACACGCGCCTTTATGCCGGAAAACCAGGTTTATGAGCGTGTGCGTAATATCCCCAAGGATAAGATGAATTACAACGAGAAGACTTTAATGCTTGCTTGCGGGCAGCTTAAAATCCTTCGTGAGCGCCACCCGGAACTTATTTATGCGTTTGAAACTTCCGGCAACAGCATCCAGTTTTATTCATATAAAAAAGTCCTCCCCGAAATCGCGCAGAGCGATATTGCCAATTTCTGGCACAACGCAAACGGTATAAACAAGCGCCCCGGCCTTGAAAAGCTGCGCTCAGGCTGCATTACAATCAATACCGATAGCAGGCAGGCGCATGACTCGGAAATATTGCAGACTGCCGAGATCGAGGATTTCCTCGGCCACAGGAATGATTTGAAACTACACGCGCATAAAATGTTCACCGTGCATGAGCTTGCGCATTTCGCCGATGATATAATTAACCTCAACGGCAAAAAGCCGAACAGCTCCAGTATATTGTTCACCCATATGCTGAGAATGGACAGGCAGCTTTCCGGCAGGAAAAGCCTTGGCGCGGCTTTATATAAGGCGGCTTCCGGTAATGATGCTTATAACGATTCCGAGGAACTGATTCAGCGCGAGGTGTTTGCCGGAG
>CAZJFC010000009.1:21725-41865 GCA_964545245.1 uncultured Rickettsiales bacterium
CTCCGGCGCGGAAACCAATGTTTCGCCGATATTGTTCCGCTATTTCGAGAAAATCACTGATCTGCAGCTTCGCATCCTGTGCGCGGATGCTGATGATTCAATAAAGCAGGGGCGCTTGGCCATTATTGCCGACGTGCTTTATGATAAATACCTGTTCCACTCAATGGCCACCCGCGAGGAAACTGATTTTTTTGCCGAAGTGGACAGGTGGGCGCCGGAAGAAGTCTGGGGCAGGGAGCAGATGAAAGAGCTGTACCGCGCAGCCCAGCAGGTTTATAACCGCATTGTTGACACAACGCTGGTGGTTATCAAAGACCGCATCCGTCAGGCGGAAAAAGGCTCCGGGAAGTACCAATCATCCGAATCGCAATATGTGGCTTATTCTTCTTATTAAGTCATTAGTTATTAGTCATTGGTCATTAGGACACCTCCCCCATCCCCTCCTGATAGGAGGGGTGAAGAAGATATTTCCCTCCTGATAGGAGGGGAGAATTGTAACTCCCTCTCCTATCAGGAGAGGGTTGGGGTGAGGTGCTCTTTTTGTGATTTGTGGTTGATAACCGTTCAGGAGAGCGAAATAAATAATCTTGAGATGTTTTCCGTTTCGTTTAGTTTAGCGAAATGCTTTCAAAACTCGAATTGCTGATTGCGGGAAGATATCTCCGTACTAAAAAGAAAGAAGGTGTTATCTCAATCGTGGCGGCGCTTTCAATCGTGGGAATCGCGCTCGGCGTGGCGACCCTTATCATCGTCCTTTCCGTGATGAACGGCTTCCGCACTGACCTTATGGCGCGGATTCTTGGCGTTAACAGCCATGTTTCGGTGTTTTCATACACGCGCTCGATCGCCAATTATGACGAGGTGATGAAAAACATCGAATCCGACAAGCGCGTGGAAAACGTCACCCCGATGATCGAAGGCCATGCGGTGATCTATAACCCGCAATATAAGGATGCGGTGGACGGCATAAAAATGCGCGGTGTTTCGCCGGAAAAACTGGCGAAGAACAGGCTGGTGAATAACGGTGAATTCCAGGGTGAGTTTGATAATTTCGCGAATGACGGGATCATCATCGGCAAGAAAATGGCAATCGCGCTGGGGGTTTATATCAATGATGAGGTGACGGTCATCACCCCGCAATCAAGTTCCACCGTTTTTGGTTCTATCCCCAAGAAAAAAACTTTCCGCGTCGCCGGGGTGTTTGATGTCGGCATGCATGAATATGACCGCTATATGGCCTATGTGCCGGTTGATTCCGCGCAGGCGTTGTTCTCATTCGGTGAGAGTGTCGAAAGCCTCGGCATCATGCTGAAAGACCCCGCGCAGGCGCTGGATTATGCGCGCGAGCTGGATAAAAAATACGGCAATCAATACCGCATTGTAGACTGGCAGCAGGCGAATTCGTCATTCTTCGGCGCGGTGCAGACCGAGCGCAACGTGATGTTCATCATCCTCACGCTTATCATCATCGTGGCTTCGTTCAACATCGTGAGCAGCATGGTGATGCTGATAAAAGATAAATCCGGCTCAATCGCGATTCTCCGCACGATGGGCATGGCGCGTAAAAGCGTTATGCGCGTGTTCATGCTGGTGGGCAGCTTCAACGGGATCGTCGGGACGATAAGCGGGGTAGTTCTGGGCGTGCTGTTCTGCTTCAACATCAAGACCATCCAGAAATTCGTTGAATGGGTGACGGGGGCTAATGTTTTCAACTCCGAAGTTTATTTCCTCACCAATCTTCCTGCCGAAGTCAACTGGGGCGAAGTCGGGCAGATTGCCGCTATCTCACTTGCGATTTCACTACTGGCGACGGTTTACCCTTCATGGCGCGCCGCGCGAATCCAGCCCGCGGAGGTGTTGCGTTATGAGTAGTTTAGAGTCCAGAGTCCAGAATCCAGAGCTTAGTGTTTTGTCCCTGAAGGGAATCGTAAAAAATTTTACCCAGGGCGGGGAAGTTATCCATGTCCTGCGCAATATCAGCCTCGAAGTGAAAAAGGGCGAGATTGTCGCGCTGGTGGGGCCTTCGGGTTCAGGGAAATCAACTTTATTGCACATTGCAGGGCTACTGGATGAGGCGGATGGCGGCGTGGTGAAGATCATGGGTGAAAGCTATGGCGATGTGAATGACAGGCAACGCACAATGGCACGGCGCAAGAATGTCGGTTTCGTTTACCAGTTCCACCATCTGCTGCCGGAATTTGACGCGCTGGAGAATATCATTATCCCGCAGTTAATTGCCGGAGTTCCACCGGAAAACGCGAAAAAACGCGGAGAGGAATTATTGCAGAATATGGGGCTTTCCGACCGCATGACCCACCGCCCCGGCCAGCTTTCGGGCGGGCAGCAGCAGCGCGTGGCGATTGCGCGGGCAATGGCGAATTCTCCGGCTTTGCTGCTGGCGGATGAACCGACCGGCAACCTTGATACGCACACATCCGATATTGTATTTGATGAGATGCGCAGTGTTATCCGCCAGTCAAACTCCGCAGCGCTGATTGCCACCCACAACCCGGAACTGGTAAAAAAAATGGACCGCATCCTAAAAATCGTCGATGGGCAGATTGTTGGATAATAACGCTTGACATTACTAACGCGGAAGGTTATTATAGGAGGAGTGTAATGCAAAAGCGCGGAGGGATAAGGAATTTTAAGTGCAGGGAAACGGAGAAATTATGGAACGGTGAAGGGTCGCGCAAGATTCCTGCCAGTATCCATAAGGTTGCGTTAAGAAAATTGTTTTTGCTTCACGCTGCCGGAAAAGTTGAAGATTTGCTTATTCCGCCGGGAAACCAGTTGGAAAAGCTGAAAGGCAACAGAAGCGGGCAATATAGCATAAGAATCAACAAACAATGGCGCATCTGCTTCCGTTTTGAAAAAGAAGCTATTGATGTCGAAATCGTAGATTATCATTAAAGGAATATATGGCGGTTTATAACATTCATCCCGGTGAAATCCTGAAAGAGGAATTTCTTAAGCCAATGGGCATTTCGGTTTATCGTGTTGCCAAGGAAATTGGCGTTCCCGCCACAAGGATTGACCAGATAGTAAAAAAGAAGCGTTCCATATCTGCGGAAACTGCGGTGTTGCTTGATGCGTTCTTCGGGTTGAGCGAAGGGTTCTTCATGGCGTTGCAGGCTGAATATGATTTACGCGGGGCGCATATGAAGCTGAAAAAGAAAATTGCCTCACTGCGTGAAAACGTTAATTTCCTTCCTGCATAGACAGGTGAGCGTGTTAAAGGGAAAGATTGATTTGCAAAACTTTCCTTGCGGGTTTAATAAATTAATATGACCCAATTCATCCACCTTCGCAACCATACTCAATTCTCGCTCTCGGAAGGGGCGATCAAGGTGAAGGAGCTGGTTTCCCTCGCGGTGGAACACAACATGCCCGCCGTCGCCATCACCGATTCCGGCAATTTGTTCGGTATCCTCGAATTCTCTAAAGCCGCTGCCGATAAGGGCGTGCAGCCTATCATCGGTTGCGAGATAATGGTCGAGGGGAGCAAGCTGGTGGTTTATGCCAAAGACCAGACCGGCTTCCAGAACCTGCTGAAAATGGTGAGCCTTTCCTTCCTTAATTCCGACTCGCCGCATGAGGCCAGCGTTGACCTTGTGAACCTTGAAAAATACGCTGAAGGGCTGCTTTGCCTCACCGCCGGAACTGATGGCGAACTGGGCAAGCTGATCGCGCAGGGGCAGATTCCGCATGCGGAGGAATTCGCCGAAAGGCTGATGGGAATTTTCCCCGGCAGGTTATATATTGAGCTAACCCGCCACGGCCTTGCCGATGAGAAAAAAATCGAGCCGCATTTGCTTGAAATCGCCTATGCCAAAAACCTGCCGCTGATAGCAACTAATAACTGCTTCTTCGCGACCCAGGATATGTATGAGGCGCATGACGCGCTTATCTGCATCGCGGAAGGAAAAGTGACCGCAGATGAAAACCGCAAGAAATATAACCCGAATTATTATTTCAAATCCGCCGAAGAAATGGCGGTGCTGTTTGCCGATATCCCGGAAGCTATCGCCAACACCGTGACGTTCGCTAAGCGTTGCAGCGTGAAGGCGGAAGGCCGCAAGCCGATGCTCCCCAGCTTTCCGACTACGGCAGGGCGCTCAACTGATGACGAGCTGCGTTTCCAGGCGCGGGAGGGTCTGAAATTCCGCCTTGAGGGGATGGAGGACACTGGGGAATATCATAAACGGCTGGAATATGAGCTTGACGTCATCATAAAAATGCAATTTCCCGGTTATTTCCTCATAGTTTCTGATTTCATCCGCTGGGCGAAATCGCAGGGCATCCCGGTGGGGCCGGGCAGGGGTTCCGGTGCGGGTTCGGTGGTGGCGTGGAGCCTGCAGATCACCGATGTTGATCCCTTACGCTTCGGCCTGCTTTTCGAGCGTTTCCTCAACCCGGAACGTGTTTCAATGCCGGATTTCGATATCGATTTCTGTCAGGAACGCCGTGACGAGGTGATTCAATATGTGCGCCAGAAATATGGCCATGATAAAGTTGCGCAAATCATTACTTTTGGAAAGCTACAGGCGCGGGCGGTACTGCGTGACGTTGGCCGCGTGCTGCAATTCCCCTACATGGAAATTGACCGGATCGCGAAGATGATCCCGTTCAACCCGGTTGACCCGGTAACGCTTGCCAAGGCGATTGAGATGGACTCCGAGCTTCAGCGCCTCCAGCGCGAGGATGACGCGATCGGCAAACTGATAGATATCGCGCTGAAACTTGAGGGGCTTAACCGCCACGCCTCCACCCATGCCGCGGGCATCCTGATTGCCGACAGACCGCTCGACCAGCTTATCCCATTATACAAAGACCCGCGTTCCGAGATCCCGGTCAGCCAGTATTCGATGAAAGATGCGGAAACGGCGGGGCTGGTGAAGTTCGACTTCCTTGGCCTGCGCACGCTCACTCTGGTCGATAAGGCCAACCAGATTCTTGCGGAAACCGGGCGCCAGCTTGACCTTGCAAAGCTTCCGCTTGACGACAAGCCGGTGTTTGAGATGCTTTCCAAAGGCGAAACAATCGGCGTGTTCCAGCTTGATTCCTCCCTTGTGAAGGACGCAATCCGTAAAATGAGGCCGGACAAGTTCGAGGATATCGTGGCGCTTACCTCGCTCTGCCGCCCCGGCCCGATGGAAAATATACCGACCTATAACGCGCGCAAGCACGGCAAGGAAACCGTGGAATATCCGCATAACAGCCTCGCGCAGATGCTGGAGGAAACATACGGCATCATGGTTTATCAGGAACAGGTGATGGAGGCGGCGCAGATTTTGGCGGGTTACAGCCTCGGCAAAGCGGATCTGCTCCGCCGCGCGATGGGTAAAAAAATCAAGGCCGAGATGGACGAACAGCGCGAAATGTTCTCGGAAGGAGCGCAGCAGAACGGTATCAACAAGAGGCTGGCCGGCGAGATTTTCGACCTTATCGCGAAATTTGCAGGGTATGGTTTCAACAAATCCCACGCGGTGGCATATTCAATAATCGCTTACCAGACGGCATATTTAAGCTGCCATTACCCGGTGGAATTCCTCACCGCGTGCATGAACCTCGATATCAATGACACGGACAAGCTCAGCTTTTATAAGCACGAGGCGACCAAGCGCGGGATAAAGGTTTTGCCGCCGGATGTGAATGAATCCGAGGCTTATTTCCGCCCTGAGAACGGCGCGATAAGATATGGGCTTGGCGCGCTGAAAGGCGTGGGTATCGAGGCCACGAAACTGATTGTGGAGGAGCGCAAGGAGAACGGCAAATTCGCCGATATTTATGATTTCGCAAAGCGCTGCAACCCGAAGGTTATCAACAAAAAGCAGCTTGAAGGCATTTCTGCCGCGGGCGGGTTTGATTCAATCCATCCCAACCGTGCGCAGGTTTTTGCCTCTGCGGATATTATCTCGCGCTATAACGCGGCCTGCCATGCCGAGAAAAACACTAACCAGATCAGCCTGTTCGGCGGCGATGCAGAGCAGGATAACGGCATGAAGCCATCCCTGCTTATAGTGAAGGAATGGAACCCGAATGAGCGGCTGGACGCGGAATATGGCGCATTTGGTTTCTATCTTTCCGACCATCCGCTTTCGGAATACCAGCGTTTGCTGGACGGTATCGGGGTGATTCCTTCCTTGCAGCTTGAGGAGCGCATCCGCAGTTCATCCATGAAAATCAAGGTGGCGGGCGTGGTTTCCACCAAGACCTTACGTTCCGGCAAGCGTGGCCGTTTCGGCTTCGCCAAGCTTTCCGATGCTTACGGGGTTTATGAGATAGTTCTTTATGACGACGATTTGATTACCCGTTCCGCGCAACTTCTGGATAGCAACGCACCGCTTCTAATCCACGCCGAAGCGCGGAAGGATGAGGGCGGGGTGCGGATTATCGCCGAGCGTATCGAGGAGCTTCAGGCGGCAATTGCCGGAAGCTATAAGCAATATGTAAAATCGGAAGAGACCGGTCTTGCCGTCACCAGCGGTGAGGCTTTGGCCAGACTGAAAGAAGTGCTCGATAACAACCGCTTTAGTGACGGTATGTTATTCAAAAATAAGATTATTTTGCATATCGATGCAGAGGCAGGAACCGCAAAAATCGAGCTTCCCGGCTTTTATGCGGTGAATGATAATGCCAAAGAGCTTATCACCGCTATTGACGGTGTTTCTGCAATTACTGCTTAAAAATCTAACTTATCTTAACGTGATATTAATTGGCATTTGGTAATCTGGCTGCATAACATTTGTTTCTGCCCGGTCGGGCGTGCCACTTTATATTGAGTTCTGGAGTCTATGGGGGGAAATAAGAATACCGGTAAGCGCTTGCCATCTGAGGAGCTGTTTGACCGCGCCATCAGCTCGTATCCTATGTCATTGGAGAATATGCAGATGGTATATATGTGCCACGCGAAAACTTATGGCCTGAACGAGCATGATGCCGCCGGCGCGGTGCGCGATGCATATAAGGAAAACGACAGGTATTTCCTCCGCCCGCATGATGTCAACGCGCATATTTCGCAAATAGGCAAAGCGGAATTCTGCATCAGCAAATATGATTGCCTGTTCCAGCTTAACAAGCTGATGCGCTCGGTTGACCCGAAAGTTTTCATGGAAGGCGTACAATATGACCGCAAGGAGACCTTCACAAAATTCCTCGCTAATGAGCAGACCGCCGAGATTTACCATGCTCAGGAAAAAGTGGCGGGGCTGCACCCGCTCGCTTCCGATATCTGCAAAAGCATGTATAAATCCACCGAGGGTGATATTTCCCGCAGCAAGCGCCACCTTGTGGAATATGACGAGCTGGGGCAGTTTAGGCCGCCTGTTATAGCTGCGAATGTGCCAAAAAATGAGCACGGCGTGGCTTAGCCCAAAACAGTTTGTCATTCCCGCGCAGGCGGGAATCTTAAGTTAAGACCCCCGACTACTCGGGGGTGACAGGTAAGCTTAGGGGCTAGCGATAAAAGTCTTCCCTTGTTTTAATCCGCATTGGGCAATATAAGCATTGGCGTGAGCCAGAAATCATCATTCATTGCCGTATGCGGCGCGCCAAACGCGGGGAAATCCACGCTGGTGAATTATTTTGTCGGAACCAAGGTTTCAATCGTCAGCCCGCGCCCGCAAACAACCCGTGTGAACGTGAGGGGAATTGCCACGATCGGTGATACGCAGCTAGTGTTCGTGGATACTCCCGGCATCATGAATGCGCATGACAAGCGTCAGGAAAAAATGGTCGAGAACGCCTGGGGCGGCATCGTCGAGGCCGAGCAGGTGATGTTTGTGGTCGATGCTTCCCGCGGGATAACCGAGCTTTCGGAGCAAATTATCGAAGGGCTAAAAAAGCGCGAAGCGAAAGGCATTGCGGTTATCAACAAGATCGACCTCATCAGGCACGAGGAATTGCTGCAACTGGCGCAGAAGATTTTTGATACCGCCGCGTTTGCCGAAGTGTTCATGACCTCCGTCACCAAGGGAAAAGGACTTGAGGATTTAAAAAAATACCTCCTCAAAACCGCCTCCGACCAGCCCTGGCCTTACCCGGACGACCAGATTACCGACACCGATGACAGGTTCCTCGCCGCCGAGATCACGCGCGAGAAAATCTTTTATTTGATGCGTGAGGAAATCCCTTACGGTGTGGATGTCGAGACCGAGGTTTTCAAGGAAGAAGATGGCAAGAAAGGCATAGTCATCCACCAAAATATCAAAGTTGCCCGCGACGGGCATAAAAAAATTCTCATCGGCGACAACGCTGCTATGATTAAAAAAATCAGCCAGCAGGCAAGGACGGAGCTGGGTAATATCCTCGGCAAGCCGGTGCATCTGTTCCTGCATGTGAAGGTAAGGAAGGCAGAAAAGTAGGAAAATGAGAAATTGGGAAACTGGGAAGATGGGATATTTTTTTCTCGGTTTCCCAAATTCCCAATCTCTCAATTTCCCAATCTCCCGGTTTCTAGAATGCATTGGAATGATGAAGCGATAATCCTTTCGGCAAGAAAATTCGGTGAATCCAACCTCATCGTGGAATTGCTGTCTGCGGAAAAAGGGCTTTATTCCGGGCTTGTGCGCGGTGGGCAATCAAAAACAAAACTCTGCATATACCAACCCGGCAATATCGTTGCCGCAAGCTGGCGGGCAAGGCTTGATGAACAGCTCGGCGTGGTTAGCGCCGAACTTACCGACGCGATTGCCGCCAAGGTGATCCATGACAGGACAAGGCTTCAGGTGCTTTTAAGCATAACCTCATTGCTGCGCAAAACCCTGCCGGAACGCAACGCTTACCCGCATTTATATTCCCTGCTTAAGGAATATCTGGAACGTCTTGCGGGGCATTCAACTTTCCTTGAAGAATATGTCTGGCTCGAAATCGGCGTGCTGAAATATCTCGGCTATGGGCTGGATATTTCGGAGTGCGCGGTCACGGGCTTGAAAGAGGGGCTGGTTTACCTTTCGCCGAATACGGGCAGGGCAGTCACCGCGCTCGGCGCAAAAGGCTATGAGGGGCGGCTGGTCCCGCTTCCAGCGTTCATAACCCGTGGCGAGCCGGCAAATGATGAGCAGCTTATCCGCGGGCTGGAAATGACCGAATTTTTCCTCAACCGCAATTTATTCGCCCCGCACCACCGACACCTGCCCGACGAACGCCTGCGCCTGCGCGAGATGCTGGCAAAATCGGCTGCGCGTCGTGAGCAGGAATTTAATGTTGCATAATTTGCTGTTGCACTTCGGTTAATATTCTTTTACCTTATGTTCTGCAAGATGAATTTCCAAGGTAGGAATTGACATGAGAAAAGCAAAGCTGTGGACAGAGGCTAGTCTTAACAGGCTGGGGCAGTATAAAGACCATATCACGATGGGAATAATTGCCCGTTATGTTTACCAGCTAACAGCGGATTATATCCGGCAGGCATATGAAGGAGAGACGGTAATAGCCACGCAACTGCCAAACCTGATTTCTTCCAGTCGGCTGGGAACGAGAATGGGTGATTATCTTGAGAATAAACAATTGGTTGAGAGGGTTCCTTGCGGCAGGACAAGGTGGTTCGACGAAGAAGGCTATAAGCGTATCAGGCCGGATTTGGAAGAATTCCTGAACGGTCGTACATTACCTGCAATTGCCGATAACCAGAGCAGGCGCGCGGCAGAACGCAAGGGGAAGCTGGAAGGATATAAGTTAGATTTGCCGGATTTTGAGGTATTGCTAAAATTCCAAATTGAGCGGATAAAAGAAGAGAGGGTTGGGGTAACCAGATATTAAAACCCTTGATTCATGCGGGTTTGGGTGGTATTAAACCCCTCCTATGGCCAATAAAATTGACAAAATTGATTTTTCCGAGGCGCTTTCGAAGCGTTACCTCGCCTATTCGCTTTCCACCATTATGTCGCGCTCGCTCCCTGATGTGCGCGATGGCTTGAAACCCGTCCACCGCCGCCTGCTTTACGCGATGTACCAGCTTAAGCTGAACCCGGAATCGGGCTACAAGAAATGCGCACGTGTGGTGGGTGACGTTATCGGTAAATACCACCCGCACGGCGACGGCTCGGTTTATGACGCGATGGTGCGCCTCGCGCAGGATTTCGCGGTTCGCTACCCGCTGGTTGAAGGCCAGGGCAATTTCGGTTCCATTGACGGCGACAACCCGGCGGCGATGCGTTACACCGAAGCCAAACTCACTCCCATTGCGATGGAGCTTTTAAAGGACATCGACCGTAACACCGTTGATTTCCGCCCTACTTATGACGGTTCTGAGGAAGAGCCGGTAGTTATGCCCGCAACCTTCCCGAACCTGCTTGCCAATGGCTCTGATGGTATCGCGGTTGGTATGGCGACCTCCATCCCGCCGCATAACCTTGATGAGCTTTGCGAGGCGGCGCAGGCGCTCCTGAAGAAAAAATCCACCAGCGTGGATGAGATAATGGAAATTGTGCAGGGGCCGGATTTCCCGACCGGCGGCACAATCGCGGAAAACCGCGAGGCAATCGTTGAAGCATATAAAACAGGCCGTGGCTCGTTCCGCGTCCGCGCGAAGTGGGAGAAGGAAGATTTAGGCCACGGCACTTACCAGATCGTGGTCACTGAAATTCCGTATCAGGTGCAGAAAGACCGCCTGATTGAAAAATTCGCCGATGCGTTCACCGCGAAGAAACTTCCGCTTGTCGCCAATTTCCGCGATGAATCGGCGGAGACTATCCGCATCGTGATCGAGCCGCGCTCCCGTCAGGTTGATGCGGAAATGCTGATGGAATCGCTCTTCAAGCTCACCGAATTTGAAAAACGCGTTTCGCTGAACCTCAACGTCATCGGGCTTGAGAGCAATCCGGGTGTGCAGAACATCAAAACCGCGCTTGAGGAATTCCTTTTCCACCGCGATATTGTGGTTACGCGCCGCACCCAGTTCCGCCTTGATGAGATCGCCCGCCGACTCGAAATTTTAGGCGGCTTATTGGTCGCTTACCTCAATATTGACGAGGTTATCCGCATCATCCGTGAGGAAGACGAGCCGAAGCCGGTGATGATTAAAAAGTTCAAGATAAATGACATCCAGGCCGAAGCGATTCTGAATTTGCGCCTCCGCAATTTACGCAAGCTTGAGGAATTTGAAATCAAGAAAGAATCAAAAGAACTCAAAGAGGAACAGGCTCGCCTGAAAGAAATCATTGCCGATGAAAAAGCCCGCAAGAAAGTCATCAGCGCGGAACTTGGCGAAATCCGCAAGAAATTCGGTAAAACCACCGAGCTTGGCGCTCGCCGTACGCAATATACCGATGCGCCGGTTGCCAAAGTCGTTGATATTCAAGCTTTCGTGGAAAGCGAGCCGATCACCATCCTTTGCTCGCAAAAGGGCTGGGTTCGCGCGCTTAAGGGCTACCGCGACGATGTGAGCGACATCAAATACAAGGAAGGCGACGAGGAGCGTTTTGTGCTGAAAGCCAAAACCACCGATAAGCTTCTGGTGTTTGGCTCAAGCGGGCGTTTCTTCACGCTGGGTTGCGACAAGCTGCCGCCGGGTAAGGGCTTCGGCGAGCCGCTCACCATCCACATTGAGCTTGGCCAGAATGAAGAAATCTGCGACCTTATCGTGTTCCGTCCGGGAGTGAAGCTCCTTGTGGCGGCCAAAGGCGGGCGCGGTTTCATTGTCCCTGCGGAAGACGTGCTTGCGCAAACCAAGAACGGCAAGCAGATACTCAACCTGCGCGAAGGCGAGAAAGCCATCCGCGCAGTGGAGGTGAAAGGCGACCATATCGCCTCGGTAGGCGACAACCGCAAGGTTCTGGTGTTCCCGATCACCGCATTGCCGGAAATGAAACGCGGAACCGGCATCGCTATCCAGAAATTCAAGGATGGCGGGCTTTCTGACGTGACGACCTTCAACAAAGCCGATGGCCTAAGCTGGAAGCAGGGCAAGGACAGGACCCGCACCGAAACCGAACTCAGCGGCTGGCTCGGCGACCGTGGCACCACCGGGCGCATGGCCCCGCAAGGCTTCCCGCGCGATAATAAATTTTAAATAGTCGCTAGCTACTAGTCTCTGGTCGCTAGCTACGATTAACTGACCAGTGACCAGAGACTAGCGACCAGCGACTAATAAAAAAATGCGTAACGAAAAAACCAGAGTTAAAACCGCCAAAGGGCGCAAGATGTCGAGCAAGCTCTGGCTTCAGCGGCAGCTTAATGACCCGTTCGTGAAGCGGGCGAAGGCGGAAGGCTATCGTTCCCGCGCAGTGTATAAGCTTGAGGAGATCGACAAGAAAACCGGCATTTTCCGCGCCGGATTGAACGTGATCGACCTTGGCGCGGCTCCCGGCGGGTGGACGCAATACGCGGTAAAAAAAGGCTGCAAAGTGGTGGGGATTGACCTGCTCGAAATTGACCCGATTCCCGGCGCGACGCTGATTAAAGGCGATTTTCTGGATGAATCCGTGTTGCCGGGACTGAACGGCAAATATGACGTTGTGATGTCCGACATGGCATCGAATTCCAGCGGATATCCGGGCGTTGACCATATGCGCGTGATGGAACTGGTGGAAACCGCGCTGCATTTCTGTGAAGATAACCTCAAGCCGGGCGGGAACTTCATCGCCAAAATCCTGATGGGCGGCGAGGAGCAGAAATTCGCTACTAGCATGCGCCGCCATTTCGACAAGGTAAAATTCATAAAACCCGAAGCCAGCCGCAGCGATTCCTCCGAAACCTATATCGTCGGTCTTGAGTATAAGATTAATATTGATTAAGTTATCTTGTGCTGATATACACTTATCTCGTTAATAAAAAGAGGAAATATGGCAAAAAATCACGCTGAAGATATTCTGCTGGAGAGGGCGGAGCATATTGGCAAGGCAATTGCCGACATGCTCGAATCGGTAGATAATGAAAGGCTGGAGTTTTTCTTTGACAAGGATTCACGTTATGAAAGCGTGAAAATTGATGGAAAAGATTATTATAGGTTCGATATAGAGTACAGTTACTCCGACCCTAAAGAAAACCATGTATGGAATCTTTTGAAGCGGCAATTAAATAGCCCTGATATTAAATTTGCTGAAAGTGAAAAAGATGAAAGCGGTCATTGCGACCCTTATATATTTATCAGGAAGGATTTTCTCCGGGGGAAAGAATTTGAAAATGATCTGCGCGAGTTCAACAAGCTTTTAAGGGTGGTCAGCGGGGGCGTGGCGTTTGAGTTATTAAGGGATATAGCTGAGGAAGTTAAGGGAGAGGTTGCGCATCTAACTGAAGGGCTTGACCAAAGACAGTTGGAGCTGGTTTTTAGCCTGGTTGCTAAAAAAATAGGTGAAGAAAGGGAACCACGTTCACCGCATGTTGAAGCGCTTGAAAATCGGGTTGCCCCATCCGGCAAAGTTCGCAGGGATTAAGTTCTGCTTGCATTATGCGGGCAACTCTGCTAATAGAACGCGGCAACTTGAACAGATGGAAAGTTGCATGAAAATCTCCGAAATCGAAACTTATCTCACCTTTGACGACGTATTGCTCCAGCCCGCCGCGAGCGAGGTTCTGCCTGCCGGGGTCGATACTAAAACACGCATCACAAAAAACATAACCCTCGGCATCCCGCTGATCTCCTCGGCGATGGATACGGTAACGGAATCCGCGCTGGCGATTGCGCTTGCCCAGCATGGCGGCATCGGCTGCATCCACAAAAACCTCTCGATCGAGGAACAGGCGCGCGAAGTAAAAAAAGTGAAGAAATTTGAAAGCGGAATGGTGGTTGACCCGGTGACGATCTCCCCGGAGGTCACGCTTGCCGAGGCGCTTGCTATCATGCAGCAGAACAGCATTTCGGGCATCCCGGTGGTGGAGAAGGGCGGCAAACTCGCCGGAATCCTCACCAACCGTGACGTGCGCTTCGCCGCGAACCCGAACCAGCCCGTCCACGAATTGATGACCAAAGACAAGCTCATCACCGTGAAAGAAGGCGTGAGCATTGAAGAAGCAAAAAAACTCCTGCACCAGCACCGCATCGAAAAACTTCTGGTGGTGGATGATTCATATAAGCTGATCGGCCTTATCACAGTTAAGGACATTGAAAAATCGCAGAAATACCCTAACGCAACCAAGGATGAGCTTGGCCGCCTGCGCGTTGCCGCCGCTGTGGGAACCGGCGAGGAAGGGTTAAACCGCGCCGAAGCGCTGATTGAGGCGGGCGTGGATTTGCTGACGGTTGACACCGCGCATGGCCACAGCAAAGGCGTGATTGATGCAGTCCGCCAGATTAAAAAACTGCATAAAACAACACAGATCGTCGCGGGCAACATTGCCACTGCCGAAGCCGCAAAAGCGCTGATCGACGCAGGCGCGGACGCGGTGAAAGTGGGCATCGGCCCCGGCTCCATTTGCACCACGCGCGTGGTTGCAGGCGTTGGCGTTCCGCAGCTTACTGCGGTTATTAAAGTGGTTGAGGAAGCCAATAAAAACGGCATCCCGGTAATCGCCGATGGCGGCATCAAATATTCCGGCGATTTCGCAAAAGCGATAGCGGCGGGCGCATCGGTTGCGATGATTGGCTCACTATTCGCGGGAACCGAGGAAAGCCCCGGCGAAGTGATATTATTCCAGGGCAGGTCATATAAATCATATCGCGGGATGGGCAGCCTTGGCGCAATGGCGCGCGGCAGCGCCGACCGCTACTTCCAGCAGGAAGTGCGCGATAAATTAAAGCTCGTGCCGGAAGGCGTTGAAGGCCGCGTGCCGTTCAAAGGATCGGTTTCCGGGGTTATCCACCAATTGGTTGGCGGGCTTCGCGCGGCGATGGGCTATACCGGCAACGCCACGATCGCCGAAATGCAGAAAAACTGCAAATTCGTGCGCATAACCAATGCCGGCCTGAAAGAAAGCCATCCGCACAGCATCACCATCACCCACGAAGCGCCGAATTATCAGGCGAATAACTAGATTTATCGCATTATGGGTTAGTTGTCACCCTCGCGCAGGCGGGGGGCTTAACCTAAGATTCCCGCCTGCGCGGGAATGACATGATGTTTCCCAGATTTACCGCAGTTTGCAAAATTGCGGATTTCTGGTATAGTCTTCCAAAATTGGAGGAGCTATGAAAGTTTTGAAATTACTGCTTTTAACGTCGGTTCTGGCCGCTCCGGCAATTGCCGATGACGGCGTGATTCTCGATACCAATGAGGGTGCGGTCAAGGTTTTCCCCGTGAAGATTAAGGAAAAAACCGAGGAAACTCCTTCTGCTTCAAACGAACCGGATAAAAATGCGGAAGTCCCGAAACCTGCAGGCATCCCAAAAAAACCGAAACCGGTAGTGGATAAAATCGTCAAAACCCCGAAAGCCGAAGTTAAAACCACAACCTCAACCGTGGTGGTTAACCCGGATGGCTCATTCAGCCAGAAAGAAACCGTCGAGACAAAAGTCGAGGAGCCGCAGCTTAAAGCAGTTCCCGGCGAGGAAGTGGGTAAGGAAGAAACAGTGGTTGAAGCAATTATTGAGGAAAAAAAGGAAGAAGTAAAAGAAGAGGTTATAAAGGAAACTGTAATCAAGGAAACGGTGATTGAGAAAAAACCTTCGGAGAATATCGCGCAGCCGGATGTGTTTAAAGTTAAGGAAACCACAAAAACCGTGACCGAAACTTTCGATAGCCACTCACCCGCGTACCCTCCGGCAAAAGGCGATATCGACCTTGACATATTCCCTTATAACGCGGGAAAATCCGGCATTTTGGGTGATTAGTATTTGAATTAATTATTGTTTAATAAATTTTGTATAGGATGTTTCCACAACAAAGGAAATATCCATGAAAACACTTGCTCAAACTGCATTATTATCCACTGCTATTGTTCTTGCTTCATGCGCATCTATTTTTGAGGGCAGCGAGAAAAAAGTGGATATCAGGACCGCTCCAGCTTCCAGCGCAAGCTGTAATGCCAAAAACGCGCGCGAATCAAAGAGCCTTGTTGCTCCCGGAACAATCAGTATTAAAGGTTCAAAGAGCGACCTTGAGATTTCCTGCGTTGACAATACAACCGGTGCAACCGGAACTAAAACAGTTTCATCCGACATCGAATCATGGGTACTTGGAAACATCTTGATTGGCGGCCCGATTGGCCTGGGTGTTGATTTCGGCATAACCGGCGCGGGATATGATTACCCTGATAATGTTGAGGTGTATATGCCGCAGCCGGCAGCGCAAATCTATGCGCCAACTTATGCTGCGCCATATTATTATGCGCCGAACGCGTTAAGCCCGCAGGCGGGTGAATTTATACAGGAACCGGTTGGGTTTAACCCATATACTGCCGGATATTCCGGTATTCTGGGTGAGCAGAACTAAGTAATATCCCTTGCTTTCTGGCGGTTTTGCTATAGCTTCCGCGTCATGAAACCTGAAAACCAACTAAAACTGGCCGATGAACTCTTTGCGGAAATTTCCGCGTGGAAATTCCCCGCCGATAAATTCCTCAACAATTACTTCCGCAACAACCGTTTTGTCGGCTCGAAAGACCGCAGGTTCATTTCCGATTATGTCTACTCAAAGATCCGCTCGTTGGGCGATTGCCCGGAGTGGCTGCTGAAATATTTTCCGCCGGGTTATGAAGATGAGATCAAGGCGCTCAACACCGATGCGCCGACCGATTTACGCGCAAACCCGCTAAAGGCGGATGTAAATGAACTACTTGCCCAGCTTGATGCGGAGACGATTGAAGGCTTGCCGCTGGGCATACGCCTCAAAAAACGCATGGCGCTAAAATTCGATGGCAGTTACGAGGTGCAGGACGCAGGCTCCCAGCTTGTGACGGAATACGCCGCGCCGAAACCGGGCGGGGCGGTGCTGGATTATTGCGCGGGCGCAGGTGGAAAAACCCTGAATATAGCCGCCTTGATGAATAATAACGGTTTCATCAAGGCGCATGATGTTGACCAGCAGAAACTCTTCAAATTAAAAAACAGGGCGGAGAAGGCAGGCGCAACCATCATCAAAACCGGCAAGCCGCAGAAGAACCATGACCTCGTGCTGGTCGATGCCCCGTGCAGCGGCACCGGCACATGGCGGCGCAGCCCGGACGCGAAATGGCGGCTGACCGAATCAAGGCTCCAGCATTACATAGAACTGCAAAGGCAGATCCTTGCCGAAGCCGCAACCTATGTTAAACCGGGCGGAAGGCTGGTTTATATAACCTGCTCGCTGCTCCCATGCGAAAATGAAAAACAGGTGGAATGGTTTTTATCCAAAAATAAAGATTTCAAAAAAGGCAAAGAGCCGCTTAAACTTTCGCCTTTAAAAACCGGCACTGACGGGTTTTTTGCGGCAGAGCTGATTTTGGAATAAGTCAGGTTAATTTCCAATCAACTCCAGCCATTCATCCTCACTCAGCACCTTAACCCCAAGCTCGGCGGCTTTTTTCAGTTTTGAGCCTGCATCCTCGCCCGCAACCACAAAATCGGTTTTTTTGGAAACGCTGCTCGAAACTTTTGCGCCGAGGCTTTCCGCGCGGGCTTTTGCCTCGTCACGGCTTATGCGCGAGAGCGAGCCGGTGAACACTACGGTTTTATCCGTCACCGGGGATTGTTTCACGTTCAGCACGAATTCAGGGATTTTCACCTGTTCCAGCAGGTTATCAAGGATCTCGCGGTGGTGGTGTTCGGCGGTGAAGAACTGGATAATTTCCTGCGCCACCTTCCCACCGATCCCATCGATATTGAGCAGGTTCTCAAGCGAAACCTCACTCCGCAAATTCTCAATCGTTTTGTAATTTTTGGCCAGCAGCTTGGCGGTTTCCAGCCCCACATGGCGGATGCCGAGCGCGTAAATGAAGCGCTCCAGCGAAATCTCGCGGCGGGATTCAATGGCGCTGATAAGGTTCAGCGCGGATTTTTCTCCCCAGCCTTCGCGTTTGTTAAGCTGCTCCGCGCGGAGCTTGAAAATATCGGCGGGCTGGCTGATTAAACCATCTTCGATGAAGTTCGCAATATGCTGCTCGCCCAGCCCCTCAATGTCAAATGCCTGCCGCGAAACGAAATGCTTCAGCCGCTCCACAAGCTGCGCCCTGCACACCAGCCCGCCGGTGCAGCGGATGGCGGCCTCATCCTCCACCCGCTCGGCAGCGCTGCCGCAAACCGGGCATTCTGTAGGGAAAACAAACGGCTGGCTGTCCGCCGGACGGAGGCTAAGGTCAACCTCCACGATTTGTGGGATAACATCGCCTGCGCGTTGCACGATCACCGTATCACCCATGCGGATATCCTTGCGTTTTATCTCATCCTCGTTGTGCAGCGTCGCGCGGGAAACCACCACCCCGCCAACGGTTATCGGCTCAAGCGCCGCCACCGGGGTGAGCGAACCGGTACGCCCGACCTGGATTAAAATCTCGCGCAAAATTGTTTTTGCCTGCTGTGCCGGGAATTTATGCGCCACCGCCCAGCGCGGCGTGCGCGCGCGGAAACCGAGGCGGTTCTGCCAGTCGATGCGGTTCACCTTATAAACCATGCCGTCGATATCATATTCAAGGCTGGCGCGGCTGGCATAGATTTTCTCGTAGTTCCCGATAAGCTCGTCAAGGTTGCCGCACAGGCGGTTAAGCGGGTTGGTCTTAAAGCCCAGCGCGGCAAATTTCTGCACCGTTTCGTTTTGCGTCGGCGCAATTTCCTGCGCGGTGGAATAAACAAAATATTTCAAATTACGGCTTGCGGTGATTGAAGCATCAAGCTGCCGCAAACTGCCCGCCGCCGCGTTGCGCGGATTGGCGAATTTACCGTTCTCGCGGCGGTTAAGCTCGGCGAAATCCTCATGCGTCATGAACACTTCGCCGCGGATTTCCAGCGTGCCGTCCAGCGCGATTTCCTGCGGGAAATCCTTTATGGTTTTGATGTTGGCGGTAATTTCCTCGCCCGTGAACCCGTCGCCGCGCGTAGCCGCATGGAGCAGTTTTCCGTCAACATAACGCGCCGAGAATGATAACCCGTCAATTTTCGGCTCGGCAAAAACCTCGATTATTTCCTGCTCGCCAAGCGAAAGGAATTTGCGCACGCTATCAAGAAAATCCTCCACTTCCTCACGGCTGAAGGAATTATCGATCGAAAGCATCGGGGTGAGATGGGTTATCTTGCCGAACTTCCCAGCAGGGGCAGCGCCGACTTTCTGCGTGGGCGAGAACATATCGCGCAGATCGGGGAATTCGGCCTCCAGCGCCTCCAGCCTTTGGCGCAGCGCGTCATATTCCGCATCGGAAACCGTCGGCGCATCGTCCTGGTAATAGCGTTTGTCATGCGCTAAAATTTCTAGCGACAACCTTGTGTGTTCTTTCTTTGCTTCTGCGCGTGAAACCATATATTTTTGCGAGTATATGGACAATTCATTCATTCGCAAGCATGCAGACGGGGTTTTGCTCGATATAAAAGTCACCCCCAATGGCGGGCGGAATTCTGTGGATGGCGTGCATAACAACCGCCTGAAAATCCGCATTCAGGCTCCGCCCGAAGACGGCAAGGCGAATGAGGAAATCATCAAATTTTTTGCAAAGCTTTTCGGTTGCCGCAAGGCGGAGGTGGAAATTGTGAAGGGGCTGCAATCACGCGAAAAAACCGTATTAGTGAGCGGTGTAACGGAAGAAACTATAAGGGTTTATATTTCCGGTTAATATTTTATACGCTGTCATTGCGAGGAGGCAACGCCGACGAAGCAATCCAGTCTGGATTGCCGCGTTCACGTTGTTCGCTCGCAATGACTGATGATATAAAAACTATTTCGGGTTATTGAGGCCGCGCGCAAGTAAGAAAAAATCCGCCAGCACGATCGCCATCATCGCTTCGCCAACCGGAACCGCGCGGATACCCACGCATGGGTCATGGCGGCCTTTGGTCGAGATTTCGGTTTCGTTGCCTTCCGAATCAATGGTTTTACGCGGGGTGAGGATGGAGCTTGTCGGTTTCACCGCAAAGCGCACAACCACATCCTGCCCGGAAGAAATTCCGCCTAAAATTCCACCCGCATGGTTACTGAGGAATTTGGGTTTACCGTTTTCTATCCTTATCTCATCAGCATTATCTTCCCCGCGAAGCTCTGCCGCGCCCATACCCGCGCCGATCTCCACGCCCTTGACCGCATTGATCGACATCATCGCCGCGGCAAGCTGTGCGTCGAGCTTGTTATAGATCGGTTCACCA
>CAZJFC010000010.1:0-12078 GCA_964545245.1 uncultured Rickettsiales bacterium
TTTGTGGGTGATTTCCGAAAGCGGGTTGGTCTGGTCCATGAACTGCGAAAGCTGGCTGGAACCGAAGAATTCTTTCAGCGTTGCCACCAGCGGTTTGGAGTTGATGAGGTCCTGCGGCATCACGGTGTCGATTTCCACAGATGACATACGCTCGATTACAGCGCGTTCCATGCGCAGCAAACCGATGCGGAACTGGTTCTCAACCAGTTCGCCCACAGAGCGGATGCGGCGGTTGCCGAGATGGTCGATATCATCAACATCCTCGAAGCCGTCCTTGATTTTCACCAGGAGGCGGACTGATTCTATGATGTCTTCCTTGGTAAGGACGCGGAGTTCTTCCGGTTTGTTCACGCCGAGACGTGCGTTGACTTTCATGCGGCCAACATCGGAAAGGTCATAGCGTTCCGCCTCGAAGAACAGGCCGTTGAACAGCGCTTCCGCGGCTTCCACGGTTGGCGGCTCGCCCGGACGCATGATTTTGTAGATATCGATAAGCGCTTCCTCGCGGGTCGAGTTCTTATCGGCAACGAGTGAATTGCGGATATAACCGCCGACTTTCACGTTATCGATGTTCAGGGTTGGGACTTCCCCAAAACCGGCTTCCTCAAGTTCGGCCACTTTAGCGGCGGTGAGTTCCTGCCCTGCTTCGATGAAGATTTCACCGGTTTCAGCATTCACCATGTCAGTCGCGGCGAAGCGTCCGGCAAGCTGCTCGGAGCTTACAAGATGTTCGGTGAAGCCTTCGGTTTTCAGGTCTTTCACGATTTTCGCGTTGATTTTGGTTCCCGCTTCAAGGCGGACTTTGCCGGATTTAGGGTCAATAAGGTCATTTTCCAGCTTCACGCCTTTCATGCGCTCGGCGTCGAAGGCGACTGTCCAGCCTTTTTTGCCTTTTTTCGCAATCACCTGGTCATAGAACGTGCCGAGGATTTCCTCGGTGCTCAGGCCGAGGGCGCGGAGCAAGGTGGAAACATAAAGCTTGCGGCGGCGGTCGATACGGAAGAACACGAGGTCCTTGCCGTCGAATTCGAGGTCAAGCCATGAGCCGCGGTATGGGATAACGCGGGCGTTGTACAGGAACTTGCCCGATGAGTGGGTTTTGCCTTTGTCGTGGTCGAAGAACACGCCCGGAGAGCGGTGCATCTGGGAAACGATAACGCGCTCGGTGCCGTTGATGACGAAAGTACCGTTATCGGTCATCATCGGGACGTCGCCCATATAAACATCCTGCTCCTTGATGTCCTTGATCTCGCGGGTGCCGGAATCGGCGTCGACGATCCACACGATAAGGCGCAAGGTAGCGTAAAGCGGGGCGGAGAAGTTGATTCCGCGCTGGCGGGATTCTTCCACGTCATATTTCGGCTCGCCGAAATGGAATTTTACGAATTCGAGGGTTGCGGTGTCGGCGAAATCCTTGATGGGGAAGACTGACTTGAACACGGTGAAAAGCCCGCTTTCTTCTGGATTTTCTGTCGCGCCGAGGAGTTTGTAATACGAGTTCCTCTGGACTTCGATAAGGTTTGGCAGGCTCGCGATATCTTTGATTTTACCAAACTGGTTGCGGATTCTTTTTTTTGCCGTGAATGAAAGCATTATAACCTCATGTGTTGGAACTTTAGAACATTAGAACGTTGGAACATCAGAAATTTTTATAAATTCCACGTTCCAAGGTTCTAAGTTCTTTTTAACAAATCGAGCCCGAGGGAAAAATCCCCCGAGCTTTCAATGTCCAGAAGAACAGAATTAGTCGAGCTTGACTTTAGCGCCGACTGCTTCAAGTTTCTTCTTGATCTCTTCAGCGTCTTTCTTGGAAACTGCTTCTTTAACAGTTTTCGGAGCGCCTTCAACAAGAGCTTTCGCTTCGCCGAGGCCAAGACCGGTGATCGCGCGGACTTCCTTGATCACTTCGATTTTCTTGTCACCTGCAGCTTCAAGGATAACGTTGAATTCGGTTTTTTCTTCTGCAGCAGGGCCTGCGGCAGGAGCGGCAGCAACCGCAACAGCGGCAGCGGCGGAAACACCCCATTTTTCTTCAAGTTTCTTCGCGAGATCAGCAGCCTCAATAACAGTGAGAGCTGACAAATCTTCAACGATTTTTTCTAAGTTAGCAGCCATTTTATTTTCCTCTTTTAGTTTAGTTTAAGTGTGTGTGAATATCCTGAAACAATTGGCGCGAAGTCTAGTTGTCACCCTTCGCGGCTTTAGCTCCAAAGATTCTGGCAAGTTGCCCCGGAGGAGCCTGAAGCACCTGCACGATTTTCGTGGCAGGGGCATTAACAAGCCCAACGAGTTTGGCGCGGATTTCGTCGATTGACGGCATGGCAGCAAGGTTTTGCACGCCGCCTGCGTCAAGTACGGTGTTGCCCATCGCGCCGCCGAGGACAACCAGTTTCGGGTTGGTTTTTGAGAACTCGACCACCGCCTTTGCCGCGGAGATCGGGTCTTTGGAATAGGTGATTGCGGTCGGGCCTTTGAACAGCGTCGCCAGAGGCTCGAAATTCGTGCCTTTCAGCGCGATTTTCACGAGGCGGTTTTTTGCCACCCTGATGGTCGCGCCCGATTTGCGGACATTGCGGCGAAGCGTGGTCATTTCCGCTACGGTCAGGCCGGAGTAATGGGCAACGATCACCGTCTCAATTTCCCTGGCCGTGTTGTTGAACTCTTCAACAAATTGTTTTTTCTGTGCTTTTTCCATAATTTTCCCTTTAGTCTCTGGTCTCTGGCCGCCGGTCTCTAGCTAGTGACTAGGGACTAATGTCCAGTGACTTTCAATTACGCCGCCTCCGCCGTTAAATCAGCTATGTCCAGCCTTACGCCGACGCCCATAGTGGTTGAAAGCGTCGCTTTTTTGAAATATGCGCCTTTTGCGGTTGCCGGTTTCGCTTTGCCTACCGCCGCCACAAAAGCCTTGATGTTCTGTATAAGCGCTTCATCGGAGAAGCTGGCCTTACCAAGGCCGCCATGCACGATGCCGCCCTTATCGGCGCGGAATTCCACCTGTCCGGATTTCGCCGCCTTGATGGCTTTTTCAACGTCAACGGTGACAGTGCCGAGTTTCGGGTTCGGCATCAGGCCTTTCGGGCCGAGGATCTTCGCCACTTTACCGACAACGCCCATAAGGTCAGGGGTTGCGATCAATACGTCAAACTCGATTTTTCCGGCAGTGATCGAATCGGCAAGGTCAGCCTCGCCCACGATATCCGCTCCGGCCTTTTTCGCTTCTTCGGCTTTCGGGCCTTTTGCGAAAACGCCGACGCGCACTTTCTTGCCGAGGCCGTTCGGCATAGGAACCACGCCGCGCACAACGTTGTTGGTGTCGGTCGGGTCAATGCCGAGATTGACGGCAAGGTTGAGGGTTTCATCGAATTTCGCATTTGCTTTGCCTTTAAGCAGCTTCACCGCATCTGACAGGCCGTAAGCTTTCGCCGGGTCAAGCCCATCGCGGATCGCAGCGCCGCGCTTGCCGAATTGCTTCACCAGCGGGTTTTTCTCAACCCTGGCTTTTGCCTTTTTCGGGCTGGCCGCTTTTTTAGCCGCCGGTTTTTTCTCCGCAGCAGCTTCCGTTGTTTCAACTACCGATTCAACAGCTTGTGGAGCTTCGGTTACTTCGGTTTCGTCTTTTTTCTTAGCCATAATTTTTTTCCTTAGTCTGTTGTCCGTAGCCTGTTGTCTGTAGCTACAAGCTACCGACCACAGACCACCGACTTGAATTTATGCCGCATCCACAACTTCAACACCCATTGAGCGGGCAGTACCGATAACCATGCTGGTTGCCGCTTCAATGTCGTTTGCGTTGAGGTCTTCAAATTTCTCCTTGGCGATCTCAGCAGCCTGGGCTTTGGTGATCTTGCCGACAGGGCCTTCCTTGCCGGTTACGCCGGAGCCTTTGGCAAGTTTCGCCGCCTTCAGCACGAAGTAAGAAACCGGAGGCTTCTTGGTGATGAAAGTGAATGATTTATCAGTGAAAACGGTGATAACCACCGGGGTCGGGGAACCCGGCTCCGCTTTCTGGGTGGCAGCGTTGAACTGCTTGCAGAATTCCATGATGTTAACACCGGCCTGACCGAGCGCCGGGCCAACCGGAGGTGAAGGGTTAGCCTTGCCTGCGGCAATCTGCAATTTAACATAACCTTGTATCTTCTTAGCCATATCTTTTTCCTTAGTCTGTAGTCCGTAGTCTGTTGTCTGTAGCTACAGGCCACCGACCACAGACCACCGACTTATTTTGTTATTTTCTGCACCTGTGAATATTCCAGCTCGACCGGCGTAGCGCGGCCAAAAATTGAAACTTCCACCTTTAATTTCTTTTTGGACACGTCAATGTCCTGAACAATACCGGCGAATGACTCGAACGGGCCGTCGACCACTTTCACGGTCTCGCCGACCTCGAACAGCAGGCCTTCATCAGCCTTGCGGACACCTTCACGTATCTGCGCGAAGATACCATCCACCTCGGCGTCGCTTACCGGCTGGGGCTTGCCCCTGCCACCAAGGAAACCGGAAACTTTCGGCACGCCTTTGATGAGGTGCCATGTCCTGTCGTTCATTTCGCATTTCACGAGGACATAGCCGGGAAAGAACTTGCGTTCCGCGGCGATTTTTTTGCCACGGCGGACTTCCGTTACTTCTTCCACAGGAACCGCCACTTCGGTAATCAGCTCATCCATGCCTTTTTCGGCGGATTGCTTGCGGATTTCCTCAGCGACTTTTTTTTCATGCCCGGAAAGGGCATTTATTATATACCAGCGTTGCGCCATTTTTTATATTCCCAGTACTGTCTTCACTACGGAAGAGATTGCATAATCCGTCAGGGCGAAGAAAACCCCGAAAATCGCCGCGATAATGAAAACCATTAAAGCCGCAACCCCGGTTTCTTTCCTTGTTGGCCAGGTAACCCTTGAGGATTCCTGCTTAACCTGCCTGATAAACTCTGCCGGACTTGCCATTTCTATTCCTTTTTTTAACCCTTCTCTTTCCTTTGCCGCCCGCCTGGCCTGCGGCCTTTGCGGTGGCTTGCGCCACACTGGACCCAAAGGGAAAAGCGTGGCAGGAGCGGAGGGACTCGAACCCTCAACCTTCGGTTTTGGAGACCGGCGCTCTGCCAGTTGAGCTACACTCCTGTATCCGGAAAGTTCGGGTCAAATCCCTCGCTACCTTGATTACTAGTCGAGAATTTTCGCTACAACGCCCGCACCAACGGTACGGCCGCCTTCACGGATAGCGAAGCGAAGACCATCATCCATCGCGATCGGCGCGCCGAGGGTAACAACTATTTTCACGTTGTCGCCCGGCATGACCATCTCAACACCCGCCGGAAGCTCTACTGAACCGGTAACGTCAGTCGTACGGAAGTAGAATTGCGGACGGTAGTTGTTGAAGAATGGAGTATGGCGGCCACCCTCTTCTTTGGTGAGGATGTAAACTTCAGCTTCGAACTTGGCGTGCGGGGTGATAGTGCCGGATTTAGCCAGAACCTGACCGCGCTCGACATCCTCTTTCTTGGTACCGCGGAGAAGGATACCTGCGTTGTCGCCGGCCACACCTTTATCGAGTGATTTACGGAACATCTCGATGTCGGTAACGGTGGTTTTCTGGGTTGCGCGAAGGCCGACGATCTCAACCTCGTCACCTTTGTTAAGGACACCGCGCTCAATACGGCCGGTAACTACAGTACCACGGCCCTCGATCGAGAACACGTCCTCAACCGGCATCAGGAATGGCTTTTCCTCATCACGCGCAGGTTGCGGGATGTAGGAATCCACAGCTTCCATAAGCGCGTCGATGGATTTGGTGCCGATATCGGAATCCTCGCCTGAAAGGGCTTTCAGTGCAGAACCTTTGATAACCGGGATATCATCGCCGGGGAATTTGTAAGAAGAAAGGAGTTCACGGATCTCCATTTCAACGAGGTCGAGGAGTTCTTTATCATCAACCATGTCTACTTTGTTCATGAACACAACGATCGCCGGAACACCGACCTGACGGGCAAGCAGGATGTGCTCGCGGGTTTGCGGCATCGGGCCGTCGGCAGCGGAAACAACCAGGATAGCGCCGTCCATTTGCGCAGCGCCGGTAATCATGTTCTTAACATAATCGGCGTGGCCCGGACAATCTACGTGGGCGTAGTGGCGTTTGGAAGTTTCATATTCAACGTGCGCAGTGTTGATGGTGATACCGCGCGCTTTCTCCTCAGGGGCAGCGTCGATCTGGTCATAGCCTTTCGCTTCCGCGAGGCCTTTAGACGCAAGGTGAGTAGCGATTGCAGCAGTAAGAGTTGTTTTACCGTGGTCAACGTGACCGATGGTGCCAATGTTCGCGTGTGGTTTTGAGCGATCAAATTTTGCTTTAGCCATTTTCGTAGTCCTCTGTTTTTGTCAGTGTGTTAAGTGTGTGTGTGTGCCCTAAAAAAATTTTCGAGTGGGAGAAGATTCCTGTCACGTCCACTTTTCCTGTGTATGAATTACCACAAAAAAAGCAGCACTCCCGCGGGTTTTAAGGCCTATTTCGCATAGGAAAAACCCCTCCAAAACTTCATTTGGGCGCGGAGTATTACAATACTCTTTCCGACATTGCAAGAGGAATTTTTCAGGAATTTCGGAGCCTCCGGATTACGGGACTTCTGAATCTCTGAAGTTCCTGAATCCTGCAAGTTCCGAAGTTCTGAATCTCCCCAAACAAAAAAGCCGAAAGAGGGTTCTCTCTCAGCTTATAATTAGCATTATAGCACACAACCTGTGGTTTTGTCAAGTTTCGGCAGTACGATTTATTGGTTTATATACAACGGGTTATAAGGCGGTTTGAAAATAATTTGAAAAAACGGCATAAGTTAAGGGAAATTAAGGGGAAATTGGAACTTCGGAATTTCAGAAATTCGGAACCTCAGAAACGTCATTGCGAGGCTTTGGCCGAAGCAATCCAGCCTGGATTGCCGCGCTCCCGCCGGTCGCTCGCAATGACCGGAAATTCCGGAGTTCCATCCTTGCACCTCACCCCCACCCTCTCCTCATAGGAGAGGGAGTAAAGATATTTCTCTCCTCATAGGAGAGGGAGTGTTTTCCGAGATTACTAAATTTTGTCACCCCGTACTTGTCACGGGGTTTGGTTCATGAGGCAACGCCAGAGCATGCTTCGCTAACCGGATCGCGCAATGAATGCGCGATGACGTTCACGTATATTCCGAAGTTCCACTAAAAAAGCCGCGTAAAAGCGGCTTTTTTAGTGGAGCGGGTGAAGGGAATCGAACCCTCGTGGCCAGCTTGGAAGGCTGGAGCTTTACCATTAAGCTACACCCGCAACGATGCCGGATGTTACACCACAGCCGAAAATATATTTCAAGCGGAATTTTCTGCCCTTGCGCGCCCGCACATTTACAACTTAAAAAATCGTCACAAAACCTGTTGACTTATGCCCTAGCGATATGATAGTGATTATCAATATACCCTTGAGAATCATTCTCAATTAGTCCAATATATAGGCCAAAACATAAGAATACTAAGGTAAAGAATACAATGTCCCTCGTCTCAAATCCTGAGCACCAGTTCTCTGACGCTGAAATCGAAGCCTCCCTCACCAATGATAATATCGGCGGCAGCAAGCATCAGGCGCGCATCCTTGAAGAAGAGCAGCAGCTTGAGGAATATCTTACCCAGCGCCAGTCGCTTGAGAATTCATTCGCGCCAACCGCCTCCCCTGCTACTTCCGTCAGCTCCAATGTCGTGATCGACATGGTTAGCGGCGATGTTATCGACCTTTCCGGCGAACCGGGCGCGCTTGAGGACGAAATCACCATCGCGGCGATTCTGGACATGTTCGCGCGCGGCGTGGGCGACGAGGAAATCGAGCAGATGCTCAACGCGCAGCTTAACTCCATTTCTGCCCGCATCGTGCGTGATAAGGGAAAAGCGAAAAAATACCTCGCGCATCTGCTGGAGGTTCTGAGCACGCTCGAAATCGCGCTGCGTGAGCAAGGCAGGAACCCGGAACTGCAAGCCTCGCTGCGCCAGTTACAGGAGAAGCTCTCGAACCTGATCAAGCAGAATAACCCGCTGTTAATCCAGGAGTTTTTGCGCTCGCAGATGCTGCGTGACACGCTCGCGCAGGCCACTAAACTGAGCCGTGACAGTGTTGATTTGATCCGCGCCATCCAGACCGCGCTGCGTAATGTTGCGCGTGACGCTGCGCTGATTCAAAGGCAAAACCAGTCACTTAACGAGCAGACGCAGAAAGCGCAGATCGATACGCTCCAGAACGCGCTCAAGCTGATGCGGGGGACTTATGACCAGCTCGCGAAGGATTTGAAGGCGGAAACCAATCCGGATAAACAGCAGGAATTGCTGAAGTCGCTGAAAGAACTGGTAGAGAATGCGAAGCTGCTTAACAGCCAGCTGCAAAGGGTGCAGCAGGACCCTTCCGCGCGGATTTCCAAACAGGCGCTCGACGCAATAAATTCGGCGGTGAAGATGGCGCAGCAGCTTGCTTCGCGGAATAGCACAATCAATGATATGCTGAATGCCTTGCTGCGTTCGCAACAGGTCATGCAGCGCCTGATGAGCCAGCAGCAGCAAACCCTGACCGTGGCGAATTTGCAGGAATTGCTGGCCGCGCGTTTGCGGATGCAGCTTCAGGAGATGATGAACAGCCGTGTTGCGGCTGATTTTACGGTAGAAAGAGGGGGAAGGATTGACGTATTGCCGTTCGACCGCGCGACCGGCCTCAACCTCGCCGCCCAGAACCAGCAGCAAGGACTTGATACGGCGCTGCTTTCGCGGTTGGCCAATAACCAGAACGTAATTGATTTCACTTCGCGCCTTAATCAGCAACAACAGCAGATGGTGGCAGATCTTAGCCCGGTTCAGCAACAAGCTGTTTTGAATATGTCACGAGAGCAACAACAGGCAGTTCTCAGCATGCGCCCCGAACAACAGCAGGCGGTGCTGAATATGCAGCAATCGCAACAGCAGGCAGTGCTTGCCATGCGCCCTGAGCAGCAACAGGCCATCCTGAGCCTGACAGCACAGCAGCAGCAAGCGTTCCTCAGCATGTTGCCGGCCCAGCAGCAGGCATTCCTGCAAATGGATGCAACGCGGCAGCAAGCTGTTTTAAATATGACAAGGGAGCAGCAGCAATCTTTCCTGAATATGAGCAGGGAACAACAGCAGGCGGTAATGAATTTAAGCCCGGCGCAGCAACAGGAATTAATGCGCCATAGCCTGAATGAAATTTCCCAGCAATTAAAGGATAACCCTAATCTCCGTGATAGCCGCGAGACTGTTGCACGTAATGATAATCATAACGAAAAAGTTGCCGATATCCGTGAACGCGCTAATGAACAAGCCCGTAAGGAGCAAGTTCGTGAGAATGAGACAGTTACTAAAAAAACTGCTCCGGAAGAGCAACACAGGCCTACAGACAAGCGCACTCCTGATGAAGACTTACGCAAACTCGCACTTGAAAACCTGGCAGAACTGGAAGGAAATCCAACTAATCCTGACCTTAACCCGGATCAAAAACCTGATCCAGTTGCAAAAGATCCTTGCAAACCTTGCAAAAAAACCTGCTGTGGTGGTGGCGATGTGACACCAACCACACGAACCACTCCCACTCCAGAAGAAGTAGAAAGAAGACATAAAGAGGTCGGCGAAACTTCCCCAAAAGAATTACCGAAAGCAGAAGACATTACTGAACAAGATAAGGTTAATCTAGATAACATCATAAAAAGAATTAATGAAAATCAGCCGCCTAAAGAGAATGAAACGGGTCCAGAAGAGCATCCTAAGGGCGAAAGACCTCCAGAGGTAGAAGATCTGGACAATCTTTTAGACGAGCTATTGCCGAAAACAGATCCGGAAGTTAAGTCAGCTGAGAGTCAAGAACAGCAACAAACACAAGCTAACGCAAGATAACTCAATAACAAGGAGAAAAACATGACTGACAGGATGTCATTTAGTCAAACAGATTGGGATAAAAAAGTCGCGACATTTGCAAAAGACTTTTATCTCGCTTCATTGAATGCTCATTTACCTAACCGTCCTAAAGCAGCCACAGCGTGGACTTTAATTAAACTTGGCCTTACATTTGAAGGCGAATGCAATGAAGCCGGACGAACGGTACCACCAATTTTACAAAAGTATAGCAAACAACTTCAAGAAGCGTATTCAGCAGTTCGTCCTTGTTTAGGACATGGCTGGGCAATAGATGATCCTGAAAGGCTTGCAGTTATCAACAGGCTGCTCTCAGGAGATGAAAAAGAGAGAGGGCTACCACTAGTATTAAAGACGGCATGGGATAACAGAGAAAATTTCTCTGAAAGATTTTTTGGTACAGATATAACCCCTTACATAGAAGTAAGCACAGAAGAAAAAAGAGCTGCCGATCATATAGAATCAGGTGGATTATGTGGTAAATGTAAAAGTGAAACTGGATGCAATCCTACAGTTAAGGAAGTGCAAGATATTGATCCTAAATCAATGGACAATCCTCAATTCCCTGATGATGATACAGATCCTCCAGAAGGACCAGAACAATCAGGCAATGCTGTCTCTCCTAAAAAACCGAAACCTCCAAGTTCCCCTAGCGCTTCCGCCGGATGGGGGAGATAAGCTCACGAAAATATAACTTATGAGTTACATAAAAAAATTTGCCCATAAAGTTGAAAGCGAGGTCAAAAATCTTTACCTGATTAAGGGTGAAGATGATGACCTCGCCTGCTGGTATTACCTTCAAGTGGATAAATTAAAACTGCCTTTATTCAAACAACGGCTGAATTCTTTACCTTGCAAAATTGAACTAACTGATTTTGGCAATATCGTACGCTCCGGTTGGGGAGAAGAACCTTCAGCGCAAATAAGGAAAAAAGTTGAATCAGGTGATTTTTCGCCGGAACCGAAAGAATCCGATTATAAAATTTTCCATATTGAAAACTATGACAGTGAAGCACGCTGGTTTTATGCTTTTGTTGCGGTTCCGTGGGAATACGTAGAAAAGTTCGATTACGTAACTGAAACACAAGCCAATGTGGATTTAAGGGAATGGGGTAAAATACTCGAAATCGATTGGGGGAAAGCTCCTCAGGAGAAAATCGATTATTACTCCAACCTTGATAAAATCCCGGCTTAGGGAAATACTCCGCTAAAACCTCAACGAAAGCGTCAGGACGCCGAACATGTCGTGGTTCTTCTGCTCCTCGAATTCCTTGGTCATTACTACGTGCGTGTAGGAAATCCGTGTGTCGCCGTGGGTGAATACTATTCCGCCCTGCAGGCTGCCGACGTAATTCTCGCGGTCGAGCGTGCTGCTGCCGCCACCGTAAGTATCGCCGTCCACGAACACGTTATAGGCTACCGCCCTGCCCTCCACCGCGGCGAACAGATATCCGCTGAAATCCTGTGTCGGAATGAAGAAATCCGAACCCGGCAGGCTTGGGCGGATGCGCGGCGGGCCGTAATCCGCCGGAAGGTCAAAACCCAGACGGAAGGTCGCGCCGCCAAGCGCGTGGGTGGTCACATTGCCAAGGCTCGCGCCGACATGCGGGGTGACGTCCATTCCCAGCCCGAACGGCGAGAACTCATATAAATTCCGCCATTTGCGCTCATAATCAAGGTTCACGCCAACACGGCTGCGAACCTGGTTGTGCCAGCCCATTGGATGGTCCGCGCCAACAACGTCATGGATGAATTTCTGCGTCTGCTCCGCGCCCGAAGCAGGGCCGATCAAACCCACGGTGAGCAATAAATTATCAAGGGTCTGCCCGGTGTCTTTCGCCAGCCCCGTCGAAACGTAGGTATATCCCGCATAGGGCCTGTCATTGGCAATGAAATTGCGCGTATTCAGGTTGCGCGGGGCGTACATATTCTGCCCCAAAGCCAAAGACCAGCGCAGCTTTGCACTGGCATCACTTGCACCCGGCACGACATTGCGCCCGGTATTCCTGATAAACTCAGGGATACCTTTTTCAGGCGAAGTCCACGCGAAGCGGAAACCGTTCGTGTAACCGTCATCATCGCCGCCATTGAAAATATCATTCTCCCAGACAATGGAAAAACTGCCGGAATCGTCATTATCCACCCTTGTAACCTCAGT
>CAZJFC010000010.1:12088-41111 GCA_964545245.1 uncultured Rickettsiales bacterium
ACCTCAGTGGCAACGGGCAAAACTTCCGGCGCGGCAGGGTCATACGCGGCAGGCTCGCTGACGGTGGTATCGATTGGTTGCGCGGCCACAGGCACCGGGGAAATTACCCCAATAAATGCAGCAAGCAGGGAAAAAAGGTATGGGTTGGTTTTCATTCAGGGCCAAGGTTAACCCATATCCCGTAAATTCTCCATAAGATAAGCAATTTATAGTTGAAATTACCTATAAATTTATTGGGACTTATTTCAGGCTATAAAAGCGACTTAAGGTAATAAACGGAAAAATGCCCTTTGCCGTCATCCCAGCTTTGCTCAACCCTGTAACCGGCCATCGCCGCCAGCCTGCGGAATGATTCATCGCTATAAAGATGCATGCTGCTGGTATGGATTGTCTCACCCTGCGCAAACGCGAAATCCCTGTTCATCACCCGCACATTCTGGTCCTTGATGCTTACCAGATGCATCTCAATGCAATCACCCGGCCCGTTCATCATCGCGCGGTGGGAGAACTTACGCAAATCGAAATTCGCCCTCAGTTCGTTGTTCATTCGGGTGAGGATGTTCTTGTTGAAGGCAGCGGCCATCCCTTCGCGGTCATTATATGCCCGGAGGAGTTTCTCCGCCCCATCGTGCGTCCTGGCCACCCCGGCGATGATACCGCCCCTCATATCCGTAAGCTGGTGCAGGTGGATGAGGAACTCACGCGCCGCTGCCGGCTCAAGCTGCCCTATCATCGAACCGGGCAGGAATACGGTAAACGGCTTATAACGGCCAAGCTCCGTAAAAAGCTTCGGCTGGTCATAATCGGCGCAAAGCGGGATCAGGTTCAGTTCGGGGAACAATCCGGCAAGCTGCTGCGTATTATCCACAAGATGCTCCTCCGAAACATCAATCGCGATATAGGCGATCAGGTTATGAAACGCAGCCAGCAGGGTTTCCGTCCTCTCAAGGCTGCCGGTTCCGAATTCCGCCACCAAAGCGCCGCCGCCCACCAGTTTTGCAATCTGCCCGGAGTTGTTTTTCAATATTTCAAGCTCCGCTTTCTCAAGGTAATAATCGTCAAGCTTCCTGACCTTCGCAAAAAGCCATACCCCGAAATCATCATATAAATATTTGGCGGGGATTGATTTTGCCGTCCTGCCCAGACCGGAAAGGACGTCCTGATAAAATGCATGGTCAATAATCCTGACCACCTTCCCGGATGTGCCGGAACCAGCTCCTGTAATTGTCGAATCCAGCCTCATCACTGTTCCCTCTCTGATATGCCCAAAAGCCGTAAAACCATCCCGGTTGAGATGAGTTTTCCGAAGCAGCCCCCATGTTATGATTCTCCGGATTACGTGATAAAATTTCCATTATGAATATGGCAAAAAAGCTGTTTCATAACCTATGGGACTGGTATATCCTGCATCATATGGTAATCCTACCTTCCCGCGCAAAACCTGATTCCACGGCCATTTATGAGCTAACGCGCATAGGGCAGACCATCCCGGTTGAAATCATTTTCCGTAAACGCCGCACGGTTTCCCTTATGGTATATCCCAACCGCAAGGTGCAGCTCCGCGTACCACTTCGCGCCAATATCAGGAAGCTGGAAAGCTTCATCGAGGAAAAATCCAGCTGGATAATCCGGCAGCAGGAAAAATTCCAAAGCCTGCCGCAAGCCGCGAAAGAAAGAAGTTATGAGGATGGGGAGATATTTGCCTTCCTTGGGAACCCTTACAGGTTGCGGGTTATGACAGCAAGAACCGCTTCCGTCGAGCTTGTTGGGGATGAGTTGATAGTACGGTCAAGAACGGCATCGGCGGCTGCGGTGAAGGCGGCGCTCAAATTCTGGTACAGGGAAAACGCGACAAGGGTTTTTGCGGAAAGGTTCCCCTCCTGCCTTCACGCTACGGAAAAACTTGGGCTGCCGGAGCATACGGGTTTGAATGTGCGGATGATGAAAGGAAAATGGGGGAGCTGCTGCCCGAAACGTAATATCACGCTGAATGCCGAACTGGTCGCCGCGCCGGTTGAATGCATTGACTATGTGATTATCCACGAGCTTTGCCACCTGCGCGAGCTTAACCACGGCAAGCGGTTTTACGCGCTGATGGATAAGGCATTACCGGAGTGGAAAACCCTGCGCGCGAAACTGAACCAAAGCGCCCGGACGGGGTTTTTGTAGGTTTGCGATTATTCCGCGCCCAGCACAAAATCCAGTAAACCCTGAAAATCCTGCGAGGTTCCATCCGCTTCATTCCCCAGTTTTTCAGCCGGGAGGTTAAAGCGGTTCACCCAATATGTCGGGTAGCCAAAGTTTTTTGCGCCATAAGCATCCCAGCCACCGAATGCCGCAAAAACAACTTCCTCTTTTTTCAAACCCAAACGTTCCACGCCCAGCGCATAGGCTTTTGGGTCGGGCTTATATGTACCGTTCACCTCGGTGCTTAAAATCTCATCAAACAGTTCAGTAATACCTGCATTTTTTGCGTTCGCGCGGAGCATTTCACCACTAAGGTTTGCGACGGTTATAACCCTGATGCCGGATGCTTTTAGTTTTTTCAGCCCCTCAACCGAATCAGGCCATGGTTTCAGCGTAAGGTAGGCATTCAGTAGTTGCTTTCGCTGCTCCTCTGTTGCCTTGAGTTTCATGTTCTCAATTGTATAACCGAGGGCATCTTCCGTAACTTTAAAAAAATCCTGGTGATTATCAGTGATGGAGCGCAAAAACCCGTATTCAAACTGTTTGGCGCGCCATGCTTTTGTGAAATCCATACCCCTGCCGGGAAAAACCTTCTCAACCTCATCAACCACCGAATTCGGGTTAAAAATGACGAAATAGTCGAAAGCAACGGCTTTATAGCGCGGCTGGGCATTCGCCGGGAAAACCGCAATAAATAATAAAAAAACGCAGGTTAGAGCTTTTCTGGACATGATAATTCCCTCCGTCAGGGAATTTAGCAGCAACCTGCCAGTTTTCATAAGTTTTTTTGATAATCCGGCTTATGCCGAAGGTTTTATCTTGACGGCGCGTATTATAATTATCAGGAACATAAGAAGACATCATATTTGACAGGTATAAATGAAGGGTGCGCGAAAAAAATCACCAAAAATCATATTAATTACAGCGGCTTCTATTGCCATTATAGCCGGATTAATTCTATATGGCCTTAATGGCAATGACGTTATGCCGGTGCAGACCATAAGACCTGCCCTCCAGAATTTTGAGGAAACGGTAACGGCGCAGGGCAAGCTTGAGCCTAAGGAATATGTGGACGTTGGCGCGCAGGTTTCCGGCCAGTTGAAGAAAATACATGTTGAAATTGGTGATGTGGTGAAAAAAGGCGACCTGCTCGCGGAAATCGACCCGAAAGTCTATGAGGCGCGTGTTCAGGCTGATGAAGCAAGCTTAAAAAGCCTGAAAGCGCAACTGGCCGAGCAACAGGCGCAAGTGGTGCTGGCCACCCAGCAAAATGCAAGAAATGAGAAATTAATCGCCTCCGATGCAATCAGCCGCGAGGAACTGGAAACATCCCAGGGCGCATTAACCGTGGCGCGCGCCCGCGTGCAATCGTTAAAAGCGCAGATAGAACAGGCAGAATCCACCCTTGAAGGGGACAAAGCCAATTTGAGCTATACCAAGATCTATGCCCCGATGGACGGCACAGTATCCGCGCAAACCTCCCGCGAAGGGCAAACCTTGAATGCCAACCAGGCCGCACCGGTGATCTTGCAGCTTGCCAACCTTGACACTATGACCATCCGCGCGCAGGTGGCAGAAGCCGACGTAATGCGCCTTAAGCCGGATATGGATGTTTATTTCACCACCCTTGGCTCGCTGGAAAAGAAGTGGCAGGCCAAAATCCGCCAGATACTCCCTACCCCTGAAATTATCAATGAGGTGGTTCTTTATAACGCGCTCATAGATGTGGATAATCAGGAAAGGCAGCTCATGAACGGCATGAGCACGCAGATATTTTTTGTTATCGGCAAGGCGGATAATGTATTGACCATACCTGCTTCCGCGCTGGGAAAACGCCAGCCGGAGAAAGATACTGACAACGCGCAGGCTTATGTAGTTAAGGTCAGACAAGGCAAAACGCAGGTTGATAAGACGGTATTAATCGGGCTGATGAACCGCAATGCCGCGGAAGTAAAATCCGGGCTCGGCCAGAATGATGAGGTTATACTACCCCCGGCTGCCGCGGCTGTAACCAGAGCCACAGGAGGCTTCAGGGGTGGCCCCCGCCTATGACCGCGCTCCTTGAATTAAGGAACATCCTGAAACATTACAATAGTGGTGAGAATATGGTCCGCGCCCTTGATGGCGTTTCGCTCATTATCAACAAGGGGGAATTCATTGCCATCATGGGACAGTCAGGTTCCGGCAAATCCACCCTGATGAACATAATCGGCTGCCTCGACAAACCCAGCAAGGGGCAATATCTGGTAAACGGGGTTGACGCCGCCGCGCTGGGAAGTGACGAGCTTGCCTCCCTGCGCCGCCAGACCTTCGGTTTTATATTCCAGCGATATAACCTTCTGGCGACCGCAACCGCCGAGGAAAATGTTGAAATACCCTGCATATATTCCGGCATAAGCAAGGCAGAGCGCATAACCCGCGCCAGGAACCTTCTCGGCAAGCTTGGCCTTGCGGAACGCAGCGACCACAAACCCGGCCAGCTTTCCGGAGGGCAGCAGCAGCGTGTCGCGATCGCGCGCGCGCTTGTCAATAACCCGCCGGTTATCCTTGCCGACGAGCCGACAGGAGCGCTTGACAGCAAAAGCGGCGAGGAAGTTATGGAGTTGCTAAAAAACCTTCACTCCGAAGGCAGGACCATAATCCTGATCACGCATGATGAGAAAGTAGCCTCCCATGCAGAACGGGTGATACGCATCAGCGACGGTAAAATTGTTGAGGAGTCAAACTCCCCGGTTCCGGCGAAAGATACCCTCTACCGGGACACCGCTAGTGCATCAACTGCACTGCCGGATATTAGTGAAGCCACAAAAATGGCAATGCGCTCACTAAGGGTGAACCTGTTCCGCACGGCGCTTACCCTCCTTGGGATCGTAATCGGCGTGGCGGCGGTGGTGACTATGCTGGCAATCGGCGCAGGCAGCAAACAGAACATCCTTGACCAGATAAGCTCCATGGGAACCAATATCCTTTCCATACGCCCCGGAATGCCGGGGTTCCGCGGCAGCGGCGACATAACGACCCTGACCATGGATGACGCCAAGGCAATCCTTGAGATACCAAATGTTGAGGCCACGGTTGCCGAGCGCAGCGGCCAATACACCTTACGCTACGGGAGTATCGACTACGCCGCCGGGGTGACGGGAACCGGCCCCTCATTCCCGACAGTGAACAACTGGGTGATTGATACAGGCGGCTTCTTTACTGAACGCGATGTTACAGGTTATGCCCCCGTCGCCGTGCTTGGGCAGACAGTGATAAGCAACCTGTTCCCTGATGGCGAAGACCCGGTCGGGAAATATATCCTCATAAAGAATGTCCCGTTTGAAGTGATCGGCACATTAAAATCCAAAGGCGCAGGATGGGGCGGAGACCAGGATAACGCAGTGTGGATCCCCGTAACCACAGGTATGGTAAGGCTGTTCGGGCTTAATTATGTGAACTCCGTCACGGTCAAGATTAAAGATATAAACCAGATGGATGCAACGCAGCAGCAGATCACCTCGATGCTGGTGGAAAGGCACCGGAAGGAAGATTTCAACATCCGTAATATGACGTCGCTGCTGGAAACCGTAAACCAGACGCAGGACACCCTGACCTATCTGCTTGGCGCGGTGGCTGCGATCTCGCTCCTTGTCGGCGGCATCGGCGTG
Source organism: uncultured Rickettsiales bacterium (assembly GCA_964545245.1). Classification (GTDB taxonomy): domain Bacteria; phylum Pseudomonadota; class Alphaproteobacteria; order Rickettsiales; family 21-14-0-20-44-7; genus CAZJFC01. Next base: position 17,926 of record CAZJFC010000010.1, read on the forward strand.
ATGAACATCATGCTGGTCAGCGTGACTGAGCGCACGCGCGAGATCGGCATACGCATGGCAACCGGGGCAAGAAAACGCGATATATTACTCCAGTTCAACACGGAAGCCGCAGTGGTTTGCGCAGTGGGCGGCGTTATGGGAATCCTGCTTGGATTGGCTGTCGGATTCATTCTCAAAGCTTTCGGCATTGCCGTTATATTTACTGCATTGCCCGCCTTGCTGGCTTTTTCCTGCGCATTCGGCACGGGATTGTTATTCGGCTATCTTCCCGCGAAGAAAGCAGCAAACCTTGACCCTGTAATCGCATTATCCTCGGAGTAATTATGGACAGACATAATACAGGCATAATAAAAGTTTTACTGGCTACATGTTTTTTAGCCTCATGCTCGCTCACGCCGGAATACCAAAGGCCGGTAACTAACATGCCCGAAAGCTGGAAAAATGAGGTGAAGTCCGAACCGGCTATCAGCATCAACGCGAAATGGTGGGAGAATTATAAAAGCCCGGAGCTTAATTCCCTCATTACGAAAGCTCTTGAAAACAACAAGGACCTTGAGGCAGGGATCGCGCGGATCGAGCAGGCAAGGGCCAGCGCAAAAATTGCAGGAGCCGGTTTATATCCGGGTATCGGCGCATCCGGCAATGCCTCGAAAACCTATACTGACAGCCGTGGTTCCGGCGACCGGGAATCTTATGGAGGTTCGCTTGATGTATCATATGAACTTGATTTATTTGGCCGTAACCGATCAGGAAGCGACGCAGCCATAATGCGGGAAAAAGCTACCATATACGATCATGATTCGCTGGCGCTTGTTATAACTTCCGATGTTGCAGCATATTACGCGCAGTATTTAACCCTTAATGACAGGCTGGCGGTTGCCGAAAACAACCTTGCTAACGGGCAAGCCATCCTTAAAATCGTTCAGGCAAGGTTTGACGCCGGGAAGATATCAGCCCTTGAGCTTGCGCAGCAGAAAACCTCCCTCGCTTCGCTTGAAACCATCATCAGCGGCCTGAAGAACCAGAGGAATATCGCGCAAAGCCAGATAGCGATACTGACCGGCGCTGCCCCGCAAAATCTAAAAGTTGAAGGCACAACCATCACCTCCCTGTCCGCGCCATCGATTAATCCTTTGCTGCCGGGTGAACTGCTCGAAAGACGCCCTGATATTAAAGCCGCGGAGGCTGAACTGGTCGCTGCTAATATGGATATCGGCGCGGCAAAAGCCGAGTTCCTGCCAAAGCTACAGCTTGGGATAAACCCGGCAGCAACCGCAGCCAGTTTCTCTGACCCGGTGAGCCTTGCTACTGCATTTATTGCCTCCCTCACCCAACCGATATTCACAGGCGGGGCTTTGGAAGGCAATCTGGAAAGGACAGAAGCCCGTAAAAAGGAGCTGGCGGCAAATTATGCGGCCAAAGTCCTCAACTCATTGAAGGAAGTTGAAGACGCGCTTTCACAGGTCAACAGCGCTGAGGAGAGCCTTGTTTCAGACACTACCGCGCGGGATGAATCGCAGAAAGCATATGATATCGCAACACTCAGATACAAGGAAGGCCGCATAGATTTCCAGACGCTGCTGGATACGCAAAGCAGCCTCTACAGGACGCAGGACAGCTATTACCAGTCACTTGCCAATAAAATAACCGCAGCTATCAGCCTATATAAATCATTGGGCGGCGGCTGGGGCGAATCCTAAATTATTTTATACTGACCCCAGAACCGGCCACAACCCTCCCGGCAAGAGCCTGACCATCAAAATGATAAAAAGGGCGGCGAAACTCTGAATCTACGGCGCTTATGCCTGCCGCATTTTCTTTTGCAATCCTCGAAGGATGTGCCTTGCCATGCGGCGTACGCGGAACAGTTCAAGGCGGCGCAGGAGGTTGCGCTTTTTGCGGGTTTTGAGTTCCATGATGGCGCACCAGCGGCGCACGACTTCACAGAACTGGAGGAAGAGCAGCATATCTCCCGGCAGCTTCGTCAAATCCTCGCCATATCCCTGCATGAAACTTTCAAGATCAGTTTTATTGCAGCCGAATTTCTGCAACTCGCCCACGCCGGTAAATTTATAGCGGTAAACATCAAGATATATGAGGAAGCGGCAAATATCGTCGAATATATGCGATTTGCCGCGTCCCATGAAGTCGATGCCAATGGCGCGGTTGCCGTCGACGAATATGTTTGAAAGCGTGAAATCGCCATGCAGTATTGTGTGCGGCAGTTGCACCCCGGCATATTTCACAGAATGCGTTTCCATGAAGTCGATACATTCGGCAAAAAGCCTGTTATTCCCCAGAACCGTTGCATCTACGGCATTGATGCGTTCGATTATCCTGCGTATTTTCCGCAATGCCTGCCCCGGGTCATACGCGCCATATGATATTCCCGATTGCTCATGGAACCAGCGCAACCAGCGCGCGGTAAGCGCGATATTCCTTGCCCTTTTCTCGCGGAACCCGACATCGCGGAAAATCACATGGGATGCTTTTGGCGCGTTCACCCATTCCATGATGACGGCTTTATACTCCGGGACGACACCATACGCATCCGGCACTGTAAGCCCATCCCGGCTACAAGCATGATATGTGACCAAAGCTTTATACATATAATGATGCCCTCTCGTCGCATTGGCGCCATCATATATCTTGATACCTATCTCGCGCGCAGCGGAAGCGGATCTGAGGTGAAATACCCTGGCTTCCTTGCGCCGTATGACCGGACTTGCAAGCTGCCAGTCCTCCGGCCAATCCTTTGGCGCAGAGCCACTTGCATGGAATTTCTCCAGAATTTCCTGCCATAGGTTAATGTCGGATTGCATATTCATCGCGGGGAGAATACCGGATAAATACAGCAAAACAACCTCTCAAATCAACCCGCGAATATACAGCGTTATCAAGAGCCGCTAATACCCGGACTCTTTTATATCATTCATCATCTCACGGGCGGAAAGTTATGCAAAATCAAGGTAATGCACCACCACTTCCCTTTCTTCGGGCTGCCACGCGGCCGGGTGGCGGAATTATGGATGCCCCCTTCCCCGTTTACAATCACTGCATCAATCACCGGGAATTCACCTTTATCATAACTCTAATACAAAACCTGCCACACCCGTCAACCTAGTTCAAAATTTGGGAGACACCAATATCTCTTGTACTGCCTTATATAAGAAATCACCGGAAATATGTTCAAACGGGTCCATTTTTGCCAACAGTATGGAATCTAATTCATTGACATTATCTGAAAAGGCTATAATATTCGCCTCAGAATTAATAGTTAATTTTGATGCCACATAAGGCGCTACACTTACGGGTGAATTAGTTGAATCTCCATTAGGTTTTTCTTTCTTCATTAGCAAACACCAGTTTTTAGTCTGGGTAGTTCTGCTCCATTATTTCTCTGGTTGAAAATATGGTTCTAAAAAACGCCAAACAATCAAGGAGATTATAATGGCACAAGGTACAGTTAAATGGTTTGATCTGAAAAAGGGCTTCGGTTTTATTGCCCCTGAACAAGGAGGCAAGGATGTGTTCGTACATATCTCTGCACTTGAGTCATCAGGAATCAGGTCGTTAAACGAAGGACAACAAGTAACTTATGATATAGCAAACGAGAGAGGCAAGGAAGCCGCTATAAACCTCAAACTAGCTGCATAGTTATTAGAAATATCAGGGAGGGAAGAAATTTCCTCCCTTTTTTATAATATAACAGATTAACGCAAATACATCAGGTGCAGAAAGTCTTTTATATATGACCAAGCTAGGCGATAAGCATACTTGCAATAATTGTTCCAGGAATTTTTATGACCTGGAAAGGATGCCGGTCATCTGCCCATCGTGCGATACATTATATGTCCCCGAAACAAAGAAAGCTTATTCAGCTCGCAAAAAATATAAGAGAGCCTGATGAAAGGGACACAGAATAAGCGGTCGAAACAAATGCGCATTGAGCGTAAAACCAGCCGCTTATTAACCCCTCTGGAAGCTTTTATCCGTCAGCAAGCTGCCTCAGGATTATTACTGGTGCTGGCCATTATTATCGCGCTCACAATGGCGAACTCAGGGTCTGATACATGGCTGCAATCCATCGCTGCCATGGAGTTGGGCGCCAACTTCCACCACTATACATTCAGCATGGCAATATCGGAATGGATCAGTGACGGATTTATGGCCCTTTTCTTCTTTATGGTTGGCCTGGAAATCAAACGCGAGATGTTAATCGGGCAGCTTCGCCATCTGAGAACCACATTGTTTATTTTTATCGCGGCCCTGGGTGGCATGGTAGTTCCAGCATTTATATATTTGATATTAAACTATAATGGCGTTGGCCATCACGGCTGGGCAATCCCCATGGCTACCGATACGGCATTTGCCCTGGCTGTGCTGGCATTCCTGGCACGCCATGTATCTATAAGCGCATTCATATTCCTTACCGCATTGGCTATTATTGACGATATTATCACCGTTACCATTATAGCTCTTTTTTATACCCAAGGCTTTGATTCCATGATGTTCATTAAGGCATTAATTCCCTTAAGCCTTCTGTTTGCCTGTAATTTTATGGGTATCCGTCGCGGCTGGATCTATCTAATACTGGGTATTGTCCTGTGGCTGTATGTACACGCATCCGGCGTGCATGGAACATTGGCCGGGTTACTAATGGCCCTTGCCGTTCCGGCACGCTCGCAAATCGGCCAGCACCGGTTCATAGAGAAAATAAAGAGCCAGATATTTGATTTTGAGAAAGGCAAGCACTCCGGGGAAGTCATGCTTCAATCCAACCAGCAGCATCTCCTTGCTGATGCCATGGGAAATACCATCAGGGCTGCATCCACACCGCTTCAAAGATGGCATTCATCCCTTGAAAGCCCGGTAGCGATTATTGTCCTGCCACTGTTTGCGATCTTTAATGCAGGAGTATATTTATCAATAGATTCGGTTAGCGAAGCGATGGCATCATCTGTAAGTTGGGGTATTATATTGGGATTAGTAATAGGAAAACCTCTGGGCATAACATTTTTTAGCTTCATTGCCATTCGCTTGCATATGGGCAGAATGCCAAAAGATATGACGTTTTCTGAGCTGATTGGCGTGGGTTTATTATCTGGAATTGGTTTTACAATGTCTCTTTTTATTACATTGTTAGGATTCAAGAATCATCCTGAACTGATTGAGCCGGCAAAGGTGGGGATTCTTATATCATCTGTGCTGGCAGCCGTTTTAGGGATGATCTGGTTACGCCTTTCACATGTACGGCCACATATTAAATTTTAATCCGGATTTTCTCCGATCTAAGAGTGCACTATAGCGAAGAATGGCGGGAAATCAAGGGCCTTAAGGCTTTGTTCGGATGTCTTTGAGGCGGGGCATAGTAGACGGTTTGCGAACCTGCCGGGAAAGTAGATTGGCTATTTCGCGGATAAACTTTCCTTCTCTTCTGCTTCGGTTGAGAAATACCAGACGAAACACTTAGCTTTTTCTATATTCTCACCATTTAAATGTTTGCCGAAACTTTCTTTGCCTTCTTTGATAAAATCCTTTGTATTTTTCAGCGTTTGAAAATCTTTGAGCGCAGCATCAGCAGTTAAATCCACTCACTCATTCCAAGAGCGCTTTTCTGAAACTGTTTTATCTGTATCAACAGCGATCCAGTAACCTTTGCTTTTGTATCTATTATTCAGCGAATTAGTAAAATGCACCCAAAGCATTGAGAAATAGGGGATGTAATCAATTTCAGCTTTTTTCAGCCAATCAATTTTGTTGGTTGTTAATGTCATTGATTCCCAGCTTTTTTAATTCTTCATCAATCCATTTCGTGGCTTTATTCACTTTTTACATTTGATGGTCTTAATATTGCTATTTTACAACTTCCAGTAGATTTATTAATCTTGTCTGTAATTATTGAAACTGAGCCAACAGTTCCAACAATTGAAAGCAATATATCGCCAGCCTTAAAATGAGAACGCTTCATTTGCCCATGATTATAAATTGCTTCTGGGATAATCGCTTGAACTTGCAAGTTTTTGCATCAACCGTGTCGAAAGCTGGCTGAATTTTGAAAACAGAGAATTTTGAATTTTCGACAGTAAAAATTCTTTTTGTAAATCAAAAAATTATCGCACGATTTTCGATAAAAATATCAAAAATCATTCAATGGCGGGCCTTAGTTGACAGTTTTCGATTAAATCCCGACATAATTACTCAGTTTCCTGTGTGGCTTCTAATGGAATTCGCTACTTAGTTTTCTTTCGTGGTTTGATCTTCTCTGTCAAACGCCCTTTGCTCAGAGGTTGCCCGGCAGAAGGTGGAGCCGGTTGCGGATCGGGTTCAAGGCCATTAAAATCCGCTAAACAAACATGTGTATCAGTTTTCTTCTCTATCAGCATCAGTTTGCCATCAAGGGTATAAACCAATCTTCCGTGCTGATCGCGGCCTGACCATTCTGATCCTTCTACTTCTTCGGTTGATTTATGGTAAGGAGCAAGATCGGTTTTTCTGTGAAAACTTGTGTCATTAGCTAAGAAACTAATATTAAGCCCCGCGCCTAAATGTTCAGGATGCGGCTCAACAGGATAAAATCTAAGCACTGCGCTTCGATTATCTGTGAATCGCCCGCCACCTCCATACGTGGTTCCTTGTGGCCACAAACCTATTGCTGTAAGCCAAGGGCTACGGCTGATTGCATTCCATGAGTCTTTATAATCCGTCCCAAGTTGGCGTCCTTGATGTACGAAATATAAAAGCAGTTTCCCATCCGGCGATAAATCACAGCGCTCTGGATAGATGCGGCCTTTAAACCAAGCGCCAGGATAAAATTCATCATATTTTGTATCCCAGCGAACCACATGAAACCAAGAGGCGGGACCACGCCGAAATATCACCGCTTCATTTGCTTCTTTGGCAAATATAACGAAAAGTCTAGGAGCGGGTTTTTGTTTGTTTTTTGTGCTCATATACACACCTATCGAAAGCTTTTTTTCTTTACCGGCTATCCGGTATTTGAACCTCCAATATTTGCTGCCGTTTGGCTGGATTTCCAAATATAGCCCCTTACTGTCAAACAACCTGCGAGTTTTTTCATGAGGCTTACTGTTCTTGCATTCTAGCTCTGTTAATGCCATTGGGGGCCTTTTTTCCTTATTCCTATTACGAGGCCCCAGTTATGGCCCCCATTTATATCAGGAAGCCCCCAAACTGCATCAAACCTCATTGGACGAATGCAAACACAAAACCCCTTATTTTGCAAGGATTTCATGGACTTTACCGGATGTTATTGGAAGTCTAAATGGCGGGAGTGACGGGACTCGAACCCGCGGCCTCCTGCGTGACAGGCAGGCGCTCTAACCAGCTGAGCTACACCCCCGCACCAGTTAGGGCGCGATAATTAGCAGTTATGAATTATTATTTCAAGCGTCAATTTCCATTATTATTATAATTCCTATGAAAAACCTTGGTTTTATACTTAAGCACGGAAAATTCCGCCTTGTCTGGTTGAAACCTATACAGAAATTAGCCAAGTAATATGGGCTTTCTGATAACTTATTATAGATGCCCCAGTTTACCGCTATAAAATTAAATTGTTAATGGAAAAATCTGACCATACCAAAGGATTCGGCCCTGATGATAAGGCAGTATTAATGATTCAGGCCAATACCCTGGCAGAGAAAGGCATAGATAAATTTCCAGATGATAAAATATGTACAAGACATTCTGCGAAACTGCTCTCGCATACCTAAAACTCACTGGCAAATGGGATTATTTTGACAAAGCCATGAAAAAAATCCGGGAAGCAGAGGAGAAAATCTTAGACCCTGAAATTACAAGGATAATTAGCCGCTTTGAATCATACTCACAGGCGTTTAAGTCAGCAGCATGAACTTATCCCCGTCCACCGGAATTGCACAACTTATACATTGTTAATTGCCACTTGACATACAACCTATATATTGATATTATAACGCAATAAAACAATTTATAAATTGTATGAAAGCCAGTTTTAATCAATTACAACTACAGAAACTAGACCAGCACATTACTGGAATCCGCGTATGTGAACGCCCTTCTGATGGGTGGGTTCGTGCTATCCGCAAGGCTTTAGGGATGACCGCGAATCAACTGGCGAAGCGTATGCGCGTAAGCCAGCAGGCAGTATCTCAACTGGAATCCAAGGAAATGGACGGCTCTGTTACCCTTAAAAAGCTCCGCGAAACGGCAGAAGCTATGGATTGCCGCCTTGTTTATGCCTTTATCCCTAATAATGGCAGCTTGCAGAACACAGTAAAACAACAGGCTATCCGCCCTGCGGGAAGCTGACATGGGAAGTTATGAAAAGCTACTTACGTTTGCGAAAATGTAATCATTCTTAACTTCCGTGTTGACTTTAACCACAAAACTGGAACGCAAAAATGCACCATTTTCCGCCGTGCCACAGAACAAGAACGGCTTAAACCAAGAGTTTGCAAAGTTGGCTTCCCTTCCTCTTTTGGATATTACCGCTATATTTTTACAATTTATTCACTGGACTTCTGCCCCACGGTAAGCATGTATTGTGCTGTTACATAGCTCTACCCTAAACCAAGCCGCTTACCTATTTTGGAGCAAGCGTTTAAAGGACGTTGAAAGGGTTCATAGCCCTCCTTAATTAACTCATTATCAGCCTCAATAACGAGATCCTCAATGTTGATCATACCATCTTTTTGGGTTTCCATATATTTCTTGAATTTGCTCTGATCAAATATTTTGAATAAAAGTTTTTCTTCTTCCATACCTTTGCCCTTACACGCTAATACTAGTATATCTTAGTTGTTCGCCTTCCTTACTGACAGAGATATTTCTTTGAAACAGGACTAAATCGACCTCACTTCATGTCTCTGCGAACAACATTCGTCAGAAGAGGCCGCCAACCGCGCCACCCATGGCCCTTAGGCCGGAATATCCCTATGTCATCTGAATTAATGGTGGAGGAGGTTGGATTTGAACCAACGAACTCTTACGAGGGCAGATTTACAGTCTGTTCGTGATACCTGCAACCTATTGATATATATTGTATTTCTTTCCATGTTGTGCGCTAGTGTGCTAATTAATGTGCTAATTTTCTATAAAAATCACATATACGGCTGTCAATTAATATCCAACTTATATTCTGTTATATTCCAGTATCTTAGCATAGTCACCAAATACACCCCACCAATTATCCTTGCATTTTGAATACTTGATGTTCAGAATACAAGGATGGCAATACCACGCAAAGAACTTACCCTACATATTGAGCAAGCACTTGAGCGCAATCCTGTAGTATCGCTGATCGGCCCGCGCCAGTGCGGCAAGACAACGCTGGCGCGCACCATCGGTAAAGCGCAGCAGGCGACTTTTTTTGATCTGGAGCATCCGGTGGATGCCTCACGGCTTGAGCAACCATTGACAGCGCTTGAGCATCTGCAAGGGCTGGTAGTAATCGATGAGGCACAGTTGCAGCCAAAGCTGTTTCCGGTACTACGCGTATTAGCAGATAGAAATCCATTACCAGCACGGTTCCTGCTACTCGGTAGCGCATCACCTGATTTAGCCGCTAATATCTCAGAGTCATTAGCAGGTAGAATTCATTTCGTGAATATGTCAGGTTTCTCCTTAAATGAGGTGGGCATAGAGCGTTGGCAACAGCTATGGCATCGTGGCGGTTTCCCCCGCTCATTCCTTGCCGGTGACGATGCTGGTAGCTATAAGTGGCGCGAAGATTTTATCGCTACCTTCCTTGAGCGCGATCTGCGCCGTCTTGGGGTAATGGTTGCGCCGGAATCGCTGCGGCGATTGTGGATGATGGTTGCACACTATCATGGCCAAGTTGCCTCGCTTTCTGAAATTGGACGCTCTTTAGGTGAGAACCATACGACAATACGCCGCCATCTGGATATATTAACCGGCGCATTGGTATTACGTCAGCTCCAGCCGTGGCATGAGAATATCGGCAAACGGCAAATAAAATCCCCAAAAATCTATGTGCGGGATTCCGGCATACTGCATAGTCTACTGGGTTTGCCGAATGCTGCTACCATCGAATCACATCCAAAGCTTGGAAGCAGTTGGGAAGGATTCGTCATCGAACGCATCATCCAGTTATTCGGGGAAAGAAATTGCACGTTCTGGGCAACTCAAGCCGGTGCCGAGCTAGATTTACTTGTGTTCCATCACGGCAAGCGCTACGGTTTTGAAATTAAGTATGCTGATGCGCCGCGCACAACGAAATCAATGCATATTGCCATTGATACGCTGGGCTTAAACCATCTGTTTGCCGTGTATCCCGGCAATGCCACATATGCAATCAACGAAAATATTGAGGCGTTGGCAATCAGTGATCTGGAGGCTAGGCTGCACAGCCTAATACATAGCGTATCTTTATGACGCTGGAATTAGTGGTGGTGGAGGTTGGATTTGAACCAACGAACTCTTACGAGGGCAGATTTACAGTCTGCTGCCATTGACCGCTCGGCCACTCCACCACTAGGTTATCTTATGCGCGGAAACGTATAAGATAAATTCTACCATGATAGTTGACAGTTAGCAGTTGTCAGCTATCAGTTTGAGGGAACTTCCCTAACCAAAAACCCAGCCTATGTCCAGAAAATTTTCCACCAAGGATAACGATTCTTTCCGCAAAGGGCCGCCGGTTGCCCCCGAAAAACTCTGGATTTATGGCAAACATTCGGCGGAAGCCGCGCTCCGCAACAAGAGCCGCAAAATTTATCAGGTAATGGTGACGCAGAACTGCTTCAACCTGTTTAAGGATATCCTCCCTACCCATGCCGAGGTAACCAATGACCGCAAAATCTCCCACACCGTCGGGCAGGACGCGGTGCATCAGGGCATTGCTGTTCTGGTCGCGCCATTAAATGACGGCAACCTTGAAAAAACCGAGTTGGGCAACCTTGTCGTAGTGCTGGACCAGGTAACAGACCCGCATAATGTCGGCGCGGTTATGCGTTCGGCCAGCGCATTCGGCGCAGGCGCGGTTATCAATACTTTCCGCAACTCCCCGCCAGAGGGCGGCGTACTGGCAAAATCAGCCAGCGGGGCAATGGAATACGTGCGCTATGTGCGCGTGCGCAACCTTGCCGACACCATAACCTTCCTGAAACAGAAAGGGTTCTGGGTCGCCGGGCTGGACGCCGATGGTGAGGAACCCGTAAGCAAACTGGGCAGCTATGAAAAACTGGCGATAGTCATGGGCGCGGAGGGCAGAGGGCTGCGCCAGAAAACCCGCGAGTTTTGTGACTTATTGGTCAAAATCCCAATCAAATCCCTCCAGGAATCGCTCAATGTATCCAACGCGGCGGCAATTGCTTTATATGAAGCCGCAAAAAAGATATAGTCCTTCGAAAATACTGAGGGCCGCCACCAAATGGATAAATCTGTTTTTACCAAGAACCGTCTTGCCGTATGCATTTTCAGCGGTTTTATATTCGACATAATTTTTTCAATTGTTCTCCACCACATTATCCTTGATGATTATTACAGCTCCTTCCATGAGGTCTGGCGCAGCGCGGATGACGATGATGCCGGGCAAAGCGATACGTTAACCATCGCCTCCTCGTTTTTTATCGTATCTTTTCTGGCGGTGATCTTCTCCAAAGGCTATAAAGGCCACGGAATCATAGAGGGAGTGCGTTTCGGGCTTTATATCGCCTCGCTTATCGGTTCATACCTTCTCCTGCTTTATTCAGTGATTGACCTGCCGCTGCCACTGGTTATCGTATGGCTCAGTATCGGTTACGTTGAATATACCTGCCTTGGCATAATTTTCGCGGTGGTTTATAAACACGTTAAAAAAGCCAGGAAAAAACCAAAGAAATAAATGAAAAAACTGCTTTCCATATTCATCATTTTCACGCTGGCAGCCTGCCAGCAGGATGGAGCGCATAAATCATCCCTTGAGCTTGAAACCAGAAAAACGACGCTTAAGGACATCGCCAAACGCGCCAAAGCCGATGGCAATTTGCAGGGCGCGGCGCAGCTTGAGGCGCAGATAATCGCGCTTGACCAGAAAGATGCCGGTTCATTCGTCACCCTTTCAAAATCACTAAGGAAGCTGCGCCAGCACAGGGAAGCGGAAGCCCTGCTGAACAACGCGCTTGAAGCCAACCCCGATAATGACCTTATCCTGATCGAACTTGCCAAGGTATTGATCGAGCGAAATGAGGCAGAATCCGCGCTTGGCCGCCTCAGCCTTGTGAAAGGGGAAAAAAATGAGGATTTTTACAACACGCAGGGCGTAGCCTATGATATGGACGGGCAGCACGGAAAAGCCCAGGATTCCTACCGCGAAGGGCTGAAACTCGATGCGCAGGATGATATATTGCTCAATAACCTCGCCCTTTCATATGTCCTCGACAGGAAATACAAGGAAGGGACGACAATCCTTGAAGGGTTGGTAAAACGCCCGGACACCAAGCCGAAATACCGCCAGAACCTCGCCCTTGCCTATGCCATGATGGCGGAACCCAAAAAAGCGCGGGAAATGCTGCTGAAAGACCTCTCGCGCAAGCAGGCGGAAGAAAACCTGCGGTTCTATGATACGGTGAGAAAGAACAGCCGGGCGACAATCCCGCAGCTTCCCGCTAAAAGCCGGTGACATCTCCTTCCTTTTTTCTATAATACCGGCATGAAAAAATTTGCCCTGCTATTGCTGTTCTTAACCGCAGCCTGCAATGCCACGCCGGAATTCACCACCGTGGAGTTTGCCCGCTTTGAAAGCGCAAAATATCCCCCGGTGATGCTGCGCGTCAACTCCGGGCAGGCATGTTTCACCGAACTTTCCTGCACCTATTCCGACAAATTCTTCGAGAAGATCCGCGCCTCAGGAGCATTCCATCAGGTCGATGACACGAACCCGCTGGCAAAATATCTTATCCGCGTCACTTTGCGCGTGGTTGATGATGAGGAAACCCGCAGGAAAGAAACCTTGCGTAAAAATACTTTGGGGTTAATACCGGTGCATATCAGGCGTAATTTTTCAGCAAAATTCCAGATTGATGACGTAAATGGAATGTTGAAAACCTATAATTACACCCTTACCGGCACGCAGCTTGAAACGCTGGGCAGCGATGAATCCGACAAGGACAAGCTCTATGACAGCGCCATCGGCACTCTGGCGAATTACTTCATCGCCGGTTTGCAGCGCGATAACATCCTTCCTTTAAGCGAAAATCCCTATTAATATACCGATATGAACAAGCTTAAGGAAATCTGCGAGGCGAAGGCCGAGCACATCCGCAGGCAGAAAGCGAAAATCTCGTTTTCCGCGCTGGAGCAGATTGCGCGTAACACGGTTTCGGAACCGCGCGGCTTCATCCGCACCTTGCGTGATAAGCAAAACCACGGCCTTGTCGGCCTTATTGCCGAGCTTAAAAAGGCTTCGCCAAGCAAAGGGCTTATACGCGCCGATTTCTCACCGGAGATACTCGCCCGCCAATATCTTGACGGCGGCGCAGCCTGTCTTTCCGTCCTTACCGACATCCCATATTTCCAGGGTTCGGACGAATACCTCAAAATCGCCCGCGAATCGGTAAGCCTGCCCGTATTGCGCAAGGACTTTATGATTGATACTTACCAGATAACCGAATCCCGCGCGCTGGGGGCGGATTGCATCCTGCTCATCATCGCCGCGCTGAGCGACGCGCAGGCAGCCGAGCTTGAAGCTGCCGCGCATGAGCTGGGCGTGGATGTGCTGGTTGAGGTGCATGACGCAAAGGAAACCGAACGCGCCTTGAAACACCTTAAATCCGAAATGATCGGGGTCAATAACCGCTCGCTCAAAACGCTGGAGGTGAACCTTGAAACCTCGATTGAACTCAGCGGGATTATCCCTTCCTCATATCTTAAGGTCTGCGAAAGCGGCATCTCCACCCATAATGATGTGCTGGCAATGAAGAAGCACGGCTATAATACCTTTTTAGTGGGTGAAAGCCTCATGACGCAGGAAGATGTGCGCCTTGCCACTGAAAAACTCCTGGGCATCGGGGGAAATTAGGGAGTTTAGTGTCAGTGACAGTGTGAGTGCCAGTTTCTTCTCCCGCTACCGACCACCGGCTAAAATAGCACCTCACCCCACCCCTCTCCTCATAGGAGAGGGAGCTACAACTCACCCTTACTATCAGGAAGGAAACATCTTCTTCTCCCCTCCTATCAGGAGGGAAATACCTTCTTCTCCCCTCCTATCAGGAGGGGATGGGGGAGGTGGTTTTATTATTGAACTTACGACTCCCTAAGAACTATACCGCACCGGATTCGCCTTCCTGTTTTTTCGGGAAGCGTATCATGCGGTATTGGGATTCCATCTCCTGACGGATTTCATCCGGCGGGTTGCCCACCCCGGCGGCGACCACTTCGCCATATTCACGCACGTCAAACCTGCCGCCGTTATCGACGGAGCTTATCAATGGCTCCACGTTACGGAGCGGAAGTTTGAGGTAATTGTAAATCTTATCGCCAAAGTTGTTATAGCCGGAAAGGAGCAGGACGATCTCCTCATCGCCGAGGCGTTGCTTTTCCTCCTCCGTAGGAGGGGTTATCTCTTCATTCCCCTTGGAAAAGGCGTTGACCCATTTTCTCCGCGACATGCAACTTGCTGTATAAAATTAGGTTGATTCGTGATTTTATATTGAAACAGCCGCCGCGACAAGCAATTTGTCAAAAAATGAGGTTTTAGGAAAGTTTAAGAGTGGATTCCGCCGTGTTATGCGCGGCCTTTCACGGCTTCAAGCGCGGCCGCGACAGCAGATGCATCAACACCTGTTCCGTTCTGGATGCCTGGTTCATTAGGAAGCACGGAGACGCCCGAAATTTCATTCGTAACATAATTAGCAACCCGAAGATTATCCGTCGTAATCTTGATTGCGCTAATGCTTGCTAAAGTATGTAAGCTCATAAAACCCCGTCCCCAACTAATTTTACATTTTCCGGAGCTGCAAAATTTATGCGCCCCTTACAGTCCTTAATTTAACTTAACCACAATTTAGCAGATAAAGGTTACTAAATGCAATAAAAAAGCTGCAATTTAACAAAAATTTCACATATATCTGGGAACATAGGAAATACAAGGATTTGCGGGCGAAATCAAGCGGAATTTTTGTCATAAAACTGTAATATTCGGATAGAAAAATTAAAAAATAACACTAAAAACCACCATAATGAGCCTACACGAACACATAGACATCTACTGCGAAAGAACCGGGCCGGAGTTCTGGAGCGAGCCGGTTAACGCGGTTACCAACCTTTCATTCGTCATTGCCGCATATCTTGCCTATCGTTTATGGAAGCGCACCCCGCAACCGCGAAACGCCGCCGTTCTGGCGCTGATCGTGGTTGGGGCACTGGTCGGCATCGGAAGCTTTCTTTTCCACACTGTTGCAACAAAGCTAGCCATGCTGGCGGATATTTTTCCCATCATTATCTTCATCCACCTTGGTTTCGGGCTTATCCTGCACCGGATTTTCGGGTTCGGGCGCATAAACGCCGTGCTCGGCGTATTGGCATTCGTCGGGTTCAACTATGCGGTGCGGGGAGTGATACCTTTCTCATTCATGAACGGCTCGGCGCAATACCTCCCTGCCCTTGTGATGCTGGCTATTGTGGCAGGGATCATGGCAGTGCGTAAAATATCCCAGGCGAAAAACTTTGCCATAGCGGCGGCGGTTTTCCTTCTTTCGGTCTTTTTCCGCTCAACCGATATGGAAAGCTGCGCCACCTTCCCCATCGGCACGCATTTCATGTGGCATGTGCTTAACGGTATCGTGATTTATTACGTGCTGCGCGGGATTATTTTAGCTGGAAGGAAGTGATTATTTTTCTGCCCATTCGTGCGCTCAGGGCTGACCCGGCTCCTGCCTAGCTCCCTAATGACTAATGACCAACAACTAACGACTTACTTAAACGTCACCTTGCTTATCTCATATTCCACAGCACCTTTCGGGGTGCTGACTTCCACCACATCGCCTTCTTCCTTGCCGATCAGGGCGCGGGCAACCGGGGTGGTATAAGCGATCAGCCCGCTGTCGATATCCGCCTCATACTCGCTGACAAGCTGGTAGGTTTTCTTTTTCTCGGTTTCGAGGTCTTCAATGGTTACGGTCGCACCGAATTTCACCTGTTTTCCCTCGAACTCCGCCGGTTCGATAATTTCAGCTAGGGATATCTTGGCTTCAAGGTCTTGAATACGGCCCTCGATATGGCTTTGTTTTTCCTTTGCGGCCTTATATTCCGCGTTCTCCGACAGATCCCCATGCGCACGCGCTTCGGCGATCGCCTCGATAACTTCCGGGCGCTGGCGTCCTTTCAGGTCTTTCAACTCGGCTTCCATTTTCTCGAAGCCTTTTCTTGTAATCGGGAAACGTTCCATTTTTGCCTCCAAAAGAAAACGCCCTCCATATGGTATATATAAAGGACGTAAGTATATCCGGACATCCAGATCAATTAATTAATACGCAAAACCGCAGCAAAGTCAAACTAAACGCGGAAAGTCATAAAAACGTCATAATAACCCCGGAATTCGGGCATATTCAACCATTCTTTAATTTTTTCATGATATTAATAAAAGCAAGGGTTTCACAACTTCACAAATTCCAATTGGCGGAAAAACTGCATATTTGCTTAAAGCGAGGGGTGCGTTTGGTCCAGACAATTGCGGGCGGGGGGCTTTATGCAGTTAGAAGTTATCGCATTTGCGGCAGGGCTGATCAGTTCCACAGCCGCAATTCCACAAATCGTGCGGATGATACGCACGCGCAAAACCGGCGCGGTTTCATATTACATGTTCGGCATGAAGGTCTGTTCCAGCCTGCTCTGGGTTGGCTTCGGCTTCATGACCATGGTTTATTCGGTAATTTTCTGGAACCTGATTTCCGCAGTGTTATGCACCACGGTGATTATGATGAAGCTCCGCATAACCAGCCAGAAAGCAGCAAGGGAGGCTGCCCGCGTGGTTGCCATCCGCAAAGTGGTTGACAATTCGTCGATAAAAGCAAGGCCGGAAACCGTGCAGGAAACCAATGCAAGGATAATCGCGCAGAAGCTGGCATTCAGGAAAAAGCCGGAACTGAGGTTGATCTATTCAAAACCGGCAGAACAGCAAATGTCGCTCGACCTGCCTCCGGCGGAGCCTGCCACAGCGCAGCAACAGCCTGAATCGGTTTAGGTTCTGTTTTAGTTATTTTCCTGAAATTCCCGCGCATAACGGCTGACAAGGTTGCGTATCATCCTCTGGTATGGAGCGCCCAGCTTTTTGGCCTGCTTGCGGAAAAACTCGACATCTTTCCGGTTAAGTTCCAGCGTCACCCGCACGGTTTCCGCCTTACCCGCCAGCTCCTGCGGACTGGGCAGGAAGTCGTGTATGATTTTTATCTCCGAGTTTTTATCTAACCCTTCAAATTCATCCACCCATTTTATTTTTTTCTTCACAGGCTAGCTCTACACCATTATGGTGTGCACAGCAAGAATATATAATGGAAAGACGCTAACTCTTATTCCACCCGCTAAGCATAGCTTTGCAGCGGATAAACCTTTATCCCGGATTTACTCAGCGATTCCAGCGCCGTAGTGATAGCAAGCGCCCCGGTGATGGTAGTGGTGTAAGGGATCTTCATCGTCAGCGCAGTCGCACGGATTGAAAAACTGTCGGCAATTGCCTGCGCGCCTTCAGTAGTATTGATGACAAGATGGATGATATTGTTCTTCATATCGTCCACAATATGCGGCCTGCCCTCATGCACCTTGTTCACACCGCGCACATAAACCCCTGCTTCGCGGATGAGCGCTGCAGTTCCATGAGTTGCAACGATTTTATAACCGATTTTCGCAAGGCGTATGGCGATATCCACCGCCTGTTTCTTATCGTCCTCCTTCACTGAAATGAACACATTGCCTTCCAGCGGCAGTTTGCTGCCCGCCGACATCTGCGATTTTGCGAAGGCCGTGCCGAAATCCTTGCCCAGCCCCATCGCCTCGCCGGTCGATTTCATTTCCGGGCCGAGGATAACATCCACTCCGGGGAAGCGAGCGAACGGGAACACCGCCTCTTTCACCGCGACATGCTTAAGGTCGCGCTCCTTGAGCTTGAAGCTTTTCAGGCTTTCCCCAGCCATGATCCTGGTTGCGATCTTCGCAATCGGAATACCGATTGTTTTCGCCACGAAAGGCACGGTGCGGGAAGCACGCGGGTTAACCTCGATAACATAAATCTCACCATCTTTCACGGCGTATTGCACATTCATCAGCCCCTTGACCTTCAGCGCGATTGCGAGTTTCTCGGTTTCCTTTTTCACCTCGGAAATGATTTTCTTGCCAAGCGAATATGGCGGCAGCGAGCAGGCCGAATCACCGCTATGGATGCCCGCCTCCTCGATATGCTCCATGATACCGGCCACAAAAACATCCTTGCCGTCGGAAAGGCAGTCAACATCCAGTTCGGTCGCGTTCTTGAGATACATATCAATAAGCACCGGGCTTTCAAACAACGCGCCACGGAACTGCGCCTGCATCTCCTCGATCCATTTTTCCAGCTCGGCGCGTTCGCTGATGATCGCCATCGCGCGGCCACCCAAAACATAAGACGGGCGCACCAGCACCGGATAACCGATTTTTTCCGCCATCGGGATTACATCTTCCTGCCTGAAAGCGATTGAAGAAGTCGGTTGTTTAAGCTCCAGCTCATCAAGGAGCTTACGGAAACGGTCGCGGTCTTCGGCAAGGTCGATCGAATCAACCGAAGTGCCGAGGATGGGGATTCCCGCTTTTTGCAGCGCGTGGGAAAGTTTGAGGGGGGTCTGGCCGCCGAACTGCACGATAACGCCCAGCAGCTCGCCGCGCGACATTTCCTTTTTGCAGATACCAATCACACTTTCCGGGGTGAGCGGCTCGAAATACAGCCTGTCGGAAGTGTCATAGTCGGTGGAAACGGTTTCCGGGTTGCAGTTCACCATGATGGCTTCAATACCCATTTCGCGCAGCGCATAGGCCGCATGGACACAGGTATAATCGAATTCGATCCCCTGCCCGATACGGTTTGGCCCGCCGCCGAGGATAATGACCTTTTTGCGGTCGGAAACCTGTGATTCGTCCTCCGGCTCGCTCACGCCGTCGCCCTCATAGCAGGAATACATATAGGCGGTTGAGGCTTCAAATTCCGCCGCGCATGAGTCGATGCGTTTATAAACCGGGAGAATGTTGTTTTTCTCACGGAATTCGGCGATTTGTTGCTCAGGGATACCGGAAAGCTCGGCGATTCTTTTATCCGAAAAACCGAGTTTTTTATACTTAAGAAGTTTGTGTTTCATCTTAAGGGGACTGCTATACCCCGTTAAGATACGCAATGCAAGGCTTTAGTTAGGGGCTGGGACTATGCTGCCTAGCCACGGCAGGAGCCGCAGCAATCGTAACAGCCGAAGGAGTAGTATCACTCACCTCCTGTGTGTGTCCAACTCCGCTCGCTCTCATGTTCTCAGCAATCGCACTGATTTGCTGCTCAAGTTTTTTATCAAGGCTCTGTTTTTCCTGCTTTTCCTCTTTCCATGTGGATGCAAGCTTTTCATCACCTTTATCACGGAAGCTGTCGCCGAGTTTCCTGGCTGAGTCTTCAAGATCAGCCTTTTGCGCGGCAGTAGGCTCCTTACTTTCAAGCGCAGCTAATTTGCCAACAAATTCACGTGCCGTTGACGAGGTTGCAAATTTACTGGCAGCATCCTCCCCCAGCTTATTGACGCCCAACCCAAGTTTATCAACAATTTTGTTGAAAGCCGCGCTGTCATTCCTTTCTTTCCTGTTGCCGTCATTATCAATCAACTTACGTGCTTCACTGAGAACATCCGAATAATCAACAACATTGTTACCCGCTGCAGTTCTCGCCAGGCTTCGACCAACAACCGCCTGCTCCGGTACTTCCACTCCCGGCTCACCGATAGAAACCAGATCCTTTTCATCAAGTTGAAGCGGGGCGAACTGGTTCTGCGGCGTGGTCTGTGGCCCAACCTGCATTTCCCTGTATTGCCTGTCAATATTAGTACGCCCTTCTTCGCTTGCCAGTATTGGCCTTCCGCCTTCCGGGTCAACCAGCACTTTATCCGGTTTCGCCCTGCCGAAAATATCATTAGGGTCACCGGTAATTCCTCTACGCTCTCCGCCAAAAATAGCCGTGAAATCGCTTTCTTTGCCGTTATGTTCGTGACCTTCATGCGCTACCTCTCCAGTGATAGGATAGACTACTCGCTGTTGTGGCGGGAAAGCACCACCTATGTTTGGCCCATTCTCAACAACTCTTGGCCTCATCCATTCAGGCTGCGGCATCCCGATGTTTGGACCTGCGATAACCCTTTGTCCGTTCGACGGAACATCGTCCCTTATACCCCCAGGAATGGTTATATCAGGCAATCTGCCTGCTCTATCCGTTCCAATTTCGGGCTGCCACCTCGCTAACCCGTCCTCTACCGAAGCCACCGGCCTGGCTAGCGCAGCTCCTTCATTGGAAGGACTGGCCCAATGGCCAATCGCGTCACGAACCATTTCGTTCATATATGTATTACCCAGATAACCATTCAGGTTAGCATCGTCGATACCGGCTTTTGTCATGTGGCTCATAAGTACTTCCCGCGTCCGACTGTCCGAAAGAACTCCTATATTCTCCTGCACATAACTCTGGATTTTTTTAGAATGCTCAACAACCTCCACAGTGGGAGGGGTTCCAAAATTTCTTTCCGGAAGCTGCGTATATAGGTCAACTAACCCTTTAATCGCCTTTTCCCGTTCTGATTCATTGATATTTTCAGCCATTTCCCCTCCTGAAATAATAGTTGCACCATATTATTTTTTAGCACATGAAGGTTAAATTATTATTATTTTTTAACCAATTATGCAAATATAGCGCAAATTCATATAAGACCCTAAAACCTTTGGTTAACATTCCTTCACCTATTGTAATGCCAATGTAACAAACATGGTTTATAGTGCTTAGGTTCAACCAGTCAGTAAGGAGGCACAGATGAATGAGAAACCAGCAGGATTAACCGCATATGAAGAAGATTTCCTGAAATCCCTGCGTGATATTCGCCTGAAGGTCAGGGACGCTGAGAAAGAAATACTCACCAACTCCCCGGCTGTGCAGCAGCTTGAGTCCGCACTTCAGGAGGCAAGGGATAAAGAAGAAGCGCTGGTGGAAAAAAAGGAAGCGGTAAAGGCAAAAAGGGAAGAATTCAACGAAAGCGTAAGAAACCCGTCCTTTTTCGATAAGTTATTCAATAAGCGCTCCATTAAAGAACTGAGTGATGAAAGAGAAAAATTCGCTGACGAACTTAGGGCGGTATCAAAGGAACACGCTGCCGTATATGCTGGCAGGTTAGATATGGATAAAGCCCTCCCGGCGGTAAGGGAACAGGCATTGGCTGAAAACGCGACGCCGGAATACCGGGCATTGCTCAACCAGCGCAACGAGTTGATAATGTCATTCGGCGTGGATGAGCTTGAGACGCTGGCGTCCAAAGACTGGCAACTCCTAAATAAATATGGCAGATACCTGAACGACATATCCGAAGAAAAGGACCCTGTAGCCGGAGCGAATGAGCACATTACCCTTTCTTCCACCCTGACGGACTTCCAGAGATCGCTGCCGCATAGCACGCGAATGCATGACCGCGAAAAGCACATACCATATTTCGAGGCGCTGGTGGATGCGATCAGTGATGATATAGAATCCATAGAACGGTCCATCAAATCCAGAGAGGGGGCAACCGGAAATAAATACGAAGCGGACTTGCCGAAACTGGAAAAAGACCTGGAAACGGAAAGCATAAAGCTGGGCTTTTCCCACGCACGCCTCCAGCAAAAGCATGAAGACCTCGTGGAAGCCAGGGAATTACGCGACAGGGATGAGGAATTAAGACCCGTCCGTGAGGAAAGAAAAGCCCGGCTTGAGCAGGAAAGAGAAGAAAAAGAGGGTAAGAATCCCGCAGGCACGGCACCGGAAAAACAGGATTTCGGCAGGATGATAGCCGAGCATAAGCCTAAGGAAGAAATAGCCGACGCGCCGAAAGCGCCGCGGCCGGAACTTGCGAGTAAACACCCGGAAGCCGGGCTGGCGCGGGCAAGCTAGCTACGCAACGCTGAACCTTTTAATCTCCTCCTCGGCATCGACAATGAGCTTGATCTGCTCAACGAACCGCGCTCTTTTATTGTGGAAAATATCAGGCTAATCCACAATTCCCCTGACTTCAAAATTCATGGCCATAAAATCCGGCACACGCTTTGAAGCATCCAGAATCTCAATGCTGACCGGGTTCCCCTTTTTGTCAAAATCCATTATAAACCCTTCTTTTTCCTCATCGCTTTCATGCACTTTGGCCTTACTGAAAAGCAGGTTTAAAGTATCGGTTTTTGCGTCATAAATAATATTCATCCCTTCCTCCAGTATTTCTCTACCTTACTTGTTCTATATGTTGTCACGATAACTGCCGGATCCGTATCTATATCAACAAACACCCTATACAGATATTTTCCAATTATTTTCTGGCTTACAACCCTGCCTTTACGTACCGGATAAACCTGGGCATCTTCATCCATGCATTTTAACACAATATCTTTGGAAATGCCACGTCTTTGCATTTCCGTTACCGCATGGTCACTGAAAGTGAATTTGCCCTTTGCCATCAGCCCACTCTAAACTCCCTGATCTCCTCCTCTGCGTCAACAATCAGCTTAAGCTGCTCCACGAACCATTTATCAAAATGCGAGATTTTGCAGATTTCCTGCACGGTTAAGCCCAGACGCAGCGCCTCGGCGATCACCAGCAGACGGTCATGGCTCATTTTCGCAAGGTCTTTCTTGATTGACTCCGCGTCATATTTGCGCGGCGCGTTAAGGCCGGTGAGGCCGGTTTCCATGCTGCACAGCGCTTTCTGCAAGGCTTCGGGGAAGCTCCTGCCCATCGCCATCGCCTCGCCCACCGATTTCATCGAGGAGCCAAGCTCGGTCTTCGCGCCCGGAAACTTCTCAAACGTAAAACGCGGGATTTTCACCACGATATAATCGATCGTCGGCTCGAATGAGGCCGGGGTCTTGCCGCCGGTAACATCGTTTTTAATTTCATCCAGCGTATAGCCCACCGCCAGTTTTGCCGCCACTTTCGCTATCGGGAAGCCGGTCGCCTTGGAAGC
>CAZJFC010000011.1:0-40077 GCA_964545245.1 uncultured Rickettsiales bacterium
AACTCATGCCTTAACTCTTTCCTGCAAAAACTGTAGCCATGCAACAACGCCACTTGTTGCGCGATCCGGTTAGCGAAGCCCGCTCCGGCGTTGCTGAACCGGATCCCGTGACAAGCACGGGGTGATGGCACCTCACCCCGACCCTCTCCTCATAGGAGAGGGAGTTAGGATTCGGGGTGGAAAAGCTACAGACCACAGACTACCGGCTACTGACTAATCAACCTTGAAAAGCCGGAAAATTTCTATATCCTCCGGTACAGTAAAAATTAGAGTATATTTTGATGATAAGTCCTAAAATATTCAAATCACGCAAAGTGATAATCGGCGCTGCGGGGATTGCCCTTATCGTGGGCGGGTTGCTGGTCGGGCAAGTTGGCGGCGAAACACCGGACGCAAAGGAACTTTCCGCGAAGGAAACCGCCGCCGGAGCGCCAGCCAGTGGAAAAACCGTGCATGTCGAGGCGGTGGAGGCCAAAAGCGATTTCCTTGCGGAAACGCAGAAAACAATCGGCACGGTTTATTCCTATGAATCCGTGCAGATAAAGCCGGAAATCGACGGGAAGATCGTCAGCATCGATTTCAGGGACGGGCAGGCGGTAAAGGCGGGGGATGTGCTGTTCAGGCTGGATAGCAGCGTGCAACGCGCGGCGCTGGCGCAGGCAAACGCGAATATGGAGCTTTCTTCCAACAACATTGAGCGTTATGAGGAATTGCGGAAAAAAGGCTTCGCCTCCCCCATGAAACTCGACGAAGCCCGCGCGCAGCTAAACCTTGCCCGCGCCAACGCGCAGCTCGCGCAGGCCAATCTTGCGAAAACCTCTATCAAAGCCCCGTTTGACGGCGTGCTCGGCATCCGCCGCGTGAGCCTTGGGAATTATGTCCAAAGCGGCGACACGCTGGTGAACCTTGACCAGAAAGACAAGATGAAAGTGGAGTTCTCGCTCCCTGAGCGCTTCCTCCACCGCCTCAAAGCTGGTGATACGGTGCAGATTTTTTCCGATACAAAAAGTAAACCCATAGCCGGGCAGGTTTCGGCGATCGAATCACGAATTTCGGAGCAAAGCCGCAGCATTTTGTTTCAGGTAGTGGTGAAAAACACTGATAATGCCTTATATTCCGGCCAGTTCGTCGATGTAACCGTCCCCATCACAAAAAACGACGAAACGGTGCTGATCCCCGATCAGGCGCTGATACCAATCGGGAGGCAGGTTTTCGTCTATAAGGTGGTTGACGGGAAAGCTGTCCGCACCGAGGTCAAAATCGGCTCGCGCACCGAAACCGAGGCGCAGATCATCGAAGGCATAGAACCCGGTGAGATAATCGTGACCGCCGGCCACCAGAAGCTCAGCGACGGAACGGCTGTCCGCGTTTCGGAGCCGAGCTATATCGAATTCACGCCAATGGTTGAAGAAAAACAAATCGGAATACAAAGGTAACTCCGCCCAATCCATAAACCCGCCTTATGAAAATTTCGGAAATATGCATCAACAAGCCAGTGTTCGCGACAGTGATGAGCCTTATCATCCTGCTGGTCGGTATTGTGAGCTATGAAAAACTCACCGTGCGCGAATATCCGAATATCGACGAACCCGCAGTTACAATCACCACCACCTATCCCGGAACCAACGCCGAGATCATCGAATCGCAGGTTACGAAGGTAATCGAGGACAGCATCGCCGGTATTGAGGGCGTTAAAAAGATGAGTTCCACCAGCCGTGAGGGAACCAGCATCATTAACGTGGACTTCCTCCTGAGCCGTGACCCGGATGCCGCCGCCGCCGAAGTGCGCGACCGCGTTTCCCGCGTTAGGGGAAGGCTGCCGGATGAGATTGACGAACCTATCGTGGCGAAGGTGCAGGCGGACTCGCAGCCGATAATCTGGATTGTGATGCAGAGCGAGAAATATAATGCCACCCAGCTTTCCGACCTTGCCGACAGGCTGGTGAAAGACCAGTTGCAAACCTTGCCCGGCGTCGCGGATGTGACGATTTTCGGCATGCGCGAATATGCCATGCGCGTCTGGATCGACCCCATACGCATGGCGGCGCATGGCGTGACCGCCAACGAGGTGGAAAACGCAATCAGCAGCCAGAACCTTGAAATCCCCAGCGGGAAGGTTGAGGGCGTGCAGCGCGAATTTACCGTTCTTTCAAACACCAGCCTCAATACAAGGGAGGATTTTGAGAACATCATCATCGCAAACCGTAGCGGGCATCTGATACGCGTGCGCGATATCGGCAACGTCACGTTAGGGGTAAGGGATGACAGGATAAATTTCCGCTACAACGGCAAAACCGCCGTCGGGCTTGGCATAGTGAAACAGGCTGTCGCCAACCCGCTGGAAATTTCGCAGGCGGTAAGGGCGGCGCTGCCGAAGGTCAAGAACAGCCTGCCGGATGAAGTAAATATCCAGATCGGTAACGACACTTCCGTGTTCATCGACAAATCAATCGAGAATGTTTTCCATACGCTGGTTGAAGCGGTGGTGCTCGTTGTCGCCGTTATCCTTTTGTTCCTGCTCAGCTTCCGCGCCAGCCTTATCCCCCTTGTCACCATCCCGGTTTCGCTCGTCGGGACTTTCGCCATCATGTGGGCGCTCGGGTTCAGCATCAACACGCTCACCATGCTCGCCATGGTCCTTGCCATCGGCCTGGTTGTGGATGACGCGATCGTTGTCCTTGAGAATATATACCGCCATGTGGAAGACGGAAAAAAGCCGAAACTCGCCGCGCGTATCGGCGCGAATGAAATCGGCTTTGCCGTCCTCGCCATGACCGTGACCCTTGCCGCGGTTTATGTCCCGGTTTCCTTCATGGAAGGGCGGACAGGCAAGTTATTCACCGAGTTTGCCCTCACCCTCGCCTCCGCGGTCCTTATTTCGGGCTTTGTAGCCTTAACGCTTTCCCCGATGATGTGCTCCCTGCTGCTGAAGAAACAGCATCCCACTAACCCTGTCACCAGAGGTATCGAAAACTCAATCAACAGCCTTGACAGGATCTACCGCTCTGCGCTCGGCGCTTTCCTTAAGGTACGCTATTTTGTTTTCGTTATCCTGATACTTATCGCCGTTTCGATTACGGGCGTGTTCAGCATGTTGCGTTCCGAGCTTTCGCCGATCGAAGACCGTGGTTTAATCAACGTGCGCTTCCTTGGCCCTGAAGGCGCGACCACGGATTACATGACAGCTTATGCCCGCCAGATCGAGGATATCGTCAAAGATATACCGGAGGTTTTCCGCTATGGCGTGGTTTCCGGCATCGGCAGCGGCAGGCTTCCGCTTTCAAACCAGGGGATATCCTTCATCGGCTTTACCCCGTGGAAGGAACGTTCGCGGAAAACAACCGAAATCGCCGCGGAAATGACGCCGAAATTGTTCGACATACCGGGCATTATGGCTTTCGCGATCACGCCGGCCTCCCTTGGCGCGGGCAACTCGTCACGGCCTATAGAATACATACTGAAAAGCTCCACCACCTTCGACAAGCTCAGCGAATATAACGATATACTACTTGCCGAACTGGCGAAAAACCCAAAGCTTGTCGGCCTTGACAGCGACCTTAAAATCAACACGCCGCAGCTTAAAATCGAAATCAACCGCGCCAAACTTGCCGACCTCGGCATCAGCGTTGCCGAGCTTGGCCGCACGCTCGAAACCCTGCTCGCAGGACGTGACGTCACCCGTTTCAAGCATGACGGCGAGCAATATGAGGTTGTTGTGCAGCTTAAGGAAGACCTGCGCATGAAGCCCGACCAGCTCAACAATATTTTCGTAAGGGCGCAGTCCGGCGACCTCGTCGCGCTTTCCAACCTCGTTACCATCGAGCAAACCGTTGCCCCGCGCGACCTCAACCATTTCGACAGGACACGGGCGGTAAAAATCCAGTCCAGCCTTGCCCCCGGATATTCACTCGGCGAAGCGCTGGATTATATCGATGCGGCAGTTGAGCGCGCGCTGCCCAATTCAGTCCAGACCGACCTTGACGGGCAATCACGCGAGTTCAGGGAGTCAAGCTCCGGGCTTTATTTTGCCTTCATCCTCGCCCTGCTTTTCATCTATCTGGTACTTGCCGCGCAATATGAAAGTTTCATTGACCCTATCGTTATCCTCATCACCGTCCCGCTTTCGATGATCGGCGCGTTGCTTGCCTTATGGCTCACCGGGAATACCCTCAACATTTACAGCCAGATCGGCCTTATCACCCTTATCGGCCTCATCACCAAGCACGGGATATTGATCGTGGAATTCGCCAACAAAAAACAGGAAGAAGGATTGCCGCCGATCGAAGCAGTGCTTGAAGCCGCTGTCCTGCGCCTGCGGCCGATTTTAATGACAACCGCGGCGATGGTGTTCGGCGCGCTGCCGCTGGCGATCTCATCCGGCGCAGGGGCGGAAAGCCGCCAGCAGCTTGGCTGGGTGATTGTCGGCGGGATGACTTTCGGCACGCTGTTAACGCTTTTTGTACTGCCCGCATTTTATACATTTATAAGTAGACACAAGAAACCGGAAGTGCTATAACTGGCTATATTCAGGCATTTTGTTATTTTCTGCTTTTTTATTTTTCTTCTGGATTCTGTTTTTTCACCTGCCTGTTTTACATAAGCTATAAAGCTATAGGGAGGATAATATGGGAATTAGGAACACCTCAATAACACAACGCGTGCAACAGTTCTTTGATAATGTGAGTTATCGCGCAACCAACCAGAACAACGTTGCGAAGTTCCAGCCGCGCGTGCAAAAACAGGCTTCCGGCGGCAAACTCCGCAGCCATGAGCTTGAGTCAAAAGAAATTTATTGCTGCATCAAGGCAACCGACTAAACCGCCCGGTTACAGCCGGTTTTACAAGAAATTAAAGCGGGGGAAACCCCCGCTTTTTTTGTGTTTCCGGACTGCTTCCTTATGAAACTTTCCTTGGTGCAGGAATTTCAGCAGAAGAACCCTTGCCGCGCAGGCGGTTCATTATCCCGGATACGAAACGGTGCAAATCACCGGGCTGGCGGCCGGTTATGAACTGCCCGTCCTCAACCAGCGCCTCGTTTACATAAATCCCGCCGGCTTCGCTGATTTCTTTTTCCACTTCCTTCCATGCGGCGATTTCCTTACCGCGCACGAGGCCGGCCTTAACCAGCACCTGCGGGCCGTGGCAAATAGCGGCAATAGGCTTGCCCCGCGCCGCAAAGTCCCGCACCAGTTCGATCACCCTGTCGTTATCGCGCAGTTCCGCCGGAGCCTTGCCGCCGGGAATGTACAGCAGGTCATAATCTTCCGGGCGGACATCTTCGATTGACCTTGTGTCACTCAGGCCGTAACCGTTCTTGCCTTCAAACTTTCCGCCCTTGATCGTCGCAACATCCACGCGGTAACCTTCCTCGCAGAAACGGTAATACGGATAGAAAAACTCAAGGTCTTCCGTGTTGTCCGCGGTTATGATCAGTATCCTTTCGGGTTTCTGTAACCGCGAAGGGATCGGCGCCGGTTCTAAAATTTCAAATTTTGTACTGCTAAAAATGCTCATTGTTATTCTCCTTTTTCTGTTTTGTATTTGGGTTACTGTGTCCTTATCAAAGAAGTTACGGCATAAAATCTCTATAAGCTCCGTAACCGGACAGATATTTTTTGCATATGGACAGATGAGGCAATGTTTTTACGGGAATTTTATAACATGTCCGCTTATCAGGTTTATCCCAGCTTTTCCTTGTTGCGCTTGAGCCAGACAGCGGCGTAACTGCAAATCGGGGTGATATCATAACCCTTGCTGGCCGCCAGTTTGACGATTTCTTCCATCAGCTTCCCGGCAACCCCGCTTCCGCGTAATTCGGGCGGCGCTTCGACATGGTCGATGAACAAGTTATCGCCCTCAAGCCTGTATCTGGCAAAAGTTATGTGTCCGTCCGTTTCGATTTCAAACTGGCCTTTCCCTGTGTTATCGCGCATGTTTTTTATCTTGATACCTCTTTTGATTCGTAAACGGTTTTCTTGTTGAACAGCCCTTTAGGGTCTTCTGTGGTTTTTGTCTTCACCGTTGCCGATTTCCTGCCGTCGGAATCTTTATCGACATCCGTTGTTGTGGTTGTTTCAACTCTCGTACCGTCGGAACGGGTGGTTACCTTACTATCCTCATAATTCCCTTCCGGCAAGTTTTTTGCCGAATCCGCGTGGTTACATGCTGAAACCGCCAACATTAACGCAGAAACAGCGCCAATGTTAAACATATGAATTTTCATGATATTCTCCTTTGTATTTGGGTTGGCAATAATATGCAGCCCAAAATTCAGTTAAGCGGAAACAAAAGAAATTTACAGTTACATAAAGGCCGGGATACATAAATCTTTGATAAATATTGAACATAAGCAAAAAATGTATAGAACGTAGGGAATATCGAAAACCACGAGGTTCGGAATCTGTGGTTATTTGCGGAAGGGTGTCCGAGTGCCCATGCCGCAGCGAAGCGAGGCTGGAAAAATATTTCAACCACGCCGGATGGTTTAAAACTCGATTGCGGAAGGGTGTCCGAGTGGTTGAAGGAGCACGCCTGGAAAGTGTGTATGCGGCTTAAACCGTATCGTGGGTTCGAATCCCATCCCTTCCGCCAATTTGTTCGAACAATTAAATCTTTATAAAATAGATATTTATGGCATCAAAAGAACTGCAAAAATCTTGGAAGCGTACCGAAGCATTTCTTTTGGATGCCAGAGCTAATTTGTCAGAAGCTACAGAGGGAATATGTGCTGATCATATCTCTCAGTTTCAGGAATTTCTAGATCATAATGAATTAGAGTTGGCTCTCGACGAACTCGATTCTATTTTTGAGGAAACGGGACTAGAACCGTGGATAGTAATGGAATTTATGGCAAAAGCTGCAGCAAGTATGGAGTTGTTCGAGCGACAACTTCGTTACGATGAACAACTTACAAAAGCACGTGGTTGGGCTTATAAGACAATAATTGAATAGCTATTATCGTTTCTTATTAAAAAATTTAGTGATGTAAGATTTTAAATCAAACCGTTCCCAGAAATCGACAATATACTTCCGCTTCACTTCGTCCTGTCGAAAATCGTCAACTAAGCCCCGCCATTAGCTTGTTTTTCGAATTTTGACAGAAATTCGAACATTTAATATATTGATTCACAGAAGAAATTTTTACTGTCGAAAATTCTAAAAATGCTAGATTCAGTATGTTCTATCTTTTCGACAGCCAATCAATCTGAGGGGTTAAATGTTTCATGGTTTAAGCAATGATTTTTTATATTCAGCATTTAAAATCGATACCACCTATAAAAATTCTATAGATGGAAAAGAGATTACAGGTAGTGGCACAGCTTTTTTTGTCCGCGTCGCAGAAAAACCATATCTAGTCACCAATCGTCATAATTTAGATTTAGAATACAAAGACCCAAAGTATAAAGGATTCTCTCTACAATCTATTTCTCTAATAGGGCGCTTTTCCGGCGACGAACTAATTAAATGCTTATTGCCCTTAGATAGAAATCAAATTTTTTATGCGAATGACCGCAATAACGATGTTGCTTGCATCCCTAATCCCCAACTTCTTTTGCCACCTAATAAGAAGGTGGCCTTAGATTACATCATTTTAGAAGACATGGTTGCCACGGAAACTGACTTTCAAAATAAGTTTAGCGTCTGTGATTTTTTAGCGTTTCCTGGTTACCCAGAATGGCATGATAGAATTGAGAGTCGTCCTATCTTTCGTGGAGGCACTATCTCTAGTGATCCTCGAAGGTCATATCATTACAAAACAATAAACGGCGAATGCGTTGCCTATGAAGCATTCTCGTATGGCGGCTCTTCTGGCAGTCCAGTTTTTGCATTACAGAAAGGCTTAAAACCCGGCGCTGGAATCCAGTTTGATGGTTTTAGAGAGGGTATGCTAATTGGAATTAACGGAGGACACTTGCCATCTTCTGAGTCAGGACACTCTGGAATCTCTTATTTCTATAAATCTTCCATCATTCTTGAAATAATTAATCAAATATCATTGTCGTCAACCAAAACGGGAACTGGGTAATCATCGCCTGTTTCTGCAAATCGTTTCGAAAATCGTCAACTAACCCCCGCCATTTTTGAACAAGTAAGTTCTTGATATTGAATAATAATTAGCGGTTCAAATGAATGATATAATACTCATAGCCATTAAAATAGCTTTAGCGCTCTTCTTGTTATACCTTGCTTATTGGACAACAAAAAATGTCATTGAGGCTTTAGTAAAATTAAAAAATTATATTTCATTAGCTCTAACGGGAAAAATCGCGGAAGGTAACTTTCAAGGAAATACCGTCAAGAAAGTTTCCGCAATGAAATATTGGTGGCATGGCCCGATATGGGCTTCGAACACAGAAAGATATTCTGTTGCAGTGTTTATGATAGATGGAAAGTCTTACAACTGCGAAATTTTTAATCCAAACCAAATTGATATAAATAAAAAATATCCGTTGAAAGATTATAATAAAATCCCTGTTATCTATCTTCCAACTAATCCCAATATCAACCGACTGAATGGTACTTTAGCCGTAGGAATTATAGGGTTGGTATTAAGTATGGCCATCCAATTATTCATGTTTAGTGCCATTGCGTATTTTTGTATTCATATGGTACTGAAAGGTTAAAACGAAACTGGCTTTGAAATGCAAAAAAACCGCGCAGGTTAAAAATTCATCCGGTTGAAAATAGATTGCGGGAGGTTGCGGATTGTGAGCATGATATACCGCCAGAACCACGGGGTATATAGCACCTGTTTCTTTTTTGAGATTGCATTGACTATATCCCCGGCCACGCGCTGCGGGGTTGCCCATAATGGGCCGGATTTATCAAATTCCTTTGTCATTGGCGTGTCGATGAACCCCGGCTTTATGGTAAGGATATTGACATTGCCTGCCGAAAACCGGTGGCGCAGCCCTTGCAGGTAAACCTCAAGCCCCGCCTTCGCCGAGCTGTAAATATAATTGGACTTCCTGCCCCTGTCACCGGCAACCGAGCCGATCACGGCCAGCGTTCCCTTGCCTAGCGCCTCCAGATGGTTAGCCGCCCCTTCGCACCAGATTACCGCCGATACAAAATTGGTTTCAATCACGGCGGCGAGTTTTGTGGTATCTTTTATATCCTCCCGATGGTTGCCCAGAACGCCATAGGCTACCAGCACAAGGTCATATTCGTTCTCCTCGCTGAAAACCTGCGCGGATAACTTTTCAACCTCCGCCCTGTCCGCCAGATCGGAAACATAAAACTGCACCACCGAAGCGCCCCTTGCGGTTAAATCCTTCTGCAAATCCTCCAACTTTTCCTTGCTGCGCCCAAGCAGGGTGGATTCGCATTTCTTCAGCGCGTAAACCCTTGCGACTTCCTTCGCAATTGCAGAATTCGCCCCGATGATAAGTATTTTATTTATATCGCTCATTTTTTGCTTACCCTTTTCCAGAATAGTGAATTTATCGCCTTATCGCGCATGGATTCAACCTTTTCCCATGAATGGTACATTTTCTGGAATATATCCGCTCCCATGCGCCCGTCCTTTGCCGGATATAACCTGCCACCTGCGCGTAAAACAATCCCATCAAGTTTCAGGAATAATTCCTCTATACCCGGTTTGTTCGGAAAATCCAGCGCTAGGGTAACACCGTCCATAGGAAAAGTAAGCAACCCTTTCGATTTAATCTTGCCAAAAGTCTTGAGGACGGCAAGAAAAGCACCGTGGCCGGAATTCGAGATCGCTTCCATAATCTCCGCCATTACAACCGCCCTGTCAGTGCCGGGGATGACCAGATGGTACTGGAAAAAACCGTTACTGCCGTAATATTTATTCCAGTCCTTCACCTTATCGAGCGGGAAGAAAAACCTGCTATAATCGGCTATATGGGATTTTCTTTTTTCCCTTAACCTCCAATAATAAAAACGGTTGAACAGGTTAATTAGAAAACCGGCCCTGAAAAAACCCGGCATGTCAAATGGCAGGGATATAAGCGGCTTCACGGTTTTATACTCCAATATCCCATCAGCGGTAAATTTCGCGCGGCTGAAAATCCCGCGCCCCATCACCTCACCTTTGGCGAAGCAATCGACCCAAGCGACGGTATATGGCCACTCCCCGTCGCTTTCATCGGCAATGTGGAAAAATTCGTCAAGGTTTGCAAATTTAATCTCTTCCACCAGCATATTCGTGGAGGAAATCCTTATCAGCCCGATTTCCACTGATTTAATGATTCCCGTTAACCCCAGACCGCCTATGGTAGCCTTGAACAGGGCATTATTCTCCTTTTCGCTGCATATAATATCGCCATCATCCGAACGGAGTAATTCCAGTGATTTTACATGGTTCCCGAAACTGCCTGCATGGTAATGGTTCTTTCCGTGTATATCATTGGCGACTGCGCCGCCGAGCGTAACATGGCCGGTACCCGGAATGACGGGCAGGAACCATCCATGCGGTATTACCACCTCAAGAAGCTCTGCGATAGTAACGCCGGATTCAGCCTTTATTATGCCCTGTTCGGTATCGAAAGAAATTATATTGCGCAGGTTCTTCATCACAATCATCCGCCCCGGCTCCAACAGGCAGGAATCCCCGTATGAGCGGTGTAAACCGACTGCAAGGCTTTCAGTATCGGGTGAAAACTCGATACGGCCTAGCTCCTCAGGCACGCTGACTTCCGGGTTAATCCATTTCACCCTGCCCCAGCCGGTTAATTTTACCATATGGCCCCGCTCGCCGATATGAATGCAAACACCGCAACCGCAATAACACACAGGCAGAACCTATCAGTAAGCGCGAAAACAATAGGGTCATCCTGCATTTTACCGCGCGCGGTTTCCATAGCTATCCTGCCGAGCGAGAGCAGGATGCAGACCGGGATTACCCATAATAATTCCGGGATTGCATACCCCTTGCCCTCATATTGATGTTCAAGAAGATATAATATCATCAACACTACGGAGGCTATTCCCGTTGCCACAGATAACTGGCTTAAAAACTGTATATCCTGAATCTGATAGGAGCGGCCAAAACCCCTTTCCTCTTTTTTCTCCTTCCGTTTCTGAAGCTCTGATAACCTTTTGATTATTACCAGTGACAGGAAAAAGAATGCGGAGAAGGAAAGCAGCCACACCGAGCTTTCAACCCCTATAAGCACTGCCCCCATTATTATCCTTAAGGTAAACAGCCCGGAAAGCACGACAACATCCAGCAGCGCGATTTTTTTTATCACGAAGCTATAGAGCACGGTTATTATGAAATAGACCAGCAGGGCATAACCAAATTCATGGCTCAACTCAAAAGCAAGATATAGCGGGAAAACAGATAATATTATAAAAGCCTTTATAGCATCGCCTATCCACAAACCGCCCGAAGCAAGCGGCCTTGATGATTTCGACCAATGCTTGCGGTCATCCTGCAAATCAACCAGATCGTTGAGGATATATGTTGCAGAAGCAAGAAGTGATAAAATAATAAAACCGCTCCCCGCTATTTTCCATAATTGCAGGTTGCCGGTTTCATGCACAAGCGCAATCGGCAGGAAAATAAGCAGGTTCTTCACCCACTGGTATAACCTGATTTGCCTGAGCCAAAGCCTGCCTAGCTTATAAAAGCCGTCACGCGGGAATATTTTTTCTACATTTGTCAACCCGGCTGCCTTCTTTTCAATATATTTTGCCGCATTCACAACAACTGCCGCAGATGATTTCTCCCACACGTGCAAATCATTAACGCTGTCTCCTGCATAGATGAACCCTTGCGGGAATTTTTTTTCCAGAAGCCGTACTTTTTCTTTTCCCTTGAGGTTTACTTCCCTTGAACTGCCATATCCGCCGTCAAACAACTTATCCTTCCTGACAATTGACTTCACAAATAGTTCACTGGCGGCGGAAACAAGATAAACCCCATACCCTTCCAGTTTTTTCCCGTGGAGAAAATCGGCAAGCGCCTTGTTCCTAGGCAAAGTTCCAATATCCAGCGAAACTTTTTTTGCCAGATAATCCTTAACACGGGCCTTTCCCATCAGGAGCAAGAACGGCAATGCCAGAAGGCGTAATATGTTCTGCCTGACAAAAACCAGTGCCGATTCATATAACAAATCGGTTTTTATATAAGTCCCGTCCAAATCCACACAATATGGTAACTTTTTTGCTGCCATGCATTTGCCCTGCTATTTACGCATAACGCTATGGGAATCGGCATAATTTTACAAGTATTGGCTTCATATGAACGCAGTTACCGTAAATGAAAGTGACACGATTTTAACCAATCGCATATTGATTCCTTCCCGGTTCTCGCATAAATTTCACCGGCAAAATTCAAGGAACCGGATCATGAACAAACTTCTTGCTACAACCATACTCACAATCATTGCCGCAGCTTTCCCGGCACAGGCAGCTTCCGGCTGTGAAGCGCTGCCCAGGCATTCTGCCCTCAAACTGGCATTAAAAGACGCTACCTCACGCAATAATGGAGGTCTTGGGCTTAATATGTGGGGCACTGTAGTTGACCGCAGCGGAGTTGTTTGCGCCATCGTTTATACAGGTGAGAATGAAGGTTCGCAATGGCCTGGCAGCCGCGTGATCTCCGCGCAGAAAGCCAGCACCGCCAATGCTTTCAGCCTGAAAGAACTGGCGCTTTCAACCGCCAATCTTTATTCGGCTGTCCAGCCGGGCGGCAGCCTGTTCGGCCTTCAGGAGAGCAATCCGGTCAACCCGGATATCGCTTATGACGGCAACGCGCATAGGTTCGGAAGGGAATCAGATCCTATGGTCGGCCAGCGTATCGGCGGCGTGAATGTGTTTGGCGGCGGGCTTGCGCTTTATAATGACAAAGGCGAAATTATCGGCGGATTGGGGGTTAGCGGCGATACATCCTGCGCTGACCACAACATTGCATGGCAAACAAGACAGGCATTAAGCCTTGATTATGTACCGGCCGGCGTTTCCCCCGATAAAAATGACCAGATTATTTATGATATCAGGAACGGTAAAAGTGCCAGTGGTTATGGCCACCCAACCTGCGGTGGAACAGAGGACAAGCTGGTTTCCTCGCTTGATAAAACCCGCAGGATCGAAACCGTGACCGAAGAAAAAGCAGATGGCAATTCCGGGAACGAAAAACGCCAATAACCATACGGAATTACAAAAACTGTTGAAATCTAAAACCCAACCCCCTAAAATCAGGCTATCAGAGGTTTGACATGAAAAAGTTTTTTTTGGCATTATTTACTATCGCATTGACTATCGGTGTTTCAGCCTGCTCCTCGCAGGAAGAGCTTAAAAGCCCTTGTGTTGGCATTGATGACAGCCCGTGCGAACGCCGCAATCCGGTTAAAAACGTAGTTTAATAATTACTAATTAGAATGCGCAAAAGTTATGACCCGTCTTAACTAACGGAGTCTTCGTGCTTTTTTCTTGCTTTTTAAGCTTATATAGGTATCATTTCCCTAAGTTTTGGCTATGCATAAACAAAATCAGAGTGGTCATTTTGATACTCTTGGCAATTGGATGCTTGACTAAACTACCGGAAAATCACGAGCTGCGCGCTTTTGGTTTTCTACTAACTGCCAGAATAAGGAGAAAAAAATGGCTACAGGTACAGTAAAATGGTTCAACTCGCAGAAGGGTTATGGTTTCATCCAGCCCGCTGATGGCGGCAAGGATGTGTTTGTGCACATTTCAGCAGTTGAGAAAGCAGGTCTTAAGTTCCTGAAAGATGGTGCTAAAATCACCTATGAACTTGAAGAAAGAAACGGCAAAGTTTCTGCAATCAACCTCAAGCTTGACGACTAATACGTTTCAGCAAGATATTTAACCCCGCCTTTTCACATGAATTGGCGGGGTTTTTTACTGCCTAAAGGGTTTTATGCATGATGTGGATCGGAACCAGCTTGCCAAGTTGCTGGTGCTGGTGGGCGTCAGGCACTGTCCCTATGATTTCAAACCCGAGTGACTGCCATAAACGAACGGCTTTTTCATTGGTCGATATTACATAGTTGAACTGCATCGCACGGTAGCCGGTCAGCCTTGCCTGCTCAAAGGAATGCTCCGCCATTTTCCGGCCAATGCCCTGATCCTGGAATTCCCCTGCCACTATATATGCAGCGTTTGCGATATGGTCGCCAAGGTCACGGTGGTTAGGGCGGATAACATACGCACCCGCGACCTTTCCATCCTTTTTGGCAATGAATGTACGGAATTTCGGGTCCATCCAGACTTTCTTTGCTTCGTCACGCGAGATTTGCGCGCGGTAAACGTAGGTATCACCGGTTTTTACGATATCGCGGAATATCGGCCAGATGAAGTCAAAATCAGACTCCGAAGCGGGTAAAATCTCTATCATCGCTGCCTTTTATTGAGTATTGCCAGCCTTGTCAATGACAATACCCTGCTGTTCCGTAAAAACAGTCAGGAACTAGCCTTTACGGGCAACGGTTGAGCAGGAAAACTCATTGATGAATGAAGAAGCCGTACCTTCATAGCGGTCAACCTCAAGCAGATGCGGTTTCGATCTGGTGTGGCTGTTGATAGCACCTCTCAACCTGCTGTGGGAGATATCACGGCCCGCGCAGACTTTGTCATAGATCGCAAGTGATTGATAAATACCCATCACGTAGCTGTGGCATTGTCCGCCTTCCGATTCGCCCTCAAGGCATTTAAGCAGGTTTGCGGTGCTGTTTGAAAAATAGCGCGGCGCAGGGCTGAACCCGGCATTCCTGGCTTCCTGCTGTGAGCAGAAATTGCGGTCACCTGTTTTAGGGTCAAGCTTAACGTAACTATAGAGTTTGTGGCCTTGTTCGTAGAAAATCTTGCCTTCGGTCGGGTCAACAACACCGCGAACGTTCTGGCAACCGGAAACGTTAGTGACAGTTTGTTGTTTTACCGTTTCCTCATTGCAGGCCGAAACCAGCGTCATGGACAACATTAAACCAGCGATAACTAATTTTTTCATAAACCCCTCGAAGGCATTAGATTGTTTTTAATTCTGAATTATTCTTTGGTAAGGACGAAAACCCCCTGTTCACCAAAAACATTTGCGCATAATCCCGCGCCGGAGAAATGCATTATTTTCCCCGATGGCAATAATGCAAGTCTTTTTTCTATTTTTATGCCTAAATCTTTGCATAAAACTACAAAGTCGCGAATTGTGCAGAAATGGATGTTCGGAGTTTCATACCATTGGTATGAAAGCGTGCCGGTAACCGGCATCCGGCCACGGAACAATAACTGCAACCTGTTTTCCCAATAGCCAAAATTCGGGATGCTCACAACAACGCGCTTTGCCACGCGCAGAGCCTGAGTGAGGATCTTATCAGGGTATTTTGTGACCTGGAGTGTCTGTGTCAGAATTGCATAATCGAAAGCGTTCGCCGGATAATGCGCAAGGTCGACATCGACATCGCCCTGCATCACGGAAAGACCTTTTTTAAGGCAGATGCCGACACGCGCCGGATCAATTTCTATGCCCCTCGCCTGCACCTGTTTTTTCTGCAGCAGGAGTGACAGCATTTCACCTTCACCGCAACCAACGTCGAAAACTTTTGTTCCGGGTTCAATCAGGTCGGCAATTGCTTCAATATCAGAACGAATGGCCATTACTCGCCCCTCCTGCCAAATTTTCCGGCAATCCAGCCGCTAATACGTGATACAACACCTGATTTCTGGGATTCAGCCACAACTTGAGCAGTAGCAGGAATTATCCCTTCGTCACGCGCCGCACCATCCATAATGCCACGAAGTGTAGTATTGAATTCCGATTCATCAAGAAGAAATGCATCATGCCCTTTGCTGGTTTTTATATCAAGGAAGCTTACATCCACACCGATTGAATTAAGCGCCCGCGCGACATATTTGCTTTCCTCGGTCGGGTAGCACCAGTCGCTGGTGAATGAGATGATGTAAAACTTCGCTTTGCACTCGCGGAAAATTTCGCTGAGCGGTTTGCCGTATTCGGCCTCCATATCGAAATAATCCATCGAACGGGTGATATATAAATAAGAATTCGCGTCGAACCTGTCGACAAAGCTGATGCCCTGATGGCGCAAATAGCTCTCCACCTGAAAATCGGCGTCGAAACCGTAAGTAATGTTTTTCCTGTCTTGCAGGTTGCGGCCAAATTTTGCCTGCAGGCTTTCTTCGGACATATAGGTTATATGCGCGGTCATGCGGGCAACTGAAAGCCCATTGATCGGTTTCTTATCCTCAAGCAGGTAATTGCCGCCTGCCCAGTCCGGGTCAGCCATGATCGCCTGACGGCCAACTTCGTGGAAGGCGATATTCTGTGCACTGTGGCGGCTTGCCGTTGCAATCGGGATAGCGATTTTTATGCGCTCAGGGAATTTAGCGACCCATTCAAGCACCTGCATCCCGCCCATCGAACCTCCGATGACACAGAAAATTTTGTCTATGCCAAGCTCATCGAGCAGCATGGCGTGGGCGTTCACCATATCGCTTATCGTGATGACCGGGAAATTCAGCGCGTAAGGACGGCCGGTCTCAGGATTTTTTTCCTTCGGCCCCCAACTGCCCATGCAGCCGCCGATCACATTCGCGCAGATTATATAGTAACGGTTGGTGTCGAGGATCTTCCCTTCGCCGACAACATCGTCCCACCAGCCGCGCTTGCCGGTTACGGGGTGGCGCCCGGCAACATACTGGTCGCCCGTGAGCGCATGGCAGAGGACGATTACATTCGATTTATGCGCGTTGAGCCTGCCATAAGTGTTGAACGCAATGTCGAAACCGCTGGTCTCCACGCCGGAATCCAGCTTAAGCGTTTTTTTGATAGTTATTTTATTATGCTCAACCATGCCGCTATTCTGCATATTGGCATATACCATATCAAGATAATTCAGTCTTTATCAAAAGGCAGGAGCAGCGGAATATTCCTGCCAGCCCGGTAAAACCGCATCGCGGGGTGAAACCAAAGGCTCCGCCACCGGCCATTTTATGGCAAGCCCGGTATCGTTATAGGCAAGCCCCCCCTCGTTCCTGGGGTTATATAGGCAATCCACCTTGTAAAGCACATGTGCTTCGGTTATGGCACAGAAACCATGCGCAAAACCGCCGGGGATGAACAGCATCAGGCCGTTTTCCCCGCTAAGTTCCACCGTATAATGTTTGCCGAATGTTTTTGAATCGCGGCGTATATCCACCGCCACATCGAGGATTTTTCCGTGGGTTACACTTACCAGCTTCGCCTGCCCCGGGTCTTTCTGGTAATGCAGGCCGCGTATCACCCCCGGTTTTGAAACCGAGAAATTATCCTGCACAAACACATTATTTATCCCTATTGCCTCAAACTTCGTGTTGGAATAGCGCTCGGCGAACCAGCCCCTGTCATCAGGGAATTTATTGAAGCTGATAAGTTTCAGCCCTTCCAGCGGTTCATCAACTATCTGCATAAGCCAAATAATGTTTTATTGTTTCATCAATTCTTTCCGCGAAGACTTTCGGCGCGGCATAGCCCAGCTCTTTCCTTGCTTTTGAATCATCAATAGCATAGCGCCAGTCATGCCCCGGCCTGTCTGTTACATAGGTAATTTGCCCGGCATAACTTTTGCCGTCCTCACGCGGGGAGATGCTATCAAGCTTAGCGCATATCTGCTCTGCCACCTGGTTGTTGGACATTTCTGCTGCGCCGCCGAAACCATATGACTCCCCCGGCTTCCCCTTCTCAAGCGCAAGCCTGATCCCGGCGCAATGGTCTTCAACGAATATCCAGTCGCGCACATTCTCGCCCTTGCCGTAAATTGGTATTTCCTTACCGGAAAGCGCATTAAGGATAATTTTTGGTATCAGTTTTTCCTTGTGCTGGAATGGCCCGTAATTATTGGTGCAATTGGTGATAATGACAGGCAAACCATAGGTTTTGTGCCATGCTTTGGCCAGATGGTCCGCTGCCGCCTTGGATGCGGAATATGGCGAACTTGGGTCATACGGGGTTTGCTCGGTGAATTTGCCGCTATCGCCAAGGCTGCCGAAAACTTCATCGGTAGATATCTGTAAAAACCTGAATGTGTCTTTTTTTCCTTCCTGCAGTTGCGTCCAGTAATTCAGCGCAGATTGCAGAAGCGCGAATACTCCGACAATATTCGTCTGGATAAAAGCCGAAGGTTTTTCAATCGAATTATCCACATGGCTTTCTGCCGCGAAGTTCACTACACTATCGATTTCATTTCCTTTAAAAATTTCCGCCAGCAATGCAGTGTCACAAACGTCGCCTTTTATAAACTGGTAATTCGCGCTTCCTTCAATCACGTCAAGGCTCACCTTATTTGCGGCATAGGTAAGTTTATCAAGGTTTATCACGCGGTTCCCGGCAGCAATTTCCTGCCGCACAAATGCACTGCCGATAAACCCATATCCGCCCGTAACCAGTATAGTTTTCATATTATGCGTAAAATATCATGCCATGACATAAAAGCCAGCCCGACAATTTTTTTAGCTGTTATTAATGGCCATCTATCTTCGTATGTTGCCTAAAACCGTGCCTGAGCATATTTTGATGGCATGAAAGGTATCATACTCGCGGGCGGTTCGGGAACAAGGTTGCAGCCAATGACGGATGCTATCTCAAAACAGATCTTGCCGGTTTACGACAAGCCCATGATTTTCTACCCGCTTGCGGTACTGATGAATTTCGGCCTGCGCGATATTTTAATCATCTCAACCCCGCGCGATACGCCAATCATCGAATCCTTCCTCGGCGATGGCTCGAATGTGGGAATAAACCTCTCCTACGCAGTCCAGGAAAAGCCACGCGGCATTGCTGAAGCGCTGGTTATCGCACGTGATTTCGTCGGTGATGACTCAATCTGCCTGATACTTGGCGATAATATTTTTTACGGCAGCGAGATTTCCAGCGAAAATATCGGCCCCGATTTCCTTAAAGCAATCAACCTGGAATCCGGCGCTTATGTTATGGCCTATCAGGTAAAGAACCCGCAGCGCTATGGTGTGGTTGAACTCGCCCCGGATGGCAAAACGGCAATTTCAATTGAAGAAAAACCACAAAATCCGAAATCGCGCTGGGTAGTCACCGGACTTTATTTTTATGATAATAAAGCACTTGATATCGCAGCAGGCCTAAAACCGTCGGGACGCGGAGAGCTTGAGATTACCGATGTAAACAAAGCATATCTGGATAAAGGCGAACTTAACGTGATCTGCACCGGGCGCGGCTTCGCATGGCTGGACGCCGGAACACCGGACTCCCTGCTTGATTCTGCGAACTTCATCCAGACGATCGAGCAGCGGCAAGGGGTCAAAATCGCCTGTATCGAAGAAATCGCATTACGCCGTGGCTTCCTTGATAAAGACGGTTTTATCAGGGTTACTAAGTCATATAACCCCGGCTCTGATTATTACCATTATCTTGAAACCATCCTGGCTGAACACAAATGAAAAAGATACTGGTAATCGGCAGAACCGGGCAGATCGCACAAAATCTGAACGATATACTAGGCCACAACAAAAATTTTGAATTTATCTCCACATCTCGCAAAGAACTTGACCTTGCGGTTCCGGAGGATGTTTACGGAAAACTTTCCGCCCTCAAATTCTCTCCCGATATAATCATTAATGCTGCCGCATACACAGCGGTTGACCTTGCCGAAGACGAACGCGAGACCTGCGATAAAATAAACCATCTTTCAGTTTTCGAGATTGCGCGTTTCTGCAAGGATACCAAAGCGCTACTCGTGCATTATTCAACTGATTATGTTTTTGACGGCAGCGGTAATGAACCATTTATCGAAGATAATTCTTCCAATCTTTCACCGCTCAACCATTACGGAACAACCAAACTTGCGGGCGAACGCGCGGTTATTAATTCAGGCTGCGAATACCTTATTTTCCGCACCGCATGGGTTTATAACCATTCCGGCAAGAATTTTGTGAATACTATCTTAAGGCTCGCGCAGGAAAGGCCCGAACTTAAAATTGTATCCGACCAGACTGGCTCACCCACATATGCTGCCGATATCGCCTCAGCTACTATCACCGCCCTTGGCGCAACAGAAATAAAATCAGGCATCTATAACCTTGTTGCACCGGAATTTATCTCGTGGCATGGATTTGCCGAACTTATTGTAAATGCAGCACGGAAACATGGATTCGATATAAAAACAGAATCCGTTATTCCCATCAGTTCCGTTGAGTACCCGACAAGGGCAAAACGCCCGGCAAATTCTCGCCTTTCATTCAAAAAACTGGAAAATGATTTTGGCATTACCCTGCCATCAATAAAAGATTCGCTCAATAATTGCCTGCAGAAA
Organism: uncultured Rickettsiales bacterium; assembly: GCA_964545245.1. GTDB lineage: Bacteria > Pseudomonadota > Alphaproteobacteria > Rickettsiales > 21-14-0-20-44-7 > CAZJFC01. The sequence continues at coordinate 20,265 of CAZJFC010000011.1, forward strand.
ATCGGCATATAGTCTTTATTATTGACCGGTATGGGTAATTAGGCGTAATCTCCGGCAGTTCACGAGGTTGATTATATGACGCAAGGCAATGAGAAAAAAATTCTAATCTGTGTGCTTTCATACAACGCAGCAAACCACATTGTTGAGGTATTCAACCGCATACCACGTGATTTTCTTAATAGCGAAGAACATACAGTTCATGTTGCCGTATTCGATGATGCCTCAAAAGATGATACATATGAAATTGCCCTTGATTATGCGAAAGGCTTTCCTGACAAGATAAAAATATTCAAATACAAAGATAACCAGGGCTATGGCGGCAACCAGAAACTGGCCTACAGCTACGCGATCAAAAATGGTTATGATATAGCAATCATGCTTCACGGCGATGCGCAATACGCCCCTGAATTGCTGCCTGATATGGCAAAACCAATAATTGAAGGGGGCTATGGCGTTGTGCTTGGCTCACGCATGATCAACCGCAAACAGGCACTGGCAGGCGGCATGCCTAAATATAAATTTGTCGGTAACATCGGGCTTACGACTTTCCAGAACATCATGCTGGGCGCAAAGCTTGCAGAATACCATACAGGCTATCGCGCATATAGCACCGAAGCCCTTAAACAGGTTCCTTTTGAACTCGATTCTGATTATTTTGAATTCGATACCGATATACTTATCCAGATGATCCACAAGAAAATCCCAATTAAGGAAATTCCAATCCCGACACATTACGGTGACGAAGTCTGTAATGTTAATGTAGTTAAATATGGTCTGCGCGTGTTGAAATCCACGACCATTTCGGTTCTCAACCGGATGGGAATTCTAAAAACCCCTAAATTCAATTACAGCGAACAAAGCATCAATTCCGCACGCAATAATTTTTCCTCGAAATATAGCCGGTACTTATAACGCACAACCATGCCAGAAAGAATACCAGACAGATATTTTTTTCCCGCGCTGTTCTGCCTAACCTTCTTAGCACTGCTTGTTGTGACTTATATATATGGCATACCACCGATGTGGATACATGATGAGTTCAGCTATATGCTCGCGGCAGATACTTTCCTTCATGGCCGTATTACTAACCCGCCACATGAATTACCGCAATTCTTTGAAAATCCGCATCTGATAATCAGCCCTACCTACATGTCAAAATACCCGCCGGGACAACCATTTATCCTGGCGATAGGTATACTTCTGGGCCACCCGTTTTTTGGCGTGCTTATTGCCCTCTCCCTGTTCATAAGCTGCTTCACGTGGATGCTTTCATCCCTCATAGACAAAAAATTTATTATCCCGATTTACATCCTGATGCTTATTTCTTTGGGACTCAGTAAACACTGGGGAAGATCTTACATTATTGGCGCTTTACCTGCTGCCGCAGCCTGCCTGATGATCGGCACTTACCTGTACAGCCTGAAATACAAAATTGTAAGAGGAGAATTAATTTTTATCATTTCCTGCGCGATATTATCAGTCACCAGACCCTATGAAGGATTGATTCTTAGCGTCATGATTTTCCTGATGTTCATCTATGATATATGCAGAAATAACCTCCATCTTGAAAGTACCGCTAAATCCCTTACTATATTGTCGGCAGGCGGATTAATTATTCTTGCTTTCCACGCATATTATAACTGGCACATAACCGGCAACACTCTGCTAATACCAAACCGGTTGCATATCGATCAATACATGTATGCCCCTTATTTATGGTTCCAGAATCTTCTCACACCGGAAATGACCCCGAGCGTAAAACTGAACCATTTGTTTCATTACATATGGGAAAAAAACGCCTATGATAAAATAGCTGCGATGAGTTTAATAGAACGCACAGAATTTCTTGCCTCCCGTATAAATAGCTCTCCCTCCCTGATTTTCATGTTGATACTTGCCCCGCTTGCCTTGGTAGGTAGACAATTTGATAGGTTCGCGTTGCGCCTGTTGTTGATTGTGCTGGTAAGCTTTCTATTGTCCTCCCTGCTGGTGTGGATGCTTCTGTATTACATATTCGTAACGGTTGTTGCCGCCACCGCACTAAATTTTTATCTTGCATACCGAATCATAAAACACCGCATATTTACAAAGAACTGGAGCATTATTACCACCACGGCAATCGTGCCATGCCTTATAGTTACTGGCCTCGTATCATTGAACCTTCCGCTGGATTCTTTCAACTCCATATCCAGTGAAAGGAAATTGCTTTCAGGAGTCCATGCTCCCATTCTCCATAAAGATGAGCTTGTGCATAATATAGAGGCAAAAAGCCCGGCAAACCTTGTGTTTGTCAGGTACAGGGATTACGAAAAATATAATGAGCGTGATGAGTTACTGAACCGCATGGCCTTATATTATAACACAACGGTTTCGTTCGTATACAATTCTGCAGACATTGATTCCCAAAGAACCGTATTTGCGCATGACCTCGGCGCAGAGGAAAACCGCAAACTGATCGATTATTATAACAAAAAAGGCCAGAATCGAAAATTGTGGCTGCTGGACCTTAGTTATTATAACCATGTTACCTTAACCCAGCCGGAAACAGCCCTTAATATCCGCCCGCTTCATTAAGAAGCGCCAGGATTAACGAATATATTGCAAAATCTGCGTAAACCCGGCAATATATGCAGCTTATCATATGACTACAGCCAGTAACAAGCTCGCAAAACTCCGTAACGAAATCGATAAAATCGATACCGATCTGCTCAGGCTTTTGTCAAAACGCACGGAATATGTTGAAAAAGTCGGCGAGTTAAAACGCATCACCGGAGAAAACAGCAGCTTCATCCGCCCCGGCCGGGAAGCTGTAATGCTGAAAAAACTCTCAAGGCAAGGAGCTGGAAAATTCCCTGTTCCTGCCATCCAGTCAATCTGGCGCAGTATAATTTCCGCATCACTCGCAGTCGAGAATGGACTTAATATTGCCGTATTACGCAACTATGATTTTGATACCTCCAGGGAGATTTCGGGCTATTTTGGCAGTTTCAGCAAATATATAATCTGCTCTTCGTCGGATGAAATACTTGATAAAATAAACAAAAATACAATCGGTGTGGTTGACCTTTCCGGCAAATGGTGGGCAAAGCTCTCAAATGAAAAATACAGCAAAATCAAGGTTTTCGCGGCTCCCGGCAAGAATCTTTATGCAATAGCCAAAATAGCCACGGAAAAAACCGGGGAGGATAAAACCCTCGTAGTTACCAAATCCCCGCTGAAACTAGGCAAAAAACTTGCGCGGCTACGCAGCTATAACCTCTATAAAGTTGACGGTTTCCACGCCAAAATCAAAGACGGAATTGTCATCGGGCATTATTCTGCCTAGAATGACCTGAAAATACCCCGGATACCCAACAGGATTATTATGCTCAACGTAAAAAAAGAAGTGCTCAATATCAGCCCTTACACGCCCGGAAAATCGAAAATCGCCGGGGTGAGCAAGGTCATCAAGCTTTCCTCGAATGAAAACCCGCTTGGTGCAAGCCCGAAGGCGATTGCCGCCTATAAGGAATTCGACAGTTTCAACCGCTACCCGGATGCCAATGCCACTGCCCTGCGCGAGGAAATCGGCAAGGCATATCATCTGGACGCCGACAGAATCATCTGCGGATGCGGCTCGGATGAAATCCTTGAACTCATCGCCTATGCTTATTCAGGCGTCGGCAATGAGGTAATCTACACTAAACACGGCTTCCTGGTTTACCCGATTGCCGCGCGTTCTGCCGGGGCAACCCCGGTTGCCGTTGCCGAAAACAACTACACAACCGATGTTGACGCGATCCTTGCCGCAGTGAATGAAAAAACCTCGATTGTCTATGTCGCAAACCCGAACAACCCAACCGGGACATATATCCCGAAACAGGAAATGAAGCGCCTGCGCGACAACCTGCGTGAAGATGTGTTGCTGGTGATTGACGCCGCCTATGCCGAATGCGTAACTGCGGAAGATTATTCCGACGGGCGCGAGATCGCCGACTCAACCAACAACACCATCATGACCCACACATTCTCAAAAATGTATGGCCTTGCCGCGTTGCGCCTTGGCTGGGGTTATGGTTCCGCGGGAATTATCGATATTCTCAACCGCATCCGCCCGCCGTTCAATGTGACCACCCCCACCATGAACGCCGGGATTGCCGCGCTTCAGGACAAAGATTTTTTGCATGAATGCATCGAGTACAACTTCAAATGGCGCGAGGTCTTATTCCGCGAGCTGGAATTGCTCGGCTATAACCCGGTTCCAAGCCAGGCTAATTTTATAATGGCCAATTTCGGCAGCGCGGAAGAAGCCGCACGCGGTTTTGAGCACCTGAAATCAAAAGGGATACTTGTCAGGGAGATCGGGAATTATCACCTGCCGGAATTCCTGCGTATCAGCTTCGGCACCGAAGGAGAAATGAAAGTGCTGATTGAGGCACTGCGCGAGTTCAGGAGCTAATTCTTCCTGCCTAAAGCTTCCTCGCATTTAACTTTATATTCCGCATGTTTTGCGCGCATTTTCCGGCCGCGCTCAACGCCGCTTTCATAACGCGAGATTTTTTCATCGTCGGAAAGCTTTGCCCATCTTTCCTGAGAAGATTTTATTTTTTTCTCATGGCGGTCATTCAGGACTTTCAGCTTTTCCTGTTTTGTCATCTTGTTCCATGCTTCCGCTTTTTGCTGGCTGGCAGCCGTTTTTGGCTTTGCATGCTCATCCGCGAATGAAACCTGCGAAAGGCCAGTACCTGAAATTGCTGCAACCAAAGCCCCGATAACCAGATATTTTTTCATATGTCCTCTTATTTAAAAACGATTGTCTTATTCCCGTTCAATAAAACCCTATGCTCAATATGATATTGCACCGCACGCGCCAGAACGAGGTTCTCGATATCACTACCGGCAGAGATCAGTTGCTCCGGTGCGTAGGTATGGTCAACGCGGATGACTTCCTGATCGATAATCGGGCCTTCATCCAGCGCATCAGTTACATAATGCGCGGTTGCGCCGATAATCTTCACACCGCGCTCAAACGCCTGATAATAAGGCTTCGCGCCCTTGAAACTCGGCAGGAATGAGTGGTGGATATTAATCGCCCTGCCCTTAAGTCTGGCGGAGAGTTCCGGCGAAAGAATCTGCATATAACGCGCCAGCACAACAAGGTCGATGTCCAAATCCTCAACCAGTTGCAGGATTTTCGCCTCCTGCTCTTTCTTGTTATCAACCGGCAGGTGATGGAATGGAATTTTGTGCCACTCGGCCATGTCACGCAAAGTATCATGGTTGGAAACAACTGCCGGAACCTCAATATTCAGCGTGCCGATACGCTTACGGTGCAGCAAATGGTTAAGGCAATGCCCGGCCCTGGAAACCATAATCAGGACGCGGGTTTTGCTCGCCGCGTCATTGATTTCCCATTCCATGTTAAATTTTGCGCCGGTTTTTTCAAAGCTGGCAATATCGAATTTCTCAGGCGCGGCGAACACGACCCGCATGAAGAACTTGTTATTGGCTATGTCATTAAACTGCGCTGATTCAAGGATGTTGCACTTATCGGCGGCAAGGAAACCCGAAACTTCAGCCACGATTCCAATCGTGTCCGGGCAGGAAAGAGTAAGTATATACTTTTTGCTCATAAATGCTATTTATCCGCAATATGGATAAAACTCAACCGACAATCCTGCAAGTTGTGCCTGCGCTTGAACAGGGCGGAGTGGAACGCGGCACAGTTGAGATAGATAACGCACTGGTTGAAGCGGGCTGGAATTCAATTGTGGTTTCCGCAGGCGGGCGGATGGTGAAAGAACTGAAAGGCAAACACCTTATATTGCCGCTGGATACTAAAAACCCGGCAAAGATTCTGTTCAACTCGCACCTGCTGAAATTCATTATTAAAGAAAACAATGTCGATATTGTCCACGCCCGCTCCCGCGCACCGGCATGGAGCGCATACCGGGCGGCAAAAGCCACGAAACGGCACTTTCTTACTACTTTTCACGGCACTTACGGGCTGGGAAATAATCTCAAGAAAAAATACAACTCGGTGATGACGAAGGGCGAGAAAATCATCGCGGTTTCAGGTTTCATCAAAAACCATATCATCGGGAATTACGGCGTTGACGCTGAAAAAATTATCACCATCCAGCGCGGGGTTGACCTTGATAAATTCCGCCCGGACGTTACCCCGGAGAAGCTCGGCCTGCAAGCTGGCAAAAAAATTGTGATGCTGCCGGGACGCGTTAGCCGCTGGAAGGGGCATCATATTTTTATTGAAGCAATGCGCGGCGTTGATGCTCTCGGCGTAATTGTCGGCGATGTTGAAAGCGCCGATTATATGAAGGAATTAGAGAAGATCATGGGCGATAACATCATTACCCTGCCCGGCACGCCTGACCTGCCTGCGGTAATGGCCAATGCCGATGTAGTGGTTTCCACCTCCACCAAGCCTGAAGCGTTCGGACGGATTGCTATCGAGGCGCAGGCTATGGGCAAACCGGTTGTTGCAACCAATATCGGCGGCGCACTGGAAACCGTGATTGAAGGAAAAACCGGCTACCTCGTTCCCCCTAATAATATTGAGGAAACAAGGACAGCAATTATTAAGGCCCTGGAATCCGGCAATGACTGGAAAGCCGCTACAACCGCCAATGCCTCCAATTTCAGCCGCAAAAGAATGTGTGACAGCACCCTTGGGGTCTATAAAGAGCTGTTAAAGACATAAAACTATCACAAACCCGTCAAAAAATTGTCATAACTTTCAGATATATTGTTAATTTAACGTAATATTAAATTATACTAACTAATATGAGCATAATTAGTTTTGAATCTCGTCGGGGAAATGGACATGCCTCAGAAAAAAGAATACAGGGTAGACTTTAAGGATAAAACGCAGCTGGGCAGCTTTGAGGAAGGTCTGGAGCGTTTTTTTAGCTTTCCTGAAGGCACTGACGTACTTTATATTTTTGATGGCAACCACGATGTAAGGAACTGGCAAACCCTGGCTACCCATGCAGGCCAGATAAAGGACGCGACCCATATTCTTTTGGAACAGTCTCCGGTCGTTAAGGATGCAAATGGTAATAAAATAACCTTATATGATGCTAAAACAGGCAAACTTAGCCCTGTTCTGGAATCTCAGCAGGATCCCATATTGCGCTCTATACACGATATTGGAAAGAACGGGCAAAAACCAACCATATTATACGATGCGGATGTAGACGGGCAGGACTATACAGGTAATATTGCGATAGGCTATTATCTTTCTTCGCTTGGGCTTAGTATCAGTACGGGAAATAAAGAATACGCTGAACGGCAAGAAAAGACACTGATAAAGGCGCTTGGGGAAAGCCCGGAATATCAGCACCTGGCGAATGCCGAGGGTGTAAAAGAACTTCTCGACTTTAATAATGACCTACACAAAAATTTCACAGATGGATTCACAAAATACAGGGTGGAAACCGACAAACAATCGGCATTATTTGCAGCAGAACAAATGGTTGCGACAGCCGAACCCGGAAAACCCATAAAACCTGTTTTCTTTCTGGGAGATGCCCATATTTACGGTGGTGGAACCGCTGATTCTCCCAGCCGGCCTAACCTTAACGAAAGGCTGGTTGAAGCATTCAATGACCCGAAAATCCAGAAAATGATGGAGGAGAAAGGAGTCACTTTCAACCCCGCCAATTACAAAACCCGTGAACTGAAACAGGAAAATTTAGGACGTGGTTTAGTCAGCGGATATTATGATTCCGGAAATTTTTATACCGCTGATGAGAGACCTAAAGCAATGGTCAGAAATAATGAAGGCAAATTCGACATTGATGATAACCCAAAAGAATTACCTGATGCATATCTTACCGTTCCCAGAACCGCAGCCGAATGGCAAAAAAATGAGGCTTATAGGCCATTATCACGCCAGAACCGTATAAAAACCCTTGAACAGGATATTACCGGACACGCTTTTTCTGAATATGCAATGAACCTTGCGGGAATCGAAAGTGACCATAAAACAAAAATAGGCCTGCTGCGTTCCGAACAATCCCCTGATAAAGGAAATGTCGTGCTTGCGCTTGCCGCCGCCAACTTTTCACCGGAGGAAGCTAAGCGCATGACAGAAGCGCTTAATAAGAGCTATAGCGGAGTTGACGGCAAACCATTCGCAACCTTGACCGGAGCGAACGGCGTAGCTGCAACGGTTTCCGACTCCGTTATGCGCGCACCGACTTATGAGATTGTAATGAACAGGGATCAATTTAACCGTACTGCTTACCCTGCCGCTATGGAGCATGAGAAAAATACGCCCGCAATTGGCGAAGCAGTAAAGCAGCGCATGGAGGAAATATATACCCCCCGCGCGCTTGATTACATGAAAGAGCAGCGCGAGAAAGCACTGGTGAACCTTAAAGCTGATGAACTGAAAGAAACATTTTCGGCTTTTGCCAACATCTCGCCTTATGGCGCATTGTTGACTAACCATCTGGAACAGAACCATGACAAAGAATATCACAAACTCTTTGTCGAAGCCGTTAAAAAAGGCGAGGAGTTTGCGCAAACCAGAAAATATTTTGAATCGCTGGGTAACCCGGCAGAAAACCAGCAGCAGGCAGCGGTCAGCCCTGAAATGGCAAAAATGGCTGATGATTTAGGAATTAAGGCAACTGTAAAACCACCTTCTGATGTTCAGCCAGGTATGGCGGATTTTATTGCCGCAGCAGGAATTAGCACCGGTACGAATAGCCCGGCAGCAGATGAACCCATACGGCCAGCAAACCCGCCTGCCGATGCAGCACAGTTGGCAGCGTTACCGCCTGAACTTCGTGGGGCTGAGGGAATTGCACTGGTAGTTAACACACCATCAGTGGAAACCCCGCTCCCATTACCTGCCGCGCCTGAAGTCACCGGAACGCCGGTCACACCCGAAGAAAAACAAGTAGCATTGCCTAATGAGCCAAATGCGCCGTTACCGCCAGAAATGCAGATTCTTGCCGATAGCGGGGCAACAATCCCCGGACGTGACGTTATTTCAAAAGACAAAAAACAACCAGCAGAGGTAAGTAGCCATGTCGCTCCTGGAGGAGCAGAAGCCAGCATAGCAGCAATTAAGGAATTATATCCGGAACAAAAGCAAATGATTGCTGAACTAAAGGCTGAAAGAGAAAAAACTTTAGCGAAAGCTGACGAATGGATGGGTGGCATCTATAATGATGTTGTAAAAAATATGAGGCCACAGGCAAAACCATCAGAACCTGTAATTGCTTCAGCACCATCTGCACAAACCGACACGTCAAAAGCGGTAACAAGAACCCCTGAGCAAGTCAGGGATGCATTCAATCAATTTGGCGCAGGGAGTAATACACTAACCGCCAATTCTGCAGGAGAATTAGACGCTAAAATCGCTGCACAACGGGTAAAGCCACAAAATGTTCCCCCCGCTACTGAAGAAATACCGGCTGCAACAAAGAATGTAACTGTAACACCACCTGCTTTTGCCTTTAATGCACCAAATGTTATTACCACTGACGGTGGCACAGCCATAGGAGCAAACTCATTCGCCACCGCCGCTCCTCCTTCCGGCACCCCGGCACAGCCAAACCCAACGAATACACCTGCTGGAACAATCAATATTGCCGCTAATCCTGAAGGTGGAAGTTTTGTAGATGCCGGATCAGCACGCACCAATGTGACTAATGAAAATACAGCCGCCACAGGAGAACCCACAGCGACAGGCGCAACCGCCGTCGCCGCGGATGATGCTAACCTCCCGCCTAGAATGCGGGGGTTACTGACCGGACTTGGCTCTTCTGCGCCTAAATCCGCACCTGCCAGCGCTGATAACCCGGCAGCAACTACTTTAGTATCTACTACCGCCACAACCGTTCCAACCGGGATTACCAGAGGCGGCAGAACGGATGCTCCTGAAAATACGGTTATCAAGGCCGCTCCCGGTGCTTCACCGCTTCCTGCAAAGAGCACAGGGACCACAACTCCTTCAGAACCGGAAAAAACAGCCGATGCAGAAAAGGCTACAGTTGCAGACAGTTTAAAAGCCCTGCGTGAGAAAAATATTGTCGTCAAACAGCGCAGCCAGGAAAAAGACGCAATCACCGCAGTTCAGGACGGGCTGATTGCCGCCGGGTTCATGAAGGAAACTGACCAGCCATATAAAGCAGCCACAGCCAAAGACGTTAGAAAAGACCCTTCCGGCGCGGTGCTGATTCCGAAAGATGATAAGGGTTATGCCAATGGCGAAATCACGCCGGAAGGCATAAGGCATTTCCAGCGCGAAACGAACATCCTGAAAGAAGACGGAAAAGCGGGGAAATCCACCCTTTTTGCGCTTGAGGCTTTTAACCGCCATCTTGCCGCCGACCCGAAAGACCGTGATCAGGCAATGGAACATACGCGGAAGGAAACTATTGAATACCTGATGAAGGATGGGCTGGACGCTAAAGAAAAAGCATCCCTTAAAGGGGAAGAGACATATAAGAATTATATTCCCGATACCCGTCCCCAAACAGGCGCTGATGTAGCGCAAAGATAGTAAATTCAGCTAAAATTAGTAAAATATCAATATTTTATGGGTAGAATGAAGAAAAATTAATGCTGTGTAATAATGGCGTAATAAAGTTGTGATACGGTGAAAAAAATGGGGGTATAAACATGTCAGATACAAAACTAAAATTCGAGCCGATGACTTATGATATGCGTCGCGATAGCACGTTACCTTATCTGAATATGTCGGAAAAAGCTGGCCATGTATATTTCAGGGATACCCCTAACGTATTGATTGACGCAACCGACGCACTTAAAAATATTACTAGCGGGGATAAATTTGGCAACGTCACAATTAATGGTAAAACATACGTCCTGCCTCATCACTCCGCAATTACGAAGCCTACAGATGAGCTTAAATCCGAAAGAGATAGCTGGAAAGAAGCAAAAGGAGTTACTGACTCACCACCAGCAGTAGCAGGGCCAGCACCAGTAGCTCCAGCAGAAGCACCAGCAGCAACCCAGAAACCAGAACCTGTAGCCGCTACAGCAGAAACACCGCCACCAGCAACCGCAGTGGAAACACCTGCGGCTCCGGCAACGGCAGAACCATTAAAAGTATCATCCGCGCAACAAAGGCTTGACGATTTCGTCGCCCTCCAGAAGGGTTTACAAGGGCTGAAACCCGGTCAGGAGCCGGAGTTTAAGGAAGGAAGCGGAGTTAAAGAAAGGCTGGACGCCCTGAAAGCAGATGTACACAACTCGGAGCAGTATCCGGCCCAAGCCGCACTTCGCGAATTTAACGATACAGTCAGACGGCAGTTTGACCAGAGAGATGCTACTCCCGGCTCAACCAGATATCCTAATGACAGGCCCGATCTTGCAGAGCAAGTGGGTGAATTAAGCAAATCGGCCGGAAAAGAGTTCGAGGATAAGGGGGCAATGCCTCGCCATGATGAACACAACTTCGCATCACAGGCACTTCTCCAAAAGAATAAGGAGGCTGCAGCAGAGGCAAGAACTACAGCAGGGACAGAACCAGCAACACCGGCCCCAGGCGCTTCCGGGCCACAACCAGCCGGACTGCCTGAAGGAAGGGTTGTTGAGAATACCCCGGACGGTGTTGGTAACCCATATAAAGGCAAGCTGGCAGCTGATGGAACATATCATGAACATGGCCTCAGCACCCCTACTGCCCCGACTGACAAAACTCCTGTTGCCGAGAAAAAAACCGGCCATGTGGCTCCCGGCGGGGAAGGTGCCGATGTTGCAGCTGGAGCTGCGGCAAGGGTTGAAGCTGCGCTTCAAAACAGGACCGGAACAGAAACTCCACCCACTACACCGGGCGCACTTGCTGCAACAGAACCACCAGCATCGGCTGTTAGGACTGAACCACGCGGCTTTAATGACCAGGGAGTGACAGGATCGGGGAATGACCATTTAAAGTTCGCACAAACCACTCCTGCCAACTCCGGCGTATCTACAAGGACGGACACTGCACCATTCAATGGTGGCACCGGTACAAACCCGGCATTTAATTATCAAGGTGGGACACCTTCACTACGCTTTGGGGGAGGAGAACATACAACTTTCCAGAGCGCTTCTGTTTCCCCCGGCAATGGCAATCCGGCAGATTTACCTGAAAACGTGAGGCTGGCTGCGGCCAATATAGCCCAAGGAGTTCCCGGTACATACAGAGAAGATGGCAGACCCCTCGGCGCAAACGATTCAATCCCCCCTGCCGGCGGAGTTGGAGCCGAAAGGGGCGGCCCAAGCCTGCATGCTTAGTTAAATTTTTTACTTCATTAATGTGGCTATGTGTTGCCGAATGTTGATTATCCGGTGAGAAAGTACCCTGATTCGTTAAAATCCGGCCAAAATGCTTTTCGCACCATAATAACCATGTGCTAGCATCCCTGCAAAAATACAGGAGGTGCAAATGCCAAAAACATCAGCCGCAAAAAAGGCTTCTACAACCAATGCTTATGACGAAGTCCCATATTCCAGCTATATTTTTTCCCAGACATCCCCTGCCCGGCTTTGCGCGATTGCGCACCTGTTCGGGCTTGAAGCCCCGCTGCCTGAAAAAGCCCGCATCCTTGAACTGGGCTGCGCGAGCGGCAACAACATCCTTTCCATCGCCTCATGCTTTCCCAAAAGCGAATGTATCGGCATCGACCTTTCCGGCGAGCAGATAAAGGAAGGGAAAAAACGCATTGATGAAACCAGCGTAAAAAACCTGCGGCTGGAAAAAAAATCCATCCTTGATGTCAAAAAAAGTTTCGGCACGTTTGATTACATCATCTGCCACGGCGTCCTTTCATGGGTTCCGGTTGAGGTGCAGCAAAAAATCCTTGAGATATGCAGGCAGAACCTTGCGCCGGACGGCGTTGCCTATGTAAGCTATAACACCCTGCCGGGCTGGAACTCAGTGAAAAGCCTGCGCGAGATGATGCTTTACCACACTGCGCGTTTTTCAAATCCTTCCGAGAAGGCGGCACAGGCGAAACTCCTGCTCCAGTTCATCCGCGACAGCATCGGGGAGAACAGCAAGAACCCTTACCGCGACATTGTTGAAAGCGAGCTTAACCTCCTGCAGGATCAGCAGGACTGGTATTTGCTGCATGACCACCTTGAGGAAAATAATATCCAGTATTATTTCCATGAATTCATGGAAATGGCGTCGGCGCGCGGATTACAATATCTTTCCGAGTTCAACCTTCCGAGCGTTTACAGCGGCAATCTGCGCCCTGAAACCGCGAAGGTGCTCTCCACCAGCGATGATATAATCCGCACCGAACAATATATGGATTTCATCTCCAACCGCCGGTTCCGCATGACGCTGTTATGCCACAAGGAAAAAACCCTCAACCGTGCATTAAACGGGACAAGCATTGAAAACAACCTGTTTACCAGTAACTTCAATATTCCGGCGGAATATAAGGATTATGACTATAAATCCGGCACGCAGCTAACTTTCATTGCCCCAAGCGGGATGTCACTCACTACAAGTGATGTCGGAATGATTGCCGGGATCGGCGCATTGGCGGAGAATAAAAACGGGCCGATGACTCTGGATGAGATAACCAAAAAAGTTGCAGGCAGGCTGAAAGACGTTGCAAAGGATATTGACAAGGCAAAACTCAAGGCGCATCTTGCCGAGAATTTCCTGCGCTTTGTCTTTATTGGCGGCATTACGCTGCATGTTACGAAAGAAAACTATGTCACAGAAGTTTCCACGAAACCTTCCGTAAGCAAACTCGCGCGTTATCAGGCGGAGAGCCAGACATGGGTAAGTAACCAGCGGCATGATTCAGTAGGTGTGAATATACTTGATAAAGCCCTGCTCCCGCTCCTGACCGGCAGCAATGACGTAAAATCCCTCACTACGAAACTTTTGCCGAAATTCAAATCCGGTGAGATACAGATGAACATCGACAACACCCCGGTGAATGACGAAAAAACATTGAAAGAAAAAATTCCCGGTCTGGTAACTGACTCACTGAACCGCTATGCGGTGCTTGGGCTTCTGGTTAAGTAGCCGGAAAATTCTTTGAGGAGTGGTGATCCCGACTGGATTATCTCACGGGATTACCGCTCGTTGCAAACGCTAGGCTCAACTCCGTTTCGCCAAGCTCTTTGTCGAACCAACTGGTTCTCATAAAATCAATTTCACCAATTAAAAAAGCCCCTTACGGGGCTGTTTCAATTGGTGATCCCGACTGGATTCGAACCAGTGACCTACTGATTAAAAGTCAGTTGCTCTACCGGCTGAGCTACGGGATCACATTGCCTCCGCAATGAAGCGGAGCCGGGAAAATAACCACTCATGGAGGATACGTCAAGATTTTATTGTGTTTTCATCAATCCATTTCAAAAATGGCTCGCTGCCTTGGTTTATTGGCAAAGAAACAATGCACGGGTTATCATATGAATGCAGTTCTTTCACGATTTCTTCCACGTTTTTAAACAAAGCCGCCCTTGTTTTTACGATAACCGGGAATTCTTCCTCCTGCATAACTTCCCCTTCCCATCTGTATATCGAGCATATGGGTGGCAATACGTTCACGCATGCCGCCACCCCCCGCTCAACCAGGATTTGCCCCAGCCCTTCCGCCTGTGCATGACTTTCACAGGTAATGTAAATAAAAATATGTCCCATAAAATAAACCTCGCCGCATATATTTAACTACAAAAGCCGTAAATCCTCTAGCTTTTTTCACTTTGGGAAAATGCGCCAATATAAATATCACAGGAATTTAGTGGCAAATAAAACTTTACTTTTTTGTAATTTTGTGATTTACTGCCTGACCGGGAGAAACATGAAGTTTTTCCTTTGGGTAATTCGGGATAATGGTAACAATATTTTCAACGGCAGCCGGGCTGGTATAACCAGCCTGACAGGTTTCTGCCCTTGAAATATGGCCCTCTTTCCCTTCAGGACAGGAGGAAATTATGAAATTAATTTCTGACATACGCAAGAAGCGCTCCTCCCTGCCATGCCGTATTTTCCCTTGCGGCGTTTTTTCCATAACCGGACAGAAAAAATTCACATCAGCGGCGTTGCTGCCGCCGGCGTTTTTGTGCGCAAATGCAAACAGATTACTGGTTACAATGAAACAAGGCCTGGGAAAAAAATATGTACGAAGAGCAAGGTGTTGAAAACTTCTTTGAGCAATGGCCCGACCCGATAATTGCAATCAGCCGGGATGGGTTAATTGTTGCCGCGAACAGCCCTGCGCGGATTTATGACCCCAAGCTTTCCTCCTGCCACAAACCCCTTAATATCTGCGATATTTGCGACCTCTCGCAAGAGGCGTTAACCGAGCTTGCGGAAGTTAAGCTGAAAAAAACCCCGATGACCAATATCTCCCTCACCTTCCGGCATTACCGCAAGGATAACAGCGGCACAGTCAAGATGCAGGCCTGGAATTTCACCCTGCCCAACCGCAGGGAGGTGATGATATTACGCGCCGTGGGATATATGAACCTGATGCAGAAATTCAGCCTGCTTGGTGACGCGATCGACAAGCTCAACGACGAGATCAAGCGCAGGCGCGAAATCGAGATAAAGCTGCGTTTCGCGCTTGAGGAGGCGCAGGCGGCGATGCGCCTGAAAGACCAGTTCCTCCGCCAGATAAGCCACGAGTTCCGCACCCCGCTCAATGCGATAATCGGCATGTCGGAGATCATGCAGGCACAGGTTCTTGGTTCAATGCCGGAGCCTTATGCCGGATATGTGAAGGATATAAACTATTGCGGGCGGACGCTGCTCGAACTGATTGAGGAAATCCTGAACTACAGGGAGGGTGTTGGCTATGAGGAAACCGTCACCGACCTTAACGAGTGCCTTTCCAACTGCCTGAACATTGTTTCCAGCCTTGCGGCGGGCAAGGGCCTTAACCTGGTTGTAGTGGGCGCGGACAGGCTTCCTGTGGTTAAGGCCAACCAGATCCTGCTCAAGCGGATTTTCATCAACCTTATTTCAAACGCGATAAAATACACCCCTTCCGGCGGCACGATAGAAATCCACCCGGAGGTGAATGGCGGGGTTGTTTCCGTCTTGATTACCGACACCGGCATTGGCATAAAACAGCAGGACCTTGCGCATATTTTCGAGCCGTTTTTCCGCGCCGAGGATGTTTATGTCAGGAACGCCGACGGGCTGGGCATGGGGCTTGCCCTCACAAAACGCGCGGTGGAACAGATCGGCGCACGGATAAACATCAGCAGCGATTTCGGGCATGGGACGCAGGTGAAAGTGGTTATCCCAAACCCGGTTTTCTGCTAAAAACCCGGCGATTATGCGGCGTCAGGCAGGTTTCCGGCAGCATTTCAGGTTTTCCTTGAATTATTTTTTGATACTGGTAAACAGTTGCCCTCCAAACTGTGCTCCGATAGCTCAGTTGGTAGAGCAAGGGATTGAAAATCCCTGTGTCGCTGGTTCGATTCCGGCTCGGAGCACCATCCTACGCCTTCGGCTTCGGATGGCTTATGCCATAATCCTGCCAACCAGCAATCATCTTAACCTCATGCTGGCCGAAAAGTATTAGAACCTTTCCCTTTCCAATTCGCCTGTAATTTACTAATATTCCCCACAGGGCAGCAGTTTACTGCTGCTCCGGGGTCTAATTAACCTCTGCACATGCGGCCTGACATTGGCCGTTAAACGATGTCTCCCTTGCCTTTTGGCTGGGGAGACTATGGCGTATGTCCAAGGCTTGCCTAAAGGCCATAGTGGCCGTCATGTGCGGTTTAATTACTCCCCGGCTACCAGAGCAATCTGGTGGCCAATCCAACCAAAAAAGGGAGCCGACATGGAATACAACTTTTTCGCAGATTTACTTAACAAATTCTCTCAACTCACACCATGGGTACAGGCAGTTGTCGCCACTGGAACCGTAGCCATTATGGTAGCACCGTTTTATTTCCTCAAGGAAACCGTGCGGGTCATCATGTCGAAGGACAAACAGCCGTAATATGAAATGGTGGGAACGAGTTGATAAGTTACGAACTAATCACTTCCGGCAAGTTAGAATTTGTTATCATAATCTACCTCTCTCAGCGATTAGCAAACTTAAGCTTGCAAAGAACCCAAAGTTTATGACGGCAAATAATATTCAGAAATGTCTGGAAGATTTCAAGCCACTAAAACTGGCCGATTACGCACTGAGCAAAAAAATGGCCGGGGGTGGATATGTCTAAGCACAGATGCCACTTCCCCAGCACTCTAAAAATCATTATACATTAAATCAGGAGCAAAAGCAAGTGATGCAACCAATTGATTTTATTGAATTAGAGCGATTAATTAGCAAGGAACGGCTAGAACCTTACCTTCAAATGTCTAATTCTGACCAAACTAAAGCCTATAATCTGTACCTACAGAATTTAGAAGAATGCAAAAAGCTCTATGTTGAGTTTCACTGGCTAGAGATAGTTTTAAGAAATACAATCAACAAACAGCTCATTAAGACATATGGGATGGAATGGTATGACAGTCACAAAATCAATTTTGGCGTGCTTGAGAACGATAAATTAGAAAAATCCAAGGCAATTCTCGGAAACGAAAATAAGCCTGTTAATAACCCAAACATGGTTGCTTCACTAACGCTGGGATTTTGGGTCAATATGTTTAATGGCAGATATGAAGAATTGTGGCGCCATTGTTTGCGCAATGCCTTCCCAAAAGCGCGAAAAGGACTGAAACGCAAAGATTTAACTACCAGGTTGCATCCTCTGCTTAAGCTGAGGAACAGAATAGCCCATTATGAGCCGGTTCTGAAATATAACTTGAGCCAATTCAAACAAGATATTACTGATATTTTAGAGTGGGTTAAATAATCAGTCCTAACAAAAGATGTAATAATGATTTGATAGCTATTCGTGAGTATATCAAATAAAAACCATAATATTCGCCAAAGTTTCAAGCTGGGAACATGCGAAGAATACCTGCGATATCCTGCGCAACCCATTCAATGAGCCTGCAAAACTGCCCGATTGCAAACTCTGGTGGGAACGAGAGGATTCGAACCTCCGACCTACGGATTAGGAATCCGTTGCTCTATCCTGCTGAGCTACGTCCCCACTATGCCTTGGTTTTTTACCCTTATTAAGCCCGTCATTACAACAAACTTTTGTTATATTTCATCAAACCCTTGACTTTCTTGTATTTTTGCCATATAAGCCCGCGCAGGTTTATTATTGGCTCTCATAAGAATTCACTGTTTTCTTTTTTTTGGGCCGCGATAACTCAAGAACCCGGCAGTCGGGTTCGCCCAACAAAAAGCAGAGCCACGTTCCGCATAAATAAACGGCGAGCGGGTTCTGTTGTAAAAAAGGAAATAAAATGACTACTTTTGAAGAATTCGGCCTGCCCGAATCACTACGCCATACGCTTGCCCATATGAAATATGTTGAAGCAACCCCGATACAGCAAGCGGCAATTCCGATCGCGCTTACGGGCAAGGATATCCTTGGTTCCGCGCAGACAGGAACCGGCAAGACGGCGGCATTTGCCGTCCCGCTGGTTGCGAAAATGCTTGAGAACCCCGGTTCTTACGCGCTTGTCCTCACCCCCACGCGTGAGCTTGCGATGCAGGTTTATAACATCATCAACCAGATGGTTGGCAAATCCAGCAAACTGCCGACCGCGCTCCTGATAGGCGGCGCTTCGATGTCGGTGCAGATACAGCAGCTCCGCCGCCGCGCGCGGATCATCGTGGGAACGCCGGGACGGGTGAATGACCATCTGGACCGCCGCAGCCTGAAATTATACAGCACGCATTTTGTTGTCCTTGATGAAACCGACAGGATGCTGGATATGGGTTTTTCGGTGCAGCTTGAGGAGATTTTCAAGCATTTGCCGGAGAAGCGCCAGATGCTGATGTTCTCCGCGACAATGCCGGCGAACATAGTCCGCATGGCGAATAAATACCTCAAGCAACCTGAGCGCATTGCGATCGGTTCAACGACGCAGGCGATTAATCTGGTGAAGCAGGATATCATCCAGACCACCGAGAAGGAAAAATACGGCACGCTGGTGCAGGAGCTGAAAAAACGTGATGGCTCGATCATCATTTTCGTTAAAACGAAATACGGCACAGAAAAGCTGGCGGCGAAGCTCAACAAGGAAAACCACAGCGCGGCGGCGATTCACGGCGATCTGCGCCAGAACCAGCGCAAGCATGTGATAGACCGTTTCCGCCGGAAAAGTTTCCGCATCATGGTGGCAACCGATATAGCGGCACGCGGGCTTGACATTCCGCATATTGAGCACGTGGTGAATTATGATCTGCCACAGGCGCCGGAGGATTACATCCACCGCGTAGGCCGTACAGGCCGCGCAGGCGTTGAAGGCTCGGCGCTATGCCTGGTTTCGCCGGAAGACCGCAAAAGGTGGAAAGAGATAGAGCGGATGATGGACCCGAACTCCAAAACGGAATATGAGCAGGCGCGCCCGCCAAGAAGGCCACGCCCGCGCGGGGGTAAAAAGCTGAATGACAGATACGCCAAAAAACCTTTCGGCTTCCGCCACAAATCGAAAGACAGGAATGTCAGGCATGCTGAAGGCGGCGGACAGCGCAAATCGGCCTAGCGCCTTCATTATGGCCTGTTATCACCTACTTGTGAAAGCGGGCTTGTAAAATATACTGCCTATAATATAATCGCCCTGCGGGAAGCATCTTCCCGTGGGGCCTAAGAAACCTCCTATCTATGCGGTTAGTGACCGTGAAATCACTCCTCGGCTTTGGCCGGGGAGGCGCTGGCGTATGCAACAGGGGCTTGCCCTAAAGGCCAGTGCGAACCTATCACAGACAGGTTTTTCTAACTCCCCGGCTATCAGGCT
>CAZJFC010000012.1:0-2699 GCA_964545245.1 uncultured Rickettsiales bacterium
TTTGTCATTGCGAGGCTTTAGCCGAAGCAATCCAGACTGGATCGCCGCGCTGCGCTCGCGATGACGGTTGATTATAATCCGATGTTCTGAAATTCTGAATTTCTGAAGTTCCATTTCTTACTCCCAAGTTACAAAATAAAAGGCCGCCAGTTTTTGGCAGCCGGGAGTTCTAAAATCGCGAAAAGACGATCGCGGCAATCTTTGGCCGCAAGGCTTGGACATGCATTACCGCCTCCCGGCCTAAAAAGGCAGGGAAGACAGCATCATTTCCGGCTGATGCCAGCCGCTTTTCGCGGGATTAGAAGCCCCGGTAGAGAACACCTCTACGGGAACCAGTCTAAAGAAATCAGTTAAAATTGGAATTAAAATTTCCGGCGCAAGCTAAAGTTAAATAACTTTACTCTTCTTTTTCCCGCCCCTGCCGCCGGTTATGGCGCGGATCTCCTTCGCCAGCCGCGCCGACATCTCATCCACCAGCGTTTCATATGGGGTTTTCGCGGCCTTGATGTAAACCTCGTCGCCCATGATGCCGATCTGGTATTTATCCTTCATGTAAACCAGATATTTTGCGATATCGAGTTTTATCCCCTCCGGTTTTTTCTCCCTCGCCGCCGTGATTGCGGCTTTGGCCGAGGCAACATCCCTCACCCGGAAAACGCTGCGGCATTCACTATACCACGCATTCGCAAAAACAATGCATGGCTTGCCCGCCTGCAATGACTCCCAGCCGATGCTGCCGGAAAGGGTCGAAACCACCTGCGCGCTTGCGATAAGTTCTTTCGTCGGCACATCCTGCCGGATGATGAACGTGTTGGGCAGCCGCGCGATATCGGCGTAATCGGTTTTGTCGCGCATGTGGCGGCCTTTCAGGATGTTTATCTTGCGGTCGAACTGGCGCGGGTTTTCCTTCACGTAAAGCTTCCACCCTTCCGGCAGCGAACGTGCCAATATTTCAATCGCGATTAAATGGTCTTCAAAAACCTCCGCCTCCGGGGTACTGGTACGCTCCGGCTGGAGGTGCATCGCGAAATAAACATATTTCTGCGAAAGGTCGGGCGTGATGGCAAGGTTATCGTGGAAACTGCGCTGGCGGCGCTGCCAGTTGCGCTCGAACACGCGCAATATGCGGCGGAATGTCGGCGGATAAGTACCGTTCAGCGCCAGCGCACCCTTGAATTTCGGCGTGCTGAACAGCAGCCGCGACAGGCGGCGGTATATTTTATAGGCAGTAAGGCGAATCCTTTTCCGGCGCGAATGCCTGCCCGATACGCTGGCGTTCAGGTTTTTTATCTTCTGCGCCGAATCATTTTTCTGGATAACCAGTTTGAGCACCTGGCTCTCGGCATAGGCAGATTTTGCCAGGGTCTCGGGAATGAGGCCGCGTACCTCATCATAGGTCTTACCGGCGAGGAAATTTTCAGGAACCTTGTCCTCGCCGCGGTAATCATGGCGGATGATGACATGGTCGTTAATCATGCTATGCGCGCACATGACTACCGGAATCCCAAGGTATTTCGCGGTATGGAACGCGGTATAATCCGAAAGGTTGTGCGGGGTGCAGCTTGCGAACACTGCCTTAATTTTATGCTTCTCAAAAAACGCCAGCCAGTAGCGGATGGAATCGCGGAACAGGCGCTTGCGGTAACGGAACGAGCGCGGGAAATAGCAGAAACGGTCGGTCAGTATGTAATAATCGCGCTCGACCTGCTCCATGCCGCGGATAACCTGCTCGTCCAGCGGCGGGAAATCCTTGCCGAAATCCTTGCGTATCAGCGCGGAAACATCGCGGTTGCGGTAGAACAGCTTGCCGTCTACCTGAACACCCTTAAAATCTTTAAAAAACCGGTTCGGGCTTTTCGGGTAGCGGTAGTGAACCACCGCGGCGGAGATTTTAACTCCGTCACGCTCAAGGTTAATCAGCACATCCTGCCAGTATGGTTTTTCAATCGCCAGAATCAGAATTGACATAGCGGCGTAAAATAATCTTTTTTACCATTACTTCAATATAAATGAAGCAATCTCCCTGATTCCCTTCCCGCCTTCAACCCGGCAATAGGGGGCAAGCTCCTCTTTTGTAAGCGGTTTATCCTTATGGGCGGCAACTATCCCCTCAAGCAAAGCCGCAATATCCCTTCCCCGGCTGGTGGAATATACCGCCGCGCGCTTCCCGTTGCCGGGTGTTTCCTCCATCGCCGGAACAAAGCGGTAACGCATCCGCGCGTTATGGAGCAACACCGGGACGCCTGCCTGCAACGCCTCCTCGATTGTCGTGGTGAGGCTTGCCACCAGCAAATCCGCCCGCGATAAAGCCTCGCTGAAACTGCCGTCGCCATCCACAATGACATTGGGATATTTCGCCAGCTCGCGTTGCAGGAAACCGGTATCCAGCTCATGGGAATTGCTGCGCCGCCTTGTCTGGATGCGGACGACCAGTTCAACGCCGGCAAGCCCGGAAACTGCTTCCGCCAATGCCAGTATCCCCTCCGCGAATTCGTCGGCGGTTTCCAGTATCCACGGCACATGGGCCGAGAAATCCATATAATTCCCGGCGAATAATATGGTGAATTTTCCGGCTCTTTTTTCCGGCTTCCGCAATACTGAATTATCAAGGGCAAGCATTATGCCGCGTTCTTCGCCATGATAATTTTTTGAAAACAACTCCCATACCATCGGCGAACGCAAAACATGGTGCGTGGCGT
>CAZJFC010000012.1:2709-7550 GCA_964545245.1 uncultured Rickettsiales bacterium
CGTGGCGTGGCTGCTCTGTATCCTGCCCAGTGACGACCAGCAACCAGTCACCAGCGCCGCCACGCCGGATGGCTGGTATGACGCCGTGCCGTGATTGAAAAATACGACCTTGCCTCCCTGCGCCTTCGCCGTTGCCGCAACCATGACCGCATAGCTTCCCGCGATTGCGTCGGTGGAAACAAGCTGCGGCGACAGCGCTGCCGTATGCTTCTTCACCACCGCCAGTTGGCCGGAATAATATTCAGCAAAGTCAAGGATTTC
The DNA here is from genome assembly GCA_964545245.1 of uncultured Rickettsiales bacterium. Taxonomy (GTDB): domain Bacteria; phylum Pseudomonadota; class Alphaproteobacteria; order Rickettsiales; family 21-14-0-20-44-7; genus CAZJFC01. The sequence goes on from CAZJFC010000012.1 coordinate 2,971, forward strand.
CCCTTGCAACTCCTTAAGGAGGATTCCCGGCAGCTTACCGGGGAATCCTTCAACCAATTGGTTGATTTTTCCTGACAGTGATGAACCGCGCTCCGACCAGTAGAAATATGTGATAGCCCCGCCGTTTTTCCGCGCAAGGGATCCGATACCGCAAATAATTTTCCACAGGTTTGAGGAAAAACCGCGATGCCATGTTTTTGCCACCAGAACCTTTGCCGATGGCTCCAGCCCCTTTACCGCAACGGCAAAGGCTGCCGATGACGGCCTTCCGCCGTCTATCATCAGCAGCTTTGTTTTTTTACGCAAAGCCCGCGCAACCAGCTTATTATACGACGAAAGCACAGCCGCATGAAAACGCGGGATATAATGCACGCGCTTGCGGTATTTCCTGCCGAGGTAATAACCCATCAGGTATGAAAAAGCCTGCGCGTGGTTGCCTTTTTCAACTTTGCCTTCCTTGCCCACCCACAGGTAATCCCTATGCCTTGCAAGGCTGTGGTAAAGGAATGAGGCAGTGCCGATAAAATAATATAAATCGGTTCTCAGCGCTTCTGCCACCAGCGGGTCAAGCCCTGCGCCGGATTCCAGCAGTTTGAGGCATTTATCCTGTAATATCGCGGTGCGGATATGGCTTATATCGGAATATAAACCAGTTGTTTTGCGGGGATTGTAACCCTTGCCGGAAAGAATAACCGATGCAGGGTTGCTGAAAGAAAATATATCGACAGGTTTTTCGGCAAGGACCTTCTCAAGCAACGGGATATCTGACACATCCTTAACTATGAATGCGCGCATATCCCCGGCATGGCTCATATGATCCCCCCGTACAGCCCGGCATATACAGGGGAGTTTTTCAGCAATTCCCCATGGGTGCCGCTGGCCGCCACCTGCCCCTTATCCAGCACGTAGATTATGTCGGAATTAATGATGGTCGAAAGGCGGTGGGCGATGACAAGTGTCGTGCGGTTTTTCATAAGGCTGTCCAGCGCATTCTGGATAACCTTCTCGGACACGTTATCCAGCGCGGATGTCGCCTCATCGAGCAGTAATATCGGCGCGTTCCTCAATATCGCCCGCGCGATTGAAATGCGCTGCTTCTGCCCGCCGGAAAGCAGCAGCCCGTTCTCGCCGATAACCGTATGGAAACCCTGCGGGAGGTCCGCGACAAATTCGGATACATAAGCGGCGGACGCGGCTGCCATCACCTCATCATCGGTGGCGTCCGCCCGCCCGTAACGGATATTTTCCATTATCGTGTCGTCAAACAGGAGGATATCCTGCGAAACGATGGAAATATTCCGGCGCAGGCTCGAAAGCGTCACGTTTGAAATATCGTTCCCGTCAACCAGAACCCAGCCGTTCTGCGGGTCGAAAAAGCGCAAAAGCAGGTTCATCACAGTGGATTTGCCGCTGCCCGAAGGCCCGACCAGCGCCACCTTTTTCCCTGCCGGGATGGTCAGGCTAAGGCTTTCCAGCGCATTCGACTTGCCGTCATAGGAAAAGGAAACGTTCTTGAATTCAATAGCGCCGGACTCAACCTTAAGCTCCTCCGCCCCTTCCTTGTCGATAATTTTGGGCGCGAAATCAATAAGCTGGAAATACCTCTCAGCCGCAACGATCGCATTCTGCAGGATATTGCTGATGCCGCCCATCGTCTTGAGCGGGCGCGAAGCCATCAATAGCGCGGTAAGGAAGGCCACAAGGTCGCCCTGCGTCATCTTGCCGGAGATAATCTCGCCGGTAGTGTACCATATCACCGCCGCCACCGCCAAACCCGCCAGAACATACATCAACGGCGAGTTTATGCTGCCGATCTTCACACTCTTGACGCGGTTGCGGAAGGAATAATCAACCACGCTGTTGACCCTTTCAATCTCGAATTCCTCTTTCTGGTAGGCCTTAATCACCCGCATCGCCTTGAAAGCCTCGTTATATTTGGCGGTCTGCACCGCGGCGTTGCTCTGGTGCTGCCGCGCCAGCTTGCGCAGCCTTTTCGCCACGCGCGAAATCGGGTAAATGATTATCAGCATCACCGAAAACGCAATCAGCGAAAGCTCCCAGTTGGTATAGAACATCACCGCGACCATCCCGAAAAAGGTGAAGAACTGCTTGAAAAAACCTATAATCACGGTGGAAACGGCGGTGCGTATCAACGCGATATCGTTCATTATGCGCGAAATCAGCTCACCGGAGGTTTTCTTGTGGAAAAGCTCAAGGTCGGAATATACCAGATGGCGGAAAAGGCGCTTCTGCATATCGTTCACGATATCATAGCCAACAATGTTCATCGTCACCGTCGAACCATAGTTGGAAACGCCGGTAACGAGGAAAACCGCGATAATGGCCAGGGGAATGGCCGTCTGCATGAGTTCATTGCCGCTGGTAAAAACGTCGTCAAAAACATATTTCAGCAGCAAGGGCTGCGCGGCATTCGCCCCCGCGTATACCAGCATAAACGCCACCGCCAGCATGATCTTGCCGAGGCGCGGCTTCACATATTCCCTGAGAACGCGGGAAATAAGCTTTTTTGCATTATATTCCATTCGCCTGACACATTAATTGAAACTTGCCGCGTTGCAAACGCATTTTGCTCCGCCTCGCTTAAACCGCTCCCGTTTCCCCGCCGGGTTATAGCCGATAATGGCGGTTTTGCGTAAGGATCGATATATAAAACCTATCAATATCGGAAAATCGATAAGTTTTGCTTATCGATTTAAATCCGCCCATTAACCGCGCAGTTTTGCTATAAAAACTTGACGTAACCGAAAATAATATTAGAGAAATGGAACAGAGAGATTAAACAATGGCTGAATTCACATTACCGAAACACGCGAAGGTCAACCCTGACGGTGAATATCACAAAGCCCCGGAAGGAGCCACGCGAGTAAAGAAATTCAGGGTTTACCGCTGGGACCCGGAAGGGGAAGGCAACCCGCGCCTCAATACTTATGAGCTTGACCTTGACCAGTGCGGCCCGATGGTGCTTGACGCGGTCATCAAAATCAAGAACGAGGTGGACTCAACCCTTACTTTCCGCCGCTCCTGCCGCGAAGGCATCTGCGGTTCCTGCGCGATGAACATCGACGGAACCAACACGCTCGCCTGCACCAAGCCTATCGATGAAATCAGGGGCGACGCGAAAATCTACCCGCTGCCGCATATGGATGTGGTGAAAGACCTCGTGCCTGACCTCACGCATTTCTATGCCCAGCTTGAATCAATCAAGCCGTGGATACGCACCGATTCGCTGCCCCCGGCAAGCTCAGAGCGCCTGCAATCACCCGAAGACCGCGCGAAGCTCGACGGGCTTTATGAATGCATCCTGTGCGCCTGCTGCTCTACTTCCTGCCCAAGCTACTGGTGGAACGCCGACCGCTACCTTGGCCCTGCGGTACTGCTCCAGGCCTATCGCTGGATCGTCGACAGCCGCGATGACGCAACCGGCGAACGCCTAGACAACCTTGAAGACCCGTTCAAGCTTTATCGCTGCCATACCATCATGAACTGCACGAAAGCCTGCCCTAAGGGCCTGAACCCGGCCAAAGCAATCGCCGGGATCAAAAAGTTGATGCTGGAGAGAAAACTTTAGTAGTTACAGGACTTTGAGTTTCAAAGTTGTAAGGCAAGAACCCTAAAGCACATATAATATGAATATTAAGTATATTGCCACCACCGCGCAGGCGGGGGTTTTAAGTTTATGGATTTATATACATAACTATCCACAACGCGTCATTGCGAGCGAACAACGTGAGCGCGGCAATCCAGACTGGATTGCTTCGTCGGCAAAGCCTCCTCGCAATGACGTTGCCTAAGTTTAAGATTCCCGCCGCTGCGGGAATGACATCTTTTTTGCTACTCTGAAACTTCTAAGGAACAATAATCAGCTTATTGCCTTCAACGCGGTAGCTGGTCAGTTTATCGAGGAAGCTCATGCCCAGCAGCGAACTCCTCATCTGCCCCTGATTCACTGACGCACGCACATTGGTGAAGCCCGCATTACCTATCACCACTGAATTTAGGCTAATAGCCGCGCCCCGCGTGGTGCCGTTGGCGGTAGAAAATACCTGGTCGAATTTCAGCTTATAGGTCGGGATGCCGATTTTTTCCGCATCATTGCGGGTTAGCGTCACCACGCTCGCGCCGGTATCTATCAGGAATTTGATGTCATAACCGTTCACCTTCGCCTCAACGTGGTAATGCCCGTCATTCGCGCGGGTGAGGATAATCGTGCCATCGTCTTTTATCAGCGGAGCGCCGGGAACCAGCGAGGTGTAAATCCGGGTATTCTTGAAATCATCCCAGTAAATATAGCCTGTTACCAGCACCGCGGTTATCATCAGCCACGTGAACATAAAGCCCATGCGCCTGCGGAATATCGACCCGCTCATCCTGAAAAATGAAATCAGGAAAAATATTATCAGAATTATAAGAATTACTTTCATCGGCCCGGAAGTATCCATCCACTACCCCTGATTCTTTTTTGGAAATTTGCGGAATAGAATATCAGTCACGCGGTAAGGAAGCGCGTTCAGCAGGCGGATGCCGCCATACATAACAAGCGGAAACGCAATCCGCGGCGG
>CAZJFC010000012.1:7560-39733 GCA_964545245.1 uncultured Rickettsiales bacterium
AAGTTTTTTGCGTATCTTGCGCGAGGCTTTCTGCGCCGTGGTGATGAAAGGCATAAAGAAATTATTCGTATCCGTCATCGGGGTTTTGATATAGCCGGGGCAAACCACCGTCACGCCGATATTATCCTCATGCAGCGAGCCGCGCAGCGCGTCGCCGTAAGCCAGCATGCACGCCTTGCTCGCCGAATATGCCGGGGCGGAAGGAAGCCCGCGCAAACCCGCAATCGAGGAAATAATGGCTATCTGGCCGCGCAAACCCTGAATCACCGGCTGGCCGCGCATTTTGGAAATCGCGGGGAGGATCGTGTTCAGCACACCGCCGACATTCACCGAAAAAATCTCACGAACCTGGTCGTCATTCTCGCCCTCGGCAGTGCCGCCGGAAATTCCCGCATTGGCGATAATCAAGTCCAGCCGCGGGATTTGCTTCACCCAGCGCGAAACATTCACGTCATCCACCACATCCATAATGCGGGTTTCCACCTGCGCGCCTTTCTGCTGGCACTCCATCGCCACCCGGCTTAAACGCGCGGTATCCCGCCCGGTCAGCCATAACGTCACACCCGGCGCGGCATATACCCTTGCAAGTTCCGCACCCAGGCCGCTTGAAGCGCCGGTGATAAAAATAGATTTTGGGTTTTTCATCCTAAAACAAATTGCGTAATAAACTTTCCTGCATAATATAACCACATGACAAAATTAGGCAATAGGCACGGTTTATGTTTCGTTCTTTCTTCCCCATCCGGCGCGGGAAAAACGACCATCAGCCGCAAACTGCTTGAAAGCGACGGTGAAATCATCATGTCGGTTTCATATACCACACGCCCGCCGCGCCCGGCGGAAGTTGACGGAAAAGATTATCATTTCATCAGCAAGGAAAAATTCAAGGATATGGTCAATAAAGGCGAATTCCTTGAATATGCCGAGGTGTTCGGCCATTTCTACGGCACACCGTTCAAATTCGTGCATGATAAACTGAAAGACGGGCAGGATGTTATTTTCGACATCGACTGGCAGGGTACAAGGCAGCTTGCTGATAAACTCCCTGAGAATATAGTGAGCGTTTTCGTGCTCCCGCCTTCAATGGCAGAACTCGAAAAACGCCTCCGCCAGCGCGCGCAGGATGATGATGAAGTCGTCCGCAAACGCATGAAAAAGGCCAGCCGCGAAATTTCACACTGGGATGAATATCATTACGTTGTGGTGAACACCGACCTTGAACAGGCAATTGAGGATGTAAGGAACATCCTGCACGCCGAACGCCTGAAACGCACCCGCCAGCCGCAACTGGAACAATTCGTGCAGGAACTCCTGTTCGGGGAGTGATTTATTTATTGCCCCCTTCGCGTTTACTAACGCTCAGATGGGCTGCTCGCAAGCTCGCGCTCAAGGCTGGCTCGGTTTGCTAACCTCGCTGCCCTTTTCCCTACTGGTAAAAACCCCGTATGACGAAGTGAGGAGATGCGACTGAACTGAAACTAAAGACCGGATAACCAGAATTATTTTTCATCCACGTGGGGTTCATCATCCGCGCCGAGGATTTCCTCAGCCTCGTCCTCAAGCCCATCAAGCACACGGTCGGCATCGCTGCTGTCCGAATCTTCATCATCGCCGATTATCTCCTCGCGGATTTCCTCATCAAGCTCATTTGCAGCCTCCTCCTCCGCCTCAAGCAGCGTGTCTTCCGCATCCTCCAGTTCGAGATCGATCTCCTCGATCTCAACCTTCTCAACGGCTTTCTTGCGGCCGCGTTTTGGCTTCAGCAACGCCTCCGGGTCAAATTCGGAACCGCATTTCGGGCAAATTATCGGGCTTTTGTTCAAATCATAAAACTTTGTGCTGCATGACTGGCACGCCCTTTTTTCGCCAAGCTTGTTCACCACTTTCGCAGGATTCTCAACAATCGCGATTTTACCGGTAGCGGTATTTTTCTTATCTTTCGGCGCAGATTCTTTCTTTGCCGGTTTTGCCGCTGCCGCTTTAGCCGGTTTTTTAGCGCCTTTTTTCTCTTGTTGCTTAGCCATTCTGTGACCCCACAAATTTTCGTTATTTTGCGCTGAATAGGGGGAAAATTCAGATGTGTAAAGCGAAAAATGCTTAAAATCGCAGCTTACGCCTATTCCTTGAGGCATTCGTGGCTGTTGTCGCAGAAAGGCTTGGATTCTTCCGAAGCGTGCTTGCACCCGCAAAGGTAATATATTTTCGTTTCATCCACCGTGAATTTCCTGCTTTTCATCCCCGTACCCTTATGCGCCCCGTCGCAGAAAGGCTCGGTCTGGCTAAGCCCGCAGGTGCACCAGCCATATAGCTCGCCCGCAAAAAGCTGCACGGCATAAGGCCCGCGCCTGCTAATGCGCGGAAGTTTCATCCCGGTTTTATTTTCGCTGTCGTCGGCCACCGATTTTCCTTATTTGACTTTATTTAAACCAAGAAAGCTGATAACTCAAGCCCATGGCAGTCTATACCAAATTACTTGAACCGGAAATCGGCGAAATTGCCGCGCGTTATGAAATCGGCACGCTGGAGGGCTTTTCAGGGATAACTGCCGGAATTGAAAACACAAATTACCTGATCAACGCAGGCGGAAACAAATATATCCTCACCATTTTCGAAAAACGCGTGAATAACGAGGAATTGCCCTTTTTTATCTCCCTCACCGACCACCTGCGCAGAAATAATATCTCCTGCCCGTCAACCCTGCGCGATAAATCCGGCAGCCAGCTTCAGGATATAAAAGGGAAAAAAGCAATATTGATTTCATTCCTCGAAGGACAAGGAGTGGAAAAAATAGAAGATTTCCACTTCGCCCCGCTGGGAAGCAAAGTTGCGAATATGCACATCGCCGTCGGGGATTTCAGGGAATACCGCAAAAACGACATGTCGCTCAGTAAATGGGTAAAGATTTTTGAGCATATCGGCGAACAGGCAGATGATATTGAAAAAGGACTCGCCAAATTAATCGTCGATGAAATTTATTTCCTTGCCGACAACTGGCCGTTCGACCTCCCATCCGGGGTTATCCATAGCGATATTTTCCCTGATAACGTGTTCTTCAGGGACAAGGAAATTACCGGAATCATTGATTTTTATTTCGCCTGCAACGATTTTTTTGCCTACGATATCGCCATTATTTTCAACGCATGGGGCATCGAAACCGACAAAAAACGCCAGCAGCTTTTCCTTAACGCTTATGAAAAAATCCGTCCGCTATCGGAAGATGAGAGGAAGGCTATGCCTATCCTGCTCCGTGGCGCGGCGCTGAGGTTCCTCCTTACCCGCAGCTATGACTGGTTCCATACCCCGGAAACCGCGCAGGTCAGGAAAAAAGACCCGAAAGAGTATATCAGGAAACTGAAGTCTTTAAGGTAATATTCTATGAGAGGATATTATGAGTAAAAACGGCCCGAATCAGGTGATTCCGGCTTCAGATTGTGATGGGTCGCCAGAACGCCGATGCTTAAGGACGGATTAAAGCTGCGATAACCAACATCGCCAAGCTTCGGAGTTTCTTTTTCCTGAGTATCTTGTAAAGAAACGCTCGCCGACCTTAAATGATTCACCAGATCCAACACTGCCGCAGGTATGTTCCCATTCATAGTAATGCCCATTTATCCCTTAGGTTAAAATATATCAACAAATAGTTAACGGCAGCTTAAATTTTAAATAAATACGCCCCTAATCCGATAAATAAATTTATTATTGCTTATGCCGCAACTTTGGGCTTATATGCGGGCATATGGCGCAATTTATTGATTATAACAAGGTTATCGACCAGGCGATGCGCGGCATTGTGAAGAAATGCCTCAAATTCGTTGAAAAACATGGCGGAAAACTGCCGGGTAACCATCATTTTTACATCACTTTTGACCTGAACCACCCGGATACGAAAATCTCCACAAACCTGCAAAAATCCCACAAAGACCAGATGACAATCGTCATGCAGCACCAGTTCTGGGATCTGAAGGCCAATGATACTTTTTTTGAAATCACCCTAAGCTTCAATAATATACGGGAAAAACTGGTCATACCTTATGACGCATTAATCTCGTTCGCCGACCCTTCCGCCCGCTTCGGCCTGCAATTCCACAGCGAGGAAGACCTTATCCTGCCTGATGACGACGAATTAAGCGATGAAGAGCTTTTTCAGGCCCTGCTTGAGCTTGACGAGGAATCAGTCGGCCATGAGGAAGAAAAACCAAAGAAAAAATCCGGAAAATCCGCGGCAAAAGATAAATCTGACTCCGGCTCGAAAATTATCTCAATCGACAATTTCCGCAAGAAGTAAAACTTAATACTACAGGACAGTTAAATGAGTTTTGCGCAATCCTACGCTTCGGAAATTTATGAATCGAAAGTCAGTGATTTCATTTCGCTGCTTAAACCCCGCGTCATGTCGCTTGTCGTATTCACCGGAATGTGCGGAATGCTTGTCGCGCCGGGTGGAATCCACCCCCTGCTCGGCTTCGTGACCATCCTCAGCATCGCCCTCGGCAGCGGCGCAAGCGGCGCAATCAACATGTGGTATGACCGCGATATTGACGAAGTGATGGAACGTACCAAAAAACGCCCCATCCCCGCCGGGAAAATAAACGCCGATGAAGCGCTTGGGTTTGGCATAGTCACCGCGGTTTCCTCAGTGATAATGCTTTTCCTTGCTACAAATATCGTTGCCGCCGCATCACTACTCGCCGCAATATTGTTTTATGTGTTCATTTATACAATGTGGCTGAAACGCAGGACACCGCAAAATATCGTTATCGGCGGCGCGGCGGGCGCATTCCCGCCCCTGATCGGCTGGGCAGCGGTAACTGGCGATATAACCATTATGCCCATAATCATGTTCATGATCATTTTCCTGTGGACACCGCCGCATTTCTGGGCGCTTTCCCTGCTTATCAAGGATGAATATAAAAATGCTTCCGTCCCCATGCTGCCGGTTGTCGCCGGGGTAAAAATCACTAAAATCAATATTGTCGGCTATGCCCTTATCCTTGCCCTGTGCAGCATCGCGCCTTATCTAATCGGGTTTTCCGGCATCCCATACTTACTCGCGGCGATTATCATGAATATTGTGTTCATATACCTCTCCATCAGGCTGCTTGCTGAAAAAAACCACACCTATGCTGCAAAAACATTCGGTTTCTCAATTCTTTACCTGTTTTTGCTTTTCCTTGCACTGGTTTTTGATAACATCGCCGGGTAATTTACTTAACCCTATCAGGAGCTTTTTTTATGACAGATTCCATTATCGTCGCGTCCCCTACATCCGTTATTGAGATTTTTGGGCTCGGCTTTCTTCTTGGAAGTTTATTCTCAATCCTTATCCTGCTCGTGTTTGACTGGCTGAGAGCAGCAAGACTCAACAACGCCACCGCCAAAAAGAAAAAATAACCGTACAGTTTATTTTTTAAGTAAGTATAAGAAAAACAGCCGGGTTACATCAATCCGCTGTTTTTACTTATTTCATGCTTCCCTTTCTTTACCGCCTCACGGTGCGCGATATATATTGCCGAGCCGATAATCAGACCGCCTCCGGCAAAGGTCCATAAATCAGGAATTTCGTTGAACATGAAATAAGCTACTACGCTTGCCACCACCAAACGCAGGAAATCAAACGGCATAGTAAGCGTTACATCCATCAGCGAAAATGACTTGGCAACGGAATATTGCGCAAGTATCGAAAAAATAGCAACCCCGCATGCCCAGGCAAATTCCCCGCCGCTTATCCCAGACCAGTCTATAAACACCATCGGCAGCGAAAGCAGCGCAAACCATAAATGCATATGGAACATCATATTGAACGGCGTTTCGGAACTCGTGAGTTTCTTCACGATTATCAGTGCCATCGACATAAACATGCACGCAAGCAATATTATATATGCCCCCTGGTTCACTTCCTCGAACCCCGGACGGAGAATAACCAGCGTGCCGATAAACCCGGCTACTACCGCGCTCCAGCGCCTGACGCCCATTGCTTCCTTTAATATGATCACCGCCAGTATCGAAGTGAATATCGGCTGCATGAAACTGAGCGCGGTGGAATCCGCAAGTTCCATCATGCCCAGCCCCTGAAACCATAAAACCATGCTCGCCATGCCCACCACCACGCGCAGGAAATACAGCTTCTTGTTATTGATGCTGAGGCTCACCTTCGCCGAACGTAAAAACGCAAACGGGATAAGGAATATAAGCGCAACCGAATTCCGCCAGAATACCACTTCGCCCGCGCTCATCCCCAGCTCGCGCAGTTGCTTGACAAACGCAGTCATGACCGGAAAGCTGATACAGGCAACAAGAACCCATATCAGGCCTTGGGTTTTTTTATCACTGGGGAAACGCATAAGGAATTTGATGGTTATATATAATGTTAGTGCAAAATTATTATCCGGTCTAGCCCATGCGTGATTATGAAAAACTTATTTTTCCGGGGATAACCAACCGGCAATTATCCGGAAAATATTTCAGGGCCGGCCATAAATAATAATATGTGCCTATGATACCATTTTGCATAAACTCGGTATAACCATCTGATTTTATTCATATTAACTTTTAAAGCACCACTTTAACCAAGCTTTAATTCCTTGTGTTGTTTTGAACACAATTCACCTGTTTTGACCATAAATCAGCATAAAAAACGCATAAACAGCAGTTTCCCCCACTTTTGCCCTTGACCATCCCAATAGATAAAGTTACATTCCCAATGTTACCCATATTATCCCAATAAATCCCAGGTGGCACCCACCACCTGGGACCCCAAAATCAGAGAGCGTTCAAGATGAGGCCTGTGATTCAGGGCACAGGGAGAATTTCGGTGACAATGCGCAAAAACTATCCGGATAAATAAATGGCACTGTTTCTTTCTACATTCGTGAAAAAAATCGACAAAAAAGGACGCGTTTCCGTGCCAGCCCAATTTCGTGCGTCCCTTACCGATGAATCCTTCGGCGGAATTATTGTCTACGGCTCTTTCGTGAACCCGTGCGTTGAAGCCTGCGGCATGTCCCGCATCGAAAAACTAAGCGCCGGCATTGACAGCCTTGACCCGTTCTCTGACGAGCGTGACGCTTTTGCAACCGCCGTCCTTGGCGGCAGCTCACAACTCCAGTTCGATTCCGAAGGCCGCGTTACCCTCCCCCCTGAACTTACTGAATCGGCAGGAATTTCCGAAGATGTGGTGTTCGTGGGCAAAGGCCAGACATTTGAAATCTGGGAACCGAAAAAATTTGAAGAATATTCGGCGAAAGCCCGCAAAATGGCGCTCGAAAAACGCGGCGCGCTAAGGCTTGGAACCAATACCGGCGGAGGAAACGGCAATGGCTAATTTCTCCCACCAGCCCGTGATGCTGAATGAAGTTTTGCATTATCTTTCCCCGCGTGACGGCGAAACCTATGTTGACGCAACTTTTGGCGCAGGAGGATATTCAAAGGCAATCCTTTCTGCCGCAAATTGCAGGGTAATCGCGATTGACCAGGACCCAGGCGTCCAGAAATTCGCCAACGAGCTTGCACAGCAATTCCCTGAGAATTTTAAATTCATCAAAGGAAATTTTGGTGACATTGAAGAACTGGTTTCCGAAAAAATCGACGGCGTTGTTTTCGACATCGGCGTTTCCTCAATGCAGCTTGATGACAAATCCCGCGGGTTTTCTTTCCGCGCAGACAGCCCGCTTGATATGAGAATGTCGGGAACCGGCCCTTCCGCCGCTGATTTCCTGAACCAATCCGCCGAACGCGAAATCGCTGATGTGATTTATAAATATGGCGAGGAAAGAAATTCGCGCCGCATCGCAAAGGAAATTGTAAATTCGCGCCCGCTGAAAACCACCCAGCAACTTGCGGATATTGCCCGCAAGGTAAACGGGCACAGCGAAAAAATCGACCCGGCAACCAGAACGTTCCAGGCAATCAGAATTTTTATCAACCGCGAGCTTGAAGTTTTCGAGCGCGGCCTGCAAGGCGCTTTCAACCTGCTCAAAACAGGTGGCAGGCTTGTTGTCGTGACCTTCCACTCACTGGAAGACCGCATCGCAAAAATGTTTTTTAAAGATAAATCCGGCGTGGAAAAATCATTCAACCGCCACGCACCGGAAGTAAATTTTGGAAATAATTTCAACGGGCAGAAAAATTTTTCAGATAACGTGAAAAAGGCTCTTGATATTATTACAAAAAAGGCGATTATGCCCCATGGAGATGAACTAATGCAAAATTCCAGGGCTAGATCCGCCAAGCTAAGAGCCGCACAAATCAAGGAGGTCAGCCATGCGTAGCACAACAATTGCAACATTAGTCATCGTCTTTTTAATCCCACTCGCACTCGGACTCATTTACGTTAAACGTATCGTCCAGAACCTGGAAAGCGACCTTGCCGCGCTTGAAAGAAGCATCAATTCCGACCAGGACGAAATCCACGTGCTGAAAGCGGAATGGGCATATCTTTCCCGCCCGGAAAGAGTGAAAAACCTCGCCGCAAAATATCTTGATCTGCAGGCCACAAACAGCCACCAGATCGCCGATATCAGCACTATCCCGCTTAAATCCGATGCTTACGCAAACGCCGAAGCTGTGGTTATCCCAAGCAGTTTCAGCGCTTCATATTAATCGCGGAATTGCTCTCCGGCCAACCTCCTCTGTTGCTCCTGCCGCCAGTTAAAAATTTATCAGTTACCAATTGCGGATTGTGAAATTATGAAATAGAGTTTCCTTCCTGCACACATCAACTTTGCAGGAAAATAATTCTTATGAATGAGGCAATTCGTGAATCTTTCGATATAAGGCGCCGCCAATCCGGCGCAATGCTGAAAAGCCGCCTGACTATTGTTTCAATGGGTTTCTGTTTAGCTTTCCTTATCCTTGCCGCAAAAGCCGTTGAAGTCACGCTCCTTAACGATAAATGGAAAGACTCATCAAGCTACCGCGGAATCAAGCCATTACCGCGAACCGAGATTGTCGACCGCAACGGCATTATCCTTGCCACTAACCTGAAAACAAAAAGCGCCTATGCCAACCCGCGCGAGATGATCGACCCGAAGGAAGCCGCAGAAAAAATTTCCCGTGTGCTGCCGCATTTAAGCTATAATGAATTATACAAAAGCTTCACAAGGGATGCTTCCTTTGTCTGGGTAAAGCGCAACCTGACACCTGATGAAATCAAGCTGATTAACCATCAGGGCGTTCCGGGAGTTTACTTCACTGAAGATATCGCCCGCGTTTATCCGCATGGCCCCCTGCTTGCCCATGTACTTGGTTATGTTAATGTTGACAACCTCGGTCTTGCGGGAATTGAACGCGAACTGGACGAGCTTCTTGAAATGGGCACTAAGGAACCGGTCCAGCTTTCTATTGATATAAAAATACAGCACGCGCTGCGCGACGAAATGGAAAAGCAGTTCCTTGATTACAAAGCCGCCGGGGCAGCAGGAATGGTTGTGAATGTAAAAACCGGTGAAATCGTGGCCATGGTCAGCCTCCCTGATTTTGACCCTAACAGCCCCGGAACGGCAGAACCCGAACAGAAATTCAACCGCGTTACCCTTGGCGCGTATGAGATGGGTTCAACCTTCAAGGCATTCACTGCCGCCGCCGCGCTTGATTCCGGCACGATCAAAATGAATTCCATGTTCGACGCCACTACCCCAATCAAGGTTGGCCGCCAGACCATAAGCGATTACCACGCGAAAAAACGTGTTCTTTCGCTCACGGAAGTGATGATGTATTCATCCAATATCGGCACCGCAAAAATGGCAATCCAGCTCGGCGGGGATAAATTCAGCGCCTTCCTCAAAAATATCGGCATGTTCGATTACGCCGAAATTGAAATCCCGGAGAAAGCAAAACCGCTCAGCCCAAAAAGATGGCCGGATATCACCACCATGACCGTTTCCTTCGGCCACGGCATCGCCGTCACCCCCGTGCATATGGCGAAAGGAATGGTGGCGCTGGTAAATGGCGGATATCTTGTCCCGCTTACGCTCACCAAGCGCAAACCAAATGACATCATCGAATCAAAACAGGTTATCTCCCAGAAAACCTCCGCTGAAATCCGCCAGATATTACGCACCATCGTGACCGAAGGCACAGGACGCGGAGCAAACGCCGAAGGTTATCTTGTCGGCGGCAAAACCGGCACGGCAGAAAAACTGGTCGGCGGAAGGTATTCAAAAGACCGGGTGCTTTCGTCATTCATCGCCACCTTCCCTATCAATGATCCGGAATATTTCGTTATCACCCTCTTTGACGACCCGAAGGAAAAGCAAAGATATGTCCGCCCCACCGGAGGCGTGATTGCCGCCCCCCCAATTAAGAATATCATCATGCGCATGGGTGCCATCCTCCGCATGAAACCGCAATATGAGGAAAACCCGAAACCCAAAGACCTATATGTCACCAACGAAATGCAGAAAGTAATATGATCAACCTCTCGGAAGTTTTCGGCACAGGATATGATGTCAATATCACCGGGCTAACCGCCGATTCCCGCAAGGTTAAACCAGGCTTTGCCTTCTTCGCAATTAAAGGCGCGCAAACCGATGGACATGATTATATCGATAAGGCAATTGCAGCAGGCACCTCCATAATTGTCGGCGAAAAAGACCTGAACCCTGAAGGCGCGATATATATAAAAAGCCGGAACACCCGCAAAGACCTAGCACATCTTGCCGCAAAATTTTACCCTGAAAAACCAAAAAATATCGTAGTCATCACCGGCACAAACGGTAAGACCTCAATAGCCGATTTTACCCGCCAGCTCTGGAAGCTGGCCGGGTTTGATGCTGCCTCAATCGGCACGCTTGGCTTTGTGAGTGAGAAAGAAAGCTTCAGCTTTGAGGCAGATAACACTACACCTGACCCTGTCACGCTGAATGAGCTTTTAACAAAGGTGAAGGACTGCGCGATAATTGAAGGCTCCAGCATCGGGCTTGAACAGAACCGGCTTGATTTCATCCCGGTGAAGGCAGCCGGGTTCACCAATTTCACACGCGACCATATCGATTATCACAACACTATGGAGGAATATTTCCGTACAAAAACGCTGCTTTTTATCGAGGTGATGAAAAACGGAACTGCCGTACTGAATAGTGACATCCCTGAATTCGAGACTTTAAAAACCCTTTCTCATAAGCATGGGCACGAAATCCTGAGCTATGGAAAAAACGGGGAAATAAAGCTTCTTGAGGCTATCCCATCCCATGACGGGCAAACCATCCGCATTGAGATTTTTGGCGAAGGATCCGAACACAAGCTGCCATTGGTAGGGAGTTTTCAGGCCTATAACGTTCTTTGCGCTATCGGCCTTGTCCTCGCCTGCGGAATGGATACCCGGAAATTACGTCCTCTGATTGACCAGCTTGTTTCAATCCCCGGCAGGATGGAACAGGCTGCGCCGGGCGTTTATGTTGACTATGCCCATACGCCGGATGCACTGGAAAACGCCCTCACATCGCTTCGCCCGCATGTTACGGGAAGGCTTTTTGTGGTTTTCGGCTGCGGAGGTGACAGGGATAAGGGAAAACGCCCGGAAATGGGCGCAATTGCCAATAAACTGGCGGATTATATAATTGTAACCGATGACAACCCGCGCACAGAAGGCCCGGAACAAATACGCAGGGAGATAATGGCGCAATGTCCGGGTGCAGTTGAAATTGCAAACCGTGCGGAAGCGATAAATCATGCAATGACAGAAATGAAACAAGGTGATATTTTATTGGTCGCCGGAAAGGGCCATGAGAAATATCAGATTTACGGGAAAGAAAAAAAGCATTTTGATGATGTCGAGGTCGCCAAAAAATTTAAACGTACTTAGCGGCCAAGAATCCATGTAGGGGGTTTAATGAGCGTATGGACCGCAATCGAAGCACAAAAAGCCACAAACGGCAGGCTTGTCGGCAATAGTGACTGGGAATCCTTCGGGATTTCGATTGACTCACGCATTGTGAAAAAAGGCGATTTATTCATTGCCCTCAAAGGCACAAAAACTGACGGCCATGATTACCTGCGCGAGGCTTTCCTTAAAGGCGCAAGCGTCTGCATGGTTGAAAAACTCCCGCAGAACTTCCCGAACACCTCTCCCCTGCTTGTGGTGGATAATTGCATTGAAGCCCTCTATCGCCTCGCCCGTTACCGCCGGGAGGAAAGCAAGGCGAAAATCATTGCCGTAACAGGCAGTGTCGGCAAAACCAGCACCAAGGAAATGCTCAATCTTGCCTTCGCGAATTTCGGCATCAGCCATGCGACAATCGGGAATAATAACAATGATATCGGCGCTCCGCTGACAGTTGCCCGTATGCCCCGCGAGGCCGATTTCGGGATTTTTGAGCTGGGCATGAACCATGCGAATGAAATTTCCCCACTTTCAAAGCTGGTGAAGCCACATATTGCAATTATCACCACGGTTGAAGAAGCGCATCTGGAATTCTTCAAATCCGTTGAGGGAATCGCCGAAGCGAAAGCTGAAATTTTTGACGGGCTGGACAGGGAAGGAACCGCCATCCTGAATGCAGACAACCCGTTTTTTGATTTCCTCGCCAAGCGCGCGAAAAAAATAAAAAATATCATCAGCTTCGGCACTTCGGAAAGAGCCGATGTAAGGCTGCTCAGCTTCCGCGATAGTATAAATTCTGCACAGGTTACGGCCAGCGTTTTTGGACGCACTATTTCTTATCAGGTATCAGCCCAGGGCAAGCACATGGCGCTTAACTCCCTCGCCACCCTTGCCGCTGTTGGCGCCGCCGGGGAAAATGTCGTGGAAGCTGCAAATTCGCTTACCGGTTTTAGTGTCACGGCAGGGCGCGGCCAAATCAGGCAGCTTGCCATCGCCGGGAAAAAAATCACGCTGATTGACGATAGTTACAATGCAAGCCCGGTTTCCATGCGTGCCGCGCTGGACAATTTAGGCGCAATCGAATCCCGCGGGAGGAAAATCGCCATTCTGGGAGATATGCTTGAAATGGGTGAACGCTCGGCGCAACTGCACGAATCGCTGGCTGCTGATGTTCTACGCAATAATATTGATGTAGTCTTTACGGTCGGCCAGTTCTCACGCCTGCTTTTCGATAAGCTACCGGAGAAAATTCGCGGCATAGCAGCCGAACACGCAGAAGAACTCTTGCCGCTGATTGAAAATTCATTACAAGCTGATGATGTAATCCTTATAAAAGCATCGCATGGTATCCGTCTGGGTAAGATTGCCGATGCGCTATCCAAGGTAAAAGAAAATGCTATATAACCTGCTCTCCCCATTCGCAAATGAACTGCAATTCCTGAACCTGTTCCGCTATCTTTCATTCCGCAGTGGCGGGGCAATATTCACCGCGCTTATCATTACCTTCATCATCGGCCCGCGAATCATCCGCTGGCTGCGCTCAAAACAAGCTGAAGGACAGCCAATCCGCCTTGATGGCCCGGAATCACATCTGCTCACCAAAAAAGGAACTCCCACCATGGGCGGATTGATGATTTTTATTTCAGTGGTGATCTCCACGCTTCTTTGGGCAGATATTTTTAACCCTTATGTCTGGATCGTGCTGTTCGTTACACTCGCCTTCGGCATTATCGGGTTTATTGACGATTACAAAAAGCTTACCAAGCGCAGCTCCGCCGGATTGCGCGGAAAACAAAAACTGGCAATCGAGTTTGTAATCAGCCTTGCCGCAGCGTTGATGATAAACCATTTCTCTACCTCTGCGCAGGAAACACATCTTGCTGTGCCCTTCTTCAAAAGCGTGCTGATTGACCTTGGAATGTTCTATTTCGTGTTTGTGATGGTGGTGATTGTCGGTGCTTCCAACTCGGTTAACCTTACTGACGGGCTGGATGGGCTGGCGATTGTCCCGATCATGATTGCGGCAGCCTGCTTCGCGCTGATTTCATATCTAATCGGCAACGTGAAATTCTCCGACTACCTGCAAATCCATTATGTTGCGGGAGCCGGTGAGCTCACAATTTTCTGCTCTGCCCTGATTGGCGCGGGGTTGGGCTTTTTATGGTATAATGCCCCGCCCGCAAAGGTTTTCATGGGGGACACGGGCAGCCTTGCCTTGGGCGGAGCACTCGGCACAATCGCGGTTATCACGAAACATGAGATTGTGCTTGCCATTATCGGCGGATTGTTTGTGCTGGAAGCGGTTTCGGTAATTCTGCAGGTTGCCAGTTTCAAACTCACCGGCAAACGCATTTTCCGCATGGCGCCTATCCACCACCATTTCGAGAAAATGGGCTGGGCGGAACCAACTGTCGTTATCCGCTTCTGGATCATCGCAGTGATTCTGGCGCTGGTTGGCCTTTCCACATTGAAACTGAGATAGATGGTTATGGCAACTTACGGCGTATTTGGCTTAGGAAAATCCGGCGCGGCGACAGTGAAATATCTGCTTGACCGTGGCGATAATGTGTTCGCGTGGGATGATAATGAGGCAGCCAGAAATGGCATTGATTGCACTGAACCTGATAACTGGGATTGGCATAAGGTTGACGCGCTGGTGCTTTCACCCGGCATACCGCTAACCCATCCGGAACCGCATTATATTGTCCGTAAGGCACACGCCGCACAGAAGCCCATAATCTGCGATATTGAGTTGCTGTTCCTTGATAATCAGGATGCAAATTTTGTTGGGGTTACAGGCACAAACGGCAAATCCACTACCACCGCCCTACTCGATCATATATTGAAAAAAGCAGGTTATGATGTTGCAGTGGGCGGCAACCTCGGAACTCCGGTGCTGAGCCTTGGCAAGCATAAATATTATGTAATTGAAACCTCATCCTACCAGCTTGACCTTATCGACAAAACAAGGTTTGACGTGGCTATCTGGCTCAACATCTCGCCCGATCATATTGACCGCCACGGCAGTATTGGCGGCTATGTGAAAGCTAAGCTCCGCATGTTTAACAACGGCACTAAAATCGCGATAATCGGCATTGATGATGAGTTCAGCAAACCAGTTTCCGAGAAAGTTCCGAATGCCCTGCCAATAACTAAATACAACCATATAGGCGATTTTCCGAACCTGCCGGGTGTGCATAATATGCAAAACATCAACGCCGCTTATGAATCCGCTAAATTCCTTGGCGTTCCGCATGAGAAGATTATTGAGGCGATCCACAGCTTCCCAGGCCTTGAACACCGCATTGAAAAGGTCGCAACCATTAATAATGTGACTTATATCAATGATAGTAAGGCAACTAATGCTGATTCTTCCGCAATGGCGCTGGCTTGCTTTGATGAAATTTATTGGATTCTTGGCGGCAAACCGAAGGAAGGCGGAATCACATCGCTCGGCGAGTTTTTCCCGCGTATTAAAAAAGCATATCTTATCGGCGCGGCAACTGATGAATTTGCCCAGACGCTTGAGGGAAAAGTTGAATTCGAGAAATGCGGTACACTTGATAAAGCCGTTGAACGTGCAGCAAAAGAGGCGAAATCCGGCGTGGTATTGCTCTCACCGGCATGCGCCAGCTTTGACCAGTTCAAAAGCTTTGAGGAGCGCGGTAATATTTTCAAAACACTTGTGAAGAAATTAAATAGCGTATAGCGTCTTGCCCATGAGAATTGACCGCGATAACCAGACAATGATTGGCCGTTGGGTCAGGACAGTTGACCCATATCTTTTAATTGCTTTTGGCGTCATCATCGCAATCGGCTGCGTGCTCGTTACAACAGGCAGCCCGGCCGTAGCGGAACGCATCGGCGTCAGCCATCTGCACTTCACCCTGCGCCACTTTGTTTTCATTGGCTGCGGCATCGTCGCGATTTTTGTGATATCCATGCTTGAGCCGCGCACCATACGCCGCCTGTGTACGCTGGGGCTGATTATGAGCCTTATCGCCATGATCCTTGTCCTGTTTTTTGGCAGTGAAACAAAAGGCTCGACCCGCTGGCTTGACCTTGGCGGCTTTTCCTTCCAGCCCTCCGAATTCCTGAAACCATGCTTTATTGTTTTCTGCGCGTGGATGTTCTCTGAAAAACTCAAGAATGACCAATTCCCCGGCTTCTTAATCAGCATGCTGACTTTTGCAACTGTCCTGACCCTGCTCGTCCTCCAGCCTGATATCGGAACATCGGTTATTTTTATGTGTGTCTGGATGGGAATGTTCTTCATCGCCGGTTTACCGATTGTCCTGCTTATGACCCTTGTCGGTCTAGCTATAATCGGTGGAATAGCAGCCTACTTTGTTCTGCCGCACTTCACGGCAAGGATTGATAAGTTCTTAAGCCCGACTTCCGAAGAAAACTATCAGGTTAAAAAATCTCTCGAAGCTTTCGCCAATGGCGGATTGTTTGGGAAAGGCCCAGGCGAAGGAACCGTTAAGGCGCATATCCCCGATTCCCATACGGATTTTATTTTTGCCGTGCTCGGTGAAGAAATGGGGCTGGTTGCCGTCTTGCTCATGATCGGCCTTTTCCTGTTCATAATACTGCGAGGCATACGCAGCATCCAGCGCCAGAATGACTTTTTCGTGACTATCGCCGTTGCCGGTATCCTGATGAATTTCGGCCTTCAGGCTCTTATCAACATGGGCGTTACCGTAAAACTCATGCCGACAAAAGGCATGACGCTTCCTTTCGTTTCTTACGGCGGTTCTTCTACAATCGCACAGGCAATATCCATCGGAATACTTGTAGCACTGACCCGAAAACGCTATGATTCAAGGTGAATATGGCAAGTGAAAAAACACCATTTAAGACGATACTACTTGCCGCCGGGGGAACCGGCGGACACGTATTCCCGGCGATCGCCACCGCGGAAGAGCTTCGCAGCCGCGGCTACAGGGTATTCTTTGCCACAGACAGGCGCGGCGAGAAATATCTCAACGGTAAAGGTTTTGAATACCGGATTGTTTCATCAGCCAGCCCTAACCCAAAACGCCCTGCTTCACTGATTAAACTCGGCACAGGCATATTGCAATCAGTTGCCCTGCTGTTCAAAACCAAGCCAGTATGCGTTATCGGGTTTGGCGGATATCCCTCTTTCCCACCACTGATTACCGCACGCATATTCCGCATTAAAACCATCCTTCATGAACAAAACTCCGTACTGGGCAAAGCCAATCGTACGCTTGCTAAATTCGCCAATATTGTCGCAGTTTCTTTCCCGACAACCCTTAATGCAAAAAATGCCATTGTTGTCGGTAATCCCGTGCGCTCCGAAATTACAGATTTCCCGCTTCCGGAGTTTGAAGGGAAGATAAATATCCTCATAACCGGCGGTAGCCAGGGCGCAAGGATATTTTCTTTTGTGCTTCCCGAAGCGCTGGCAAAATTTGCCGGGAAGATAAAGGTCGTACAGCAGGTTGGTGAGGCAGAAATTGAGCAGGTGCGCACAAAATATGAAACAGCAGGAATTGAGTGCGAACTGAACAGCTTTTTCGATGATATGCCCAAATACCTCTCGGAAACACATTTGTTAATCTGCCGCTCTGGCGCTTCCACCATTTTTGAGTTGGCATTGGCTGGCCGTCCGGCAATATTCATTCCGCTTGCCATTGCCGCTGAAGACCACCAGCGCATCAACGCAGAAAGCATTGCAAGCAAAGGTGGCGGCTGGGTTATCCCGGAACGTGACTTTACAGCCCCCGCACTTGCTGCAATTCTGGAAGATTTAATCAATAATCCTGATAAGATTAAGGAAGCGGCATTTAACATCAGGAAATTCGCGCAGCCGGAAGCCGCAGCGCATCTGGCTGACCTTGTAGAATCACCAGTCGGGAAGAAATAAATGAAGGTAAAAATTTGCGGATTAAAAACCGAAGAAGCCGTCAAAACCGCCATTGAGAACGGTGCGGATTTTCTTGGCTTCGTTTTCTATCCCCCATCGCCGCGCAACATTTCCCCTGAGGATGCTGTAAAGATTTCAGGGAATATAAATGCTAAAAAAGTAGCTGTAGTAGTTAACCCGTCAGACATCCTGCTTGATGAAATTGTGAAGCATTTAAAACCGCAATTCATCCAGTTTCACGGCAATGAAAGCGAATCACGCGTGCGTGAAATAAAAGAGAAATACGGAATCGGTATCATCCGCTCGGTGGAACCGGATTTTAATCCGAAAGAGCTTGATAACCAGCTATATGATTACATTCTTGTCGATGCACCTAAGGGCGCTCTACCGGGCGGAAATGGAATCCCTTTTGATTGGGAGAATTTTACCCCGCCACAGAACGAATGGTTCCTTTCCGGCGGGCTGACCCCGGAAAATGTGTTTGAAGCAGTGCAGATTACCGGGACAACGATGGTTGATGTTTCAAGTGGAGTTGAATCTGCCCCCGGTGTGAAGGATATTGAAAAGATTAAGAAATTCCTTCAGATAAAGGCCAGGAAATAGCTCTTTTCACTTACGATATTTCGTTGCCCCCAGCGGTTATTTGGTCTATGTATCATTCCCATGAGTTTACCTAATTCATATCAGCAACCCGATGACCGCGGCCATTTTGGTGAATTCGGCGGCCGTTATGTTGCGGAAACGCTGATGCCGCTTGTTCACGAGGTCGATAAAGCCTATGAGGAAACCAAGAAAGACCCGGCGTTTAAGAAAGAATTTGATTATTTGTGCAAATATTACATCGGCCGCCCTTCCCCGCTTTATTTCGCACAAAGGCTCACCGAGCATTGCGGCGGAGCAAAAATCTACCTGAAGCGCGATGAGTTGAACCATACCGGCGCGCATAAAATCAATAATTGTATTGGGCAAATCCTGCTGGCAAAACGCATGGGTAAAACCCGCATTATAGCGGAAACCGGAGCAGGCCAGCACGGTGTCGCCACTGCCACCGTATGTGCGCTTTTCAACCTGCCTTGCGTCGTCTTTATGGGCGCAAAGGATATTGAGCGCCAGAAGCCAAATGTCTTCCGCATGAAATTACTTGGCGCAGAAGTAATCCCTGTAAATAGTGGAACAGGAACACTCAAAGACGCAATGAACGAAGCCATGCGTGACTGGGTGACGAACGTTCATAATACCTATTATCTCATTGGAACAGCGGCTGGCCCACACCCATACCCGGCCATGGTGCGCGATTTCCAGTCAGTTATCGGGATTGAAACTAAACAACAACTAATGGAAGCCGAAGGCAAATTGCCCGATCTTTGCGTTGCTGCAATTGGCGGCGGCTCAAATGCAATCGGACTTTTCTACCCCTTCCTTGAAGATGAATCGGTGCAACTGGTTGGTGTTGAAGCTGCTGGAAAAGGTACAACAACCAAAGAGCATGCAGCTTCCCTTACGCGCGGCTCTAAAGGTGTTTTCCACGGGTTTAAGAGTTACTTACTGCAAGACCGTGATGGGCAGATTCTTGATACGCACTCAATTTCCGCCGGACTGGACTATCCCGGCATTGGCCCCGAACATGCTTATTTACACGAAACCGGACGCGTAAAATACTCCACCGCAACCGATGATGACGCGTTACGTGCCTTTACAACGCTTTCAAGGCTGGAGGGCATTATTCCCGCGCTGGAGCCAAGCCACGCGCTTTCATTCGTACTGAAAAATGCCGGAAAGTTCAGCAAGGACCAGATCATCGTTTCCAACCTTTGTGGCCGCGGGGACAAGGATATTTTCACGGTTGCAGCAGCGCTTAAGGTAGAGATATGAGCCGGATCGCCAATAAATTTGAACAGCTAAAGGCTGAAAAACGGGCAGCGCTTGTTACATATATCATGACCTGTGACCCGACACCGGAAATCTCGCAGGATATTTTTAATATGCTGCCACTTGCTGGTGCGGATATTATCGAGCTGGGAATGGCCTTCTCTGACCCAACGGCAGATGGCCCAACCATTCAAGAGGCTGCTATCCGGGGGCTGCATGCGGGTGCTACCCTGATGAAAACCATCCAGATGGTAAAAGAATTTCGCATAAAAGACGATTCAACACCAATCATCCTGATGGGTTATTATAACCCTATTCTGAAATATGGCGCGCAGAAATTCTGCCGTGATGCAGTTGCCGCCGGTGTTGACGGGCTGATTATCGTCGACCTTCCGATTGAGGAAGAAGAAGAATTCACCCCTTTCACGCAGGAATATGGGCTTTCGCTGATTAAACTGGTCGCACCAACAACTGATGCTGAACGCCTGCCCAAAGTTTTGCAAAGCGCTTCAGGATTTGTTTATTATATCTCTATGGCAGGAATTACGGGAGCAAGGGCTGTGAACCCAAATATAGTTGTGGGATATGTGAACAATATCAAAAAACATACCGAACTGCCTGTCGCAGTTGGTTTTGGCGTGAAAACTCCGGAACACGCAAAGGCGATCGGGAAATATGCTGATGGTGTGATTGTCGGCTCGGCGATTGTGAATAAAGTAGCTGAGTACTATCCTAATATTGAGCATAAACAAGCGGTTTCTAACCTGAAGGACGATATTTATAGCTTCGTTCGTTCCTTCGCCACTGCACTTAAGCGCTAGAATTTAAATATTCCCAAGCACGCCTGAATCCATGCTTGTATATCTCAGTTATGTCCCTTGCGTCTGCCAATATATGCTTATCCTGATTAAGAAAAATTTGTAGTAATTTTTGCATATTCTCTTCTTTTTCAATCGGCTCCCCCTCGTAACCAGACAAATCATCATCTTCCTTATATTCCATAAAAACTCCCTGATTTAGAAATGGCCACCAACGAGCAATTTGCTGGTGACCGGGGAGTTCGAAAATCGCGATCAGACGATTGCCGTAGCCTTTAAACCGGGTCTAACCCGGCTCTGGACATGCGCTACTGCCCCCCCGGCCTTTGAAGGCAAGGGAGGCATCATTTACGGCTGATACCCGCCGCTGATCGTGAGGTTTCGACACCCCGGAGCTAACACTAGCTCCAACAAAATAATACACTTTGCAGTATAAGGGTCAACCTCCTTACAAGAGAAAAATAAAGCCCCGCACAAATTTAATTGGCGGGGCTTATATTCAGCTTATGAAAAATTAGCCGTTGGCGGCTTTGTTATCTTCTTTTACCAGTTTGTTCTTGGCGATCCATGGCATCATCGCGCGGAGTTTCTCACCCACTTCTTCAATACCATGCTGTTTGCCTTCTTCGCGCCATTTTAGAAGCTGCTTAGCGCCTTGAGTAGCAGTATCTGCTACGAATTCTTTGGCAAACCCACCATTCTGGATGTAAGTAAGCGCTTCTTTCATGCGCTCTTTAACGCCTGCATCAATAACTTTCGGGCCAGTAAGATAATCACCATATTCTGCAGTGTTTGAGATTGAATAGCGCATATTGGCAAGGCCGCCTTCATAGATAAGGTCAACGATAAGCTTCATTTCGTGTACGCACTCAAAATAAGCCATTTCAGGCGGATAACCGGCCTCAACCAGCGTTTCAAAGCCTGCCTGCATAAGGGCTGTCACGCCACCACAAAGAACTGCCTGCTCACCAAACAGGTCGGTTTCGCACTCATCTTTAAAATTGGTTTCAATAATTCCTGAACGTCCACCGCCAACGCCAGAAGCGTAAGAAAGCGCGATTTTCAGCGCATCGCCGGTTGCGTCCTGATGAACCGCAACAAGGCATGGAACGCCGCCGCCTTTAACATATTCGCCGCGGACAGTATGACCAGGGCCTTTCGGCGCAACCATGAATACGTCCATATCAGGACGCGGAACGACGTAACCAAAATGTATGTTGAAGCCGTGCGCAAAAGCAAGTGCAGCGCCTTGCTTGATATTGTCTTTGATTGATTCATAAAGCTCACCCTGATGCTGGTCTGGAGCAAGAATCATGATGACATCTGCATCTTTAACCGCTTCAGCAGGCTCTTTCACGGTAAAACCGTCATTTTGCGCGCGGGCTGTAGTGGAGGAACCTTTACGAAGACCGATTACAACATTCTTTACCCCGCTATCCTTGAGGTTCTGCGCATGGGCATGGCCTTGTGAACCGTAGCCGATAATAGCCACGTTTTTGCCGCGGATGGTGTTGATATCAGCGTCTTTATCGTAATAAACTTTCATTTGATTCTCCTGTTATTTCAGAATTTGGTCGCGAATATATAATGAATTTCATTCAAACAGTCTAGTTCTTTTTGATATATTTCCACGCCTGCGAGCCTTGATTTTTCTATATTTCACATAATTCTGCGTATAATTTTAAAATCTCCATTGACTTAATGTGAATTATACTCTATCAACCTTATAGGAATTAAAGCCATGCCGTCAAAAAACTATTCATGGCTATATTCCAAGTCAACAAACGAATGAGAGTATTAACAATGAAAAAAACCTTTTTATATGCATCAGCCATTGCGCTTGCATTTAGCTCTGGCCCTGCAAAGGCCGAAGACGTTAATGAACGTGTCAACAGGCTTGAGCGAGAAATACAATTTCTGAAACAACAGCTTGAGGCAAACAACAAAAAAACCGCGGAAGCAACCGCTGCTGCAAATGCCGCATCCGCCAAGGCGGCGGAAAAAACTGCCGCAACAAACTCACCTAATGTCGAATTCGGCAGCAAAGGACTTGTTATCTCCTCACCTGATAAATCAGCGCAGTTAAGCCTCAGAGGCTCGGCACAATTTGATTACCGCGCATTCATCAATGACGAAGACCATAATCAAAGGAATGAGTTCCTTTCCCGCCGCATTCGCCCGCAAATTGAGGCAAAATACGGTGATGCATCACTGCGTATCATCCCTGATTTTGCTGGTTCTTCAACAAAAATCATGGACGCACATATTGACTATAAACTCTATGATGAACTGCAATTCCGTATCGGCAAGTTCAAACCTCCGGTTTCCCTTGAAAGGTTACAATCAGCTAATGATACTTTCTTCAACGAACGTGGCCACCCCTCAAACCTTGCGCCCAGCCGCGATATCGGTGCGCAGATTTACGGCGAACTCATTCCGGGCCAACTTGAATACCAGTTTGCATTCATGAATGGTAATGAAGATCTTGGTAATACTGATAATGACTCAGATGATAAAAAAGACTACATCGCCCGTATCTTCGCCCACCCGTTTGCACACTCTGACATTGAAGAGTTGCAAGGCCTAGGAGTAGGCATTGCGGGTTCAATCGGTCAACGTGACGGAAATGCCGGAACCTCAATCCTGACTGACGGTTACAGGACTCCGGGCCAGCAAAGGTTTTTCCGATATAATGCCGGAACATTCGCAGACGGCACCAATTGGAGGTTATACCCGCAAGCTTATTGGTACTCCGATAATTTCGGCCTTATTGCCGAGTACGCATATTCCAGTCAGGAAGTTACTAACGGCGCAAACAGCACAAGACTTGGCCATAATGCATGGCAGGTCGCCGGCTCAATAGTTCTTACCGGTGAAGATGTAAACTTCAGGGGCAGCGTTAAGCCATCTGAAGATTTCGACATCCGCAGTGGCAGCCTTGGTGCATTTGAGCTTGTTGGCCGTTATGGGGAAACCAATATTGACGAAGACGCATTCCCGATTTTTGCCAATGCCGCAGCAAGCGCCTCAAAAGCGCAAAGCGCCGGAATTGGCTTAAACTGGTATCTCAACCAGAATGCAAAGCTGGCATTTGACTATGACCATTCATGGTTCGATGATGGCAGCGCAACTGGCGACAGGCCTAATGAAGATGTAATCATCAGCCGTGTTCAATACAGATTCTAAACTCTAAACAGAAAGGATAAATACATGAAAATCAAAAATTTATTTATAGCCGCCGCGGCTATTACTACCCTGGCAACAGCTACGCCTGCTTTTGCCAAGAAAGAATTACTTAACGTTTCATATGACCCGACAAGGGAATTATATGAGGATTATAACAAAATCTTCGCCAAGCACTGGCAGGAAAAAAAGGGAGAAAAGGTTACAATTAAGCAATCTCACGGTGGTGCAGGTAAACAGGCACGCGCTGTTATTGATGGCCTGCAAGCCGATGTAGTTACACTTGCACTTTCCTACGACATTGACGTGATCGCTGAAAAAGGACTCCTTCCTGAAAACTGGCAGGAAACCTTCCCGAAAAACAGCTCGCCTTATACATCGACAATTGTCTTTCTGGTGAGAAAGGACAACCCCAAGAACATCAAAGACTGGGATGACCTTGTGAAAGATGGCATCCAGGTCATCACTCCAAACCCGAAAACTTCCGGTGGCGCGCGCTGGAATTATCTCGCTGCTTATGGCTATGCATTGAAACATAACAATAATGACGAAGCGAAAGCAGAAGAATTCCTGAAAAAGCTATTCAAGAACGTTCCGATTATGGATACTGGCGCCCGTGGTTCCACCATCACCTTCGTCCAGCGTGGAATCGGCGATGTTTTACTTTCGTGGGAAAATGAAGCATTCCTTGCAATTAACGAACTTGGAAAGGATAAATTCGATATTGTTATCCCATCACTCAGCATCCTTGCCGAACCACCGGTTGCCGTTGTCCAGAAAAATGCTGAGAAAAAAGGCAATCTGGAACTCGCCAAGGAATATTTAAACTATCTGTATTCGCCTGAAGCCCAGGAAATAATTGCCAAAAACTATTACCGCCCTTCTGACAAGGAAGTCGCGGAAAAACATAAAGAGCAATTCCCTGAGCTTGAATTGCTGGAAATAAGCGATTTTGGCGGCTGGAAAACAGCTCAGAAGAAGCACTTCGATGATGGCGGAGTCTTCGACAAGCTGTTTAAATAAGCGAAGTATATCCTTCGTTTGTTAACTGGAAGCCCCGTCTTGAGAAATCAAGCGGGGTTTCTTCTTTCTATAATTATAAAAGCCCCGTATTAAACGGGGCTTTTATTTACATAATCAGGTCAGATGCTATTCGCCAGCGTTTTGTTTGCGGCGCATATAGGCAGGGATCTCATAGTAATCCTCATCTGAATCAAGTTTTACCTTTTCACGATTTCCAGTTGCCGGACGGCGCTTTTGCTGTTGGGCAGCTTCTTCTTCCTCAACCAAGCCAAAGCTACGTGCTGCGCGCTCAAAAAAACCAGCTTTCTTCTGCTTTTTATTAGAAGATGAGCCAAATTGTTGTCTAGCCGTAACAACCCTTTCTGCAGGAAAAGATGCAACATTGCTGACAGGTGCCTCAGGTTCAGCCTCTACTGGTTTAGGAGGAATAAACCTCGGTGCCCCACCTGCGTTAGGCGTAGACTTTTTTGGCAGCGGCGCAGGCTCCACTGCGGCACTTGCTGTATAAGAAGGAACGCTTTCACGCCTTGAGTTATCAGATTCAAACCTTGCCACCGCAGAATCAATTCCAGTTGCAACAACTGAAACACGAATTTTACCAACAAGGTCATCGCTAAATGTAGAGCCGAAGATGATATTAGCATCCTGGTCAACTTCTTCGCGGATACGGTTTGCCGCTTCGTCAACCTCAAAGAGAGTCATGTCAGGGCCGCCAGTGATATTGATAAGGACGCCTTTCGCGCCTTTCATTGAAATATCATCAAGCAGAGGGTTAGAAATTGCAGCTTCTGCAGCTTCAATCGCGCGGTTTGAGCCTTCGGCTTCGCCCGTACCCATCATTGCTTTACCCATTTCTGACATAACTGTACGGATATCAGCAAAGTCAAGGTTGATAAGACCAGGCATAACCATCAGGTCAGTAACGCCGCGAACACCGGCATGAAGTACATTATCAGCCATGCGGAACGCATCTGAGAAAGTAGTTTGTTCAGTTGCAAGGCGGAAAAGGTTCTGGTTAGGAATAACGATAAGTGTATCGACATATTTCTGTAATTCTTCAAGACCATGATCAGCAAGCTTCATACGGTGCTTGCCTTCAAAATGGAACGGTTTTGTAACCACGCCAACGGTAAGTATACCCTGCTCGCGGGCAAGACGGGCAATCACAGGAGCAGCACCAGTACCGGTACCACCACCCATACCAGCAGTAACAAATACCATGTTGCTGCCAGTGAGGTGTTCAAGGATTTC
Source organism: uncultured Rickettsiales bacterium (assembly GCA_964545245.1). Taxonomy (GTDB): domain Bacteria; phylum Pseudomonadota; class Alphaproteobacteria; order Rickettsiales; family 21-14-0-20-44-7; genus CAZJFC01. Next base: position 33,416 of record CAZJFC010000012.1, read on the forward strand.
ATCTACAGTTTCCTCAGCAGCCGCACGGCCAACCTCAGGAGTTGCTCCAGCTCCCAGTCCCTGGGTAATGTGCATACCAAGCTGGATTTTATGAGCCGCTTTTGAATGTTCAAGAGCCTGCGCGTCTGAGTTAGCGGCAAGGAAATTTACGCCCTCAAGATTCGCCTCAATCATGTTGTTAACAGCGTTACCGCCCGCACCACCAACACCGATAACGGTAATTGTTGGCTTTAATGCCGTTGTTTTTGGAACCTGCAGATTTATCATTTACACTCTCCCCGGAGTTTTGTTCGTGAAATTTTTGATGTCACAGTCAACATCTATCTACCGAATATGCTAAAATGAGGTGCGAATCAATACAAAAAATCACAATATGTTGTGTTTTTTGCAACAAACTTATCAAGAGCCTGATTGATAATGATTTTTAGAAAAAACCTTAAACTTTTAGTTAGTCGCACGTCTTAGCTTATCATTTATCGCGTAGCCAACACCCTCATTCGGAATTACCGCAACTGCTATACTTTTTTTCAATTCATCCGCTGCGTGCAGCATTGAAAATAAATTTGCGGCAGCTTCAACCAAATCTGATTCAGCACTTAAATTGTAATCGCATTCCATCCTTCCAAAACCTATGAAGGTCTCCCCAACTTGAGGAAACTCTACATTTATCCTGATTTTATTTTTTGGGGCATAATGTTTCAGCAACATTCCCGGAGCAACGATTTTATCTCCCGAATTTGCCCTGATACCATTAACCTGAATAACCCCTTCCCTAAGGATAACCACCTTATCTTCAGCATCAAAAGTTATGATGGTGGATTCCAGCCCGATCTCACACTGCCCACCGTCCAATAGATATATGTCAGGAAACTCCTTACTCACATGCTCTACTCTGGTCGGACTTAGCGAACCTGAAATATTAGCGCTTGGCGCAGCTAGTGGAATATTAGAACGCAGCACTTCACGTATTATCGGATGCGAAGGCACCCGTATAGCCACTGTATCAAGCCCCGCAGTTGCAAGCTGAGCGAAGTTTTTATCTTTTTTCTTTACTACGATAGTGAGTGGCCCCGGCCAATATCTTTCCGCATATTCCTTTGCTACAGGAGAAAACTCACCAATTCTCTGCGCTGCCGTAAAATCATGGACATGGATAATCAGCGGATTAAAAGAAGGACGCTTCTTCAGCGCATATATTTTTGCAACTGCAACATCATTCGCCGCATCTGCAGCGAGGCCATAAACTGTTTCTGTCGGCAATGCAACCACTTCACCTTTTTTCAATAACTCGATTGCTTTTTGAATTTCCATATATACAATTCCAACAGAAACATGGGAGCTTCGATATGGGTACAAAAGTAATCACTATAGCGCAACAAAAAGGTGGAGCAGGAAAAACCACAATATCTGTACATCTTGCAACCGCATTTTCTCAACGCGGCAAACGCACTGCAATCATTGATATTGACCCGCAGGCCTCTTCCAGCACGTGGCACCGTGTCCGCGAAGAAAAATTCGGCGAAGGCTACACCGGCCTCACTTTTGTTACCAGCACCGGCTGGAGAATTGCCAGTGAAATTGACGAATTAAAAGATGACCATGATATCATCATTATAGACAGCCCGCCTCATATCGAGGCCGATGCGCGCTCTGCCATACGTGTTGCCGATTTAATCATCCTTCCGGTTCAACCAAGCCCTACCGATTTATGGGCAACCCGTGCAACTATGGAAATTGCCGGTCAGGAGAATATTGAGACTAAAATCCTGCTTAACCGGGTTTCCAATTCAAGGTTGGCCGAAGCTGTTTATGCAGACTTGAAAAAAACCGTTCCGCAAAATCTTCTAAAAAATAAAATTGGCAACCGCATAGGCTTTGCCAGTTCAATGCTTGAAGGGCGTACCATTATGGAATCTTTTGCAGGTTCTGCTGGAGCTGAAGAAATCAAATCTCTCGTTTCTGAGGTTGAGAACATCCTTGGCATAACAAAGAAACCAAAAGCAAAGCAAGCTGCCACTAAGAAAGAAAAAGAAGCAGCTTAGCTCTCAGGCTAATACAGCATCATCTATCTGGGTTTCTACCCTGTCTCGCCCCTGCCAGTTGGAAAGGCGAAGGCGGGTCGCTATATGCAGATTCTTGCCACGGGAACCAAGCAAAAACTCACCTAGAGGAGTTCCCATTGAGCGGAACGCCATTGCATAGACCTTATTTTTTCCGCCAATTCCTCCATCATCAAGGATACAGCGTATATGAGCGGTCCCTACAACCTGCACATCCACTACCCGGCAATTAGCCAGTACAAAGCGAGGTTCAGGATTACCAGTACCAAAGGGTGCTGCTTTCTCAAGCTCACTGGCGAGGCTGGTATTTATCGCATTAACAGATAAGGCACCATCAAGATTAATTATACGGTTGCTATTACCCTCAACCTGACCGGATAAACGTTCCCTGATAAAATTCTTAACTTCGACAAGCTTTGACTCCTCAAATGTAAATCCCGCTGCCATCGCATGGCCTCCTCCAGAAAGAAGCAGGCCAGAATCCCGCGCGCTGCCTACTGCCGCACCTAAATCCACTCCGGTGATTGAACGCGCGGACGCCTTAGCCACTCCGTTATGAATGGTTACAACTGCTGTCGGACGGTAATAACGGTCTTTCAAGCGGCTCGCCACAATGCCAACCACTCCCTGATGCCAACCATAACCAACAGGCATCAGGAATGGCTCTTTGATACCTTCACGCTCAACAATCTTTGTAGCCTCTTCCTCAACAATATTCTCAATTGCCCGCCTTTCCTCGTTAAGCTTATTCAGAGTCATCGCTATTTCTTTAGCCTCTGCAACGTCATTAGTAGTGAGCAGCCTTGCTCCAAGACTGGCCTCACCTATCCTGCCCCCTGCATTTATACGCGGCCCTAACACAAAGCCTAAATGAAAAACTGCCGGTTTTTCTGAGAGCTTTGAAACATCCGCAAGCGCAGCAAGCCCCACATTGCTCCTATTAGCAAAAATCTTAAGCCCCTGAGAAACAAACGCACGGTTAGCGCCAACCAACGGCATGACATCGCAAATGGTTCCAAGCGCAACCAAATCAAGCAAGTTAAGAACATTAGGCTCTTTGCAAGTATTAAAAAATCCCTGCTCGCGCAGCTTGGTATTCACCGCAACAACCAACATAAATGAAACCCCGGCCGCGCACATATAACGGTGCTCCGTTGTTTCATCCATCCTGTTGGGATTTATCACAGCATAAGCCTCTGGCAGCAGATCCCCGCCCATATGGTGGTCAACAACGATAGTATCAAATCCCAGTCTTTTAGCCACGGCCAACGGTTCATATGAAACCGTTCCGCAATCCACCGTTACCAACACACGCGAACCGCTTTCCCATAACTCTGTGATAGCTTTCTCATTCGGCCCATATCCCTCATCAATACGGTCTGGAATATATATACGTGACTCAACACCGACTGAAGCGAAATACCTTTTTAAAACACTTGATGCGGTCGCGCCGTCAACATCATAATCGCCGAAAATGGCTATTTTCTCACGTTTGCGCACGGCCTCAGCCAGACGTTCAGCCGCCTGACTCATATCACGATAATGCAACGGATCAGGTAATAAGTTTCTGATAGTTGGTTTCAGATAATCTTCGGAAGTTTCTGCGCTTACCCCTCTGCCAGCTAGAATTTTGGCTAATACTTCAGAAAAGCCAAAAGACTGCATCAGAGTCTTAACAACCCTTTCCTCATATTCCCTGAATTTCCACCTATGTCCCGATACACTGCGTGCAACCTCTAATAAATTACTCATTAAAGGCAGGGTAATTCTTTTAAAGCTTTATGTCAATTAAAGTGGGCAATCGTATAGCTGGGACTGATTCCAAACCTTTCTACCAACTCTGCCACTGGAATCCCGGTTACGCTAAGAATGCCTCCAAGGCATAGAACTGAATCAATACCAACATTAGCAGCCCCCAGAATATCAGTATCAAAGCCATCACCAACCGCAACTATGCGGAGTTTTTTAATACCAGACGAGAATTTAGCAAAAGCATATTCATAGATTTTTGAATATGGCTTACCTATGAATTCCACCTCCCCGCCATTCTGCCTATAATATTCGCCAATTACGCCAGCACAAAGCATTTTAGAACCATTCTGACGTACTACTATCAAATCCGGATTAACACAGAACATCTTCATTTTAAGCGCCAGTGCAATTTCAATTTGGGGAAGCTTCTCATCCAAGGTCGAATTGTCATTATCAAAACCGGTAGTAACTGCAAACGCCGCCTCTTCAGGATTATTTACTTCTGTGAAACCCAGACCTTCCAATAAATCACGGTCTTTATCCGGCCCGATATAATAATATTTTGAATTACCCGACGCATGTTTAGAAAGCTCCTGATAAGCAACCTCTCCGGAACTCAAAACATCTTTATATAAATCCTCAGTTATCCCAAATTTTGCAAGTACGCTTTTTACCTTACCGGCCCGCCGAGGTGCATTGGAAAGAAACACGACTTCTTTTCCTGCTTCCCGAAGACTTCGCATGCACTCAATAACGCCGGGATATACTGCCTGACCATCATGAATCACACCCCATATATCCAGAATGAATCCGTCATAGTTATCATACAGTTCAGAAATTTTACTTAATTCCTTCATATCATGCGCGTTAATAAGCCAACTTGAAGAAAGCAGCAACAGAATTCAGCCTTTAACCACTAATCACTTTTTTATTGGCGGAGAATTTATCCAGCATTTCAAAACTGCCAAGATCCGCCCATTCAAAATCAGCCTCAATAACGTTGATTTTATCAGTTTTTTCCATAATCGCCTTATCAAATGAAATCGGAGCGCTGATTTTTGGGCAATATTTATTATATTCCTCTCTCATTACGCTGGCCTTGAAAACAAATATTCCGCTGTTCCAGAGTGCTCCGCGGCTGAATAAATTATTAGCAGAATCCTGAGTGGGCTTCTCATGGAAACGATTATGAAGCAAATATCCATAATTAGTATTGGGAGAATCGGGCCGTATACCAAAACATACTATTTTGCCTCCTTCCGCAACCTTATGCGCCTCAAATACTGCCTCTGCAAATCCCTCACCTATATAATGGTCGGAAGGCATGACTACAACAATAGCATTTTCATCACGAATTTTGCGTATCCCTTGCTGAATAGGATATGCGGTATTGAGAGCCATATCCTCATATACTATATTGGAGCTTATTTCCGGAGGATATCCAAGCATTTGCACAAGAGTATGACGCCGATGGCGCTGGCTAACTGAAATGTGAATGTTCTGTGGCAAAGCAAAACCAAGCGCACGCTCACAAGTTTCCTGCAAAAGGCTTTTCCCTGAGCCGGTTAAATCAATAAATTGTTTTGGCCGATCAACCGTACTGAGTGGAAATAACCGGGTTCCACCACCACCAGCCAGAATCAAAGCATATACATTACACATCAGCATAGCGCTGTCATTAAAACAGGCATATGGAAAAATCAATTACTAAACCTCTAAACTGCTTCAGTTTAGTTATAATTCAATCCGTAATAGAAGATTTAGCGACAATAAGTAGAAAAGCTAATATACAGAGTCTATCGTCAGCTACTTTTAATTCGCATTGCCTATTTCTTAGGAATTAGTACCGATACGAAAAACATCGAACAAAAATTGCGGGATACCTAAAAATAATAGCACCTAGTAAATACCATAATACTTGGCTAGATTCTCATCTATTTTAAGCGCCAGATCAGAGTTTTCTTCTGTAGACTTTTTATCTCTTTCTTTCCTAACCTGCATTTCCGCATCTTCGGTATCCACTTCTTCATCATCAAAAATATAATGTACCGCAGGCTCCAGAGTATGCCTATTTATGATAGGAGTTTGCAAAGTCTTTTGGACAGTATCAGGTAAATTGTAGTGGTTACGCTCAGGTGCTGGTATATTGGGTTCTTCGATATATTTTATTACTATATTTGTTGAAGGTGTGTTGGTAATATTATAATTAGCACCATTTATAGTAGCATAGATGTTATATGTACCGGCAGCCGTATGCGAATTAACACCGTTAAAATCAGAGATTATCGTAAAATCACTCCCTGTATCACCATTCACAAGGTTATCAAATGTAAAATCATGATAGGTGATATTTGGATTGGCCTCCCCATAATTCTTTGTAAAGCTCTCATTAAAGCTTGCTGTTATATCCCGTTTATTAATATTCAATCCAGTATCGAGCGGAGTGATGAACTGGTAATTATGCCCTGCATCAAAGCTGGTTGAGAGTATGTAGTTACCAACACCG
>CAZJFC010000013.1:0-6049 GCA_964545245.1 uncultured Rickettsiales bacterium
GGCACGGCATCGCGCATCCGCGCAGGATGGGAATTGCCGCGCATCTTGGGGTGATGCTCGATATGCCGAGCATCGGGGTTGCCAAATCGCTCCTGACCGGGAATTTTCAGGAACCCGGCGTGCGCAAGGGCAGCACAAGCGGGCTTTTCTCCGGCGGGGAAAGAATCGGGACGGTGCTAAGAAGCAAGGATAACGTCAGGCCGCTGTTCATCTCGCCCGGACACCGCGTCGGGATGGACGCCGCCACCGGCCTTGTTATGCAATGCCTCACGCGCTATCGCCTGCCGGAGCCGACAAGGATGGCCGACAAGCTCTCAAAGTGCAGGTGAACCGGGCGGGTTAGTGATTAATATGCGTTAATATACAATTGACTCTGCAAATATATTGGGATAGTAATCAGGCATAATAATATAAATATAAACAAGGAGTGTTTTATGGCTGATGCGTATGAAGTAAGCCCTGATGTGGAATTGAAGCGTGCTGCGGGGAGAGGGGATATGGACGCTGTATCCGCTGCGTTAAAGCGCGGGGCAAATGCGGCATTGATAAGTGAGGTAAGAGATGCCATGCAGCATGAAAAGCAACGAATAAATGAAGTATTGCTAGAAGCCGCCATGCAAGGCGAGATTGAGGCAATACAATGATGCGTTGACGAAGGGGGCGGATGTGAATGCCAGGGATGCAATCTCTGGAAATACGCCGCTTATTTGGGCTGCAAATAACAACCAACTGGCAGCGGTAAAATTTTTGCTTGCGAATGGCGCAAGGTTGAATACCAGAAATAATGAGAATCAGACAGCCCTTACTTGCGCGGTAATTAACGGTAATTTTATGGTCGCTAATGTATTGCTGGATCGGGATAACATTAATCCTGGGGTAAGAGATAATGATGGCAGGACAGTGCTGGACTGGGCTACACATAAGATGGATACCTGTGGCAAGGGCGATGATAGGGAGAAGGGATATTCTTTTCTTGTCGGTAGGATTACTTTTATGCTTGGGCAATCCCAGCCGCGCACTGTATTAGCCAGCCCTGAGGCATCAGAGGGCAGGGAGGAAGTTGCGAGGCAAACCACCCCTATACGCTGTTAAGCTGCAATGCCGCGGAAGAAGATGTCGATGAATTTGGGGGCGAGTTTTTTAATGTCCATCTCATCCGGTGCATATAAATAAGTATAGAATATTCCGGTCATATGGCTGTGCAGGGCGAGGGCGGCGTTTTCCGGGCTAAGGTTTTTTGCCAGCAGCCCTGCCTTTTTCGCTGAACCGAAAGTCTTGCTGAATTTCTCGACCAGTTCCTCTTTTTTGCATTTGTAATATTCCTCACGGTTCCCGTCACAATCCGGCATATGCTCGCATTTGAACATCTGGATGGTGAATACGCGCCGCGCGCGCTCATCCCCGGCGAGGTTGGTTAGTATATAAATGCAAAGCTCTTTCAACGCCTGTAAAGGGTTTTTATCCTGAAGCGCCTGCTCCATCATTTCATCAAGCGGCATTTTCACGCGCTGGACCATCGCCTCGAACAAATCATATTTATTCTTGAAATGCCAGTAAACCGCGCCACGGGTAAGCTTCGCCGCCCGCGCAATCTCATCCAGGGAGGCGGAGGCATAACCTTTCTCCAGGAAAATCACTTCTGCTGTATCCAACAAAAGATTCCTAGTCTTTTCAGCATCTTGCTTTGTTTTTCTGACCATTATTGATTTTTTATACAACTTGTTATTTACACATACATCACTGTATGTATAATTGCCAGTGATTTTTTTACCCCTAATAAATCCGTCCGGAGAATTTTTATGTCCAGCAAGAGAAAAAAACCAGTAAAAGCAGGAATCGCTGCCGCAGTAATTTTTGTGCTGGCTTATATCATATATAGCATATTTTCCGGCTCCCCGGCTCCGCAGCAGCACCAGATGCCGCCCGCCGCGGTGACGGTTGAGGAAATCAACCCGGCGGATATCCCGCTGACATATGAATATTCCGGGCGTGTGGCGGGTTCGCGTGAGGTGGAGATCCGCGCAAGGGTCAGCGGCATCCTCCAGAAGCGCTCATATGCCGAAGGGCAGGCAGTGAAACAGGGCGATGTGCTGTTCCGCATTGACCCGGCACCGTTCGAGGCGGAGCTTGCCGAAGCACGCGCCACTCTAACCCAGTCGGAAAAAGACTGGGGACGTGCGGAGGGGTTATATAAGGAAAAGGCGCTGAGCGCACGCGAGCATGACCAGGCGCAGGGAGCTTATGAACAGGCAAAAGCACGGCTTCGCACCGCACAGATAAATCTTGGTTATACTACAGTTACCGCGCCGATTGCGGGCGTGACCAGCCGCGAGGGAATTTCCGAGGGCAGCCTTGTAACTGCCGACAGTACCCTTCTGACAAGGATTTCGCAGCTTGACCCGATCTATATTTATTTCGCCATTCCCGATGCGGAAGCGTTGTGGCAGAGGAATGAAGTCGCAAACGGAAATGTTATCCTGCCGGAAGATAAAACCCTGCTGGCGGAAATCCATCTTGGCGACGGGATTGTTTATAAGGACAAGGCGAAGGTGAATTTCACCGACAGCATCATTGACCCGCAGACGGGAACCGTAAGCTCCCGCGCGGTGGTGGAGAACCCGGACGGAAGCCTGCTCCCCGGCCAGTTCGTGCGGGTGGTTGTTGAGGGGATGTCAAAGGTGAATGCGATCGCGGTTGCCGACAAGGCGATCATGCAAGGCCCGATGGGGACGTTTGTTTATGTGGTGACGCCGGAAGGAAAAGCCGGGATTGCCCCGGTCAAGCTTGGGCCGCTCAATAACGGCAAGCGCCTGATTGAAAGCGGGCTTAAAAAAGGCGACCGCGTGGTGGTGGAAGGGATGATAAAGGTTGTCCCGGATGCCCCGGTGGTGGCGCAAACGGTTGAAGAAGCCAATGCCGTGCAGCAGGCGGCAGTGGTGAAGCCGAAAGAAAAGAAAGAAGAACAAAAGAATAAACCAGAAGCGAAACCGGAACAGGAGAAGGAATAGGGAATGATTTCACGTTTTTTTATCGACCGCCCGGTTTTTGCCTCGGTGCTTTCAATCGTTATTTTCATTGCCGGCCTTGCCGGGATACGCGGGCTGCCGATCGCGCAATATCCTGATATCGTCCCGCCGGAAGTTGTGGTCGCGGCGAGCTATCCCGGCGCTTCCGCCGAGGTTATCGCAAGCACGGTGGCTGCGCCGCTTGAACAGCAGATAAACGGCGTGCCGAAAATGTTATATATGCGTTCCACCAGTTCAAACGGCGGAACCATGTCTCTTTCGGTGACGTTTGAAGTGGGAACCGACCCCGACCAGGCGACGATTGACGTGAACAACCGCGTGCAGGCCGCGCTGGCAAGGCTTCCTGAGGAAGTTCGCAGGCAGGGCGTGGTGGTGGATAAGCAGTCCAGCACTATCCTTGCGGTTATCACCATGTATTCGCCGGACGGGCGCTATGACCCGATCTATGTGAGCAACTATGCGCTCCTGAATGTAATCGACGAGTTGAAGCGCGTTCCCGGAATCGGCAAGGCGGAGCTTTTCGGCGCGAAGGATTATTCCATGCGCGTGTGGCTGAAGCCGGACAAGCTCGCGCAATATAAACTCACCCCTACCGATGTCGCCAATGCCATACGCGAGCAGAACTCGCAATTTGCGGCGGGTGCGTTCGGGCAGGAGCCGATTGATAACCCGCAGGCGTTTACCTATACCGTGACGACGCAAGGCCGTTTCATGGAGGTGAGCGAGTTCGAGAATATCATCCTCCGCTCGGACGGGCAGGGCGCAACGCTGCGTTTGAAGGATGTAGCGAAGGTTGAACTAGGTGCGCAGGATTATAGCTTCGCCTCGACTTATAACGGCAAGCCTTCGGTGGCTATCGGGCTTTATTTACAGCCGGGCGCGAATGCGCTTTCGGCCACCACTGCGGTTTATGATAAAATTGCCGAGCTTTCCAAAACTTTCCCTGAAGGCATTGCCTATGCCGCGCCGTTTGATACAACCAAATTCGTTGAGGTTTCAATTAATGAGGTTGTCAGCACCTTCGCTGAGGCGGTCATCCTCGTGATCCTCGTTGTGTTCGTGTTCCTCCAGAATGCGCGTGCGACGCTGATCCCGCTGATTGCCGTTCCGGTTTCACTTGTGGGAACTTTCGCGGGGATGTACCTGCTTGGGTTCTCGATAAACCTGCTGACGCTGTTCGGGCTGGTGCTTTCAATCGGTATCGTGGTCGATGACGCGATCGTGGTGCTCGAAAACGTTGAGCGGATAATAAAAACCGAAAAAAAATCCCCGCGCGACGCCGCAATCCAGGCCATGGAAGAAGTTACCGGCCCGGTTATCGCTATCGTGCTTGTGCTCTGCGCGGTGTTCGTCCCGGTCGGGTTCATGGGCGGGCTGACCGGCGAGATGTATAAGCAATTCGCCATCACCATCGCGATTTCGGTGGTTATCTCCGGCATTGTGGCGCTGACCTTAAGCCCCGCCCTTTGCGCCCTTATCCTGAAAGAAAATGAGGAACACAAAGAGCCGAAAGGATTTTTCAAAAAATTCAATTCCGTGTTCGACAGCCTGACCAATAAATATACCGATGGCGCGAAATTCCTTATCCGCCGCACCGGGATAGCAATCGCCATGTTCGTGGGTTTGCTTGCCATCACCGCTTTTCTGTTCAGCCGCGTTCCCGGCTCGCTCGTGCCGGATGAAGACCAGGGCTATGTGATGGTGATGCCGATGCTGCTGCCGGGCGCTTCGCTCGATCGCACCGAGAAGGTGATGGACGAAATGACGAAACGCCTGATGACCCAGCCGGAAGTGAAGGATGTTGTTTCCTTTGCCGGGTTTGACCTTTTGAGCGGCTCGCAGAAAACCAGTTCCGGCGTTTCATTCGTGACGATGAATGACTGGAAAACCCGCCAGAAGGAAGGCTCTGACGCTGCTTCGCTCGCGGGGAGGTTCATGGGCATCGGCGCGGATATCAAGGATGCGTTCGTGGTCGCGTTCACCCCGCCGCCAATTATGGGTATGAGCATGACCGGCGGTTTTGAAGGCTATATGCAGAGCCGTGGCAAAGGTGATATCAAGGATATGAGCGAAATGGCGGGCAAGCTGGTTGCCGCTGCCGCGCAAAGGCCGGAGCTTGCGGGCGTGCAGACCACGCTTTCGGCGAACGTCCCGCAATATTATGTCGAACTGGACAGGGCGAAGGCCAAGGCGCTGAAAGTGCCGGTGAACTCGGTGTTCGAGGCGATGCAGAGCACATTCGGAAGTTTCTATGTGAATGATTTCACCTTGTTCGGGCGGATTTTCCGTGTGAGCCTTTCCTCCGATTCCACTTTCCGCGAAAAACCGGAAGACCTCCGCAAAGTGTTCGTGCGCTCGGATGACGGGGTGATGATCCCGCTCGACGCGCTGGTGAAGGTCGAGCGCATCATCGGCCCGGATATCGTCGAGCGTTATAATATTTTCCCTGCCGCGAAAATCATGGGTGGCCCTGCTCCGGGTTACAGCTCCGGGCAGGCGCTTGCGGCGATGGAAGAAGTAGCAAAAGAGGCACTGACTCAGGATTATACGCTGGTATGGACGGGGCAGGCATTTCAGGAAAAAACCGCCGGGGGTTCCGCCGCGACCGCATTTATTTTCGGCATTGTGATGGTATTCCTTATCCTTTCCGCGCAATATGAACGCTGGACGCTGCCGCTCGCCGTCCTTATGGCAGTTCCGTTCGCGGTGTTCGGCGCGGTGCTTGCCGTGTGGATGCGCGGCCTCAGCAATGACGTTTATTTCCAGGTGGGGCTGCTGACGCTCATCGGGCTTGGCGCGAAGAACGCAATCCTTATCGTGGAATTCGCGGTGATGAAACATGAGGAAGGAAAATCCACCACTGAGGCGGCGATTGAGGCGCTGCGCCTTCGTTTCCGCCCGATTGTGATGACCTCTCTCGCCTTCATCCTTGGCTGCGTGCCGCTTGCCATCAGCTCCGGCGCTGGCGCGGCAAGCCGCCACTCCATCGGAACCGGCGTTATCGGCGGGATGTTAGCCGCGAC